>NZ_JBAURZ010000073.1:0-3830 GCF_049581445.1 Paraburkholderia sp. | reverse complement strand
CCTGACGAAATTTCCGCGCGTGACCGGTTTGCCGGCCGCGCCAGCGCAGGCATTCGCGCGCTGTCCGGCGCGCCTCGGTCTCTACCCGGTTCTGCCGAGCGCGGAGTGGGTCGAGCGGGTGGTCGGCTATGGCGTGAAGACCGTCCAGTTGCGTCGCAAGACGGCAGAGCCAAGCGAGCTGGCGCAGGAAATCGTCCGCTGCGTCGCGGCGGGACGCCAGCACGACGCCCAGGTGTTCATCAACGATCACTGGCAGGCCGCGCTAGAGGCCGGCGCGTATGGCGTTCATCTCGGCCAGGAAGACCTGCACAAGGCGGACCTCGGCGCGCTCGCCGCAGCAGGTGTGCGGCTCGGTCTGTCGACGCATGGCTACTATGAAATCCTGACAGCGCTGCATTTCCAGCCCAGCTACATCGCGCTTGGCGCCGTTTTCCCGACCACCACCAAGGTGATGCCGACGGCACCGCAGGGTTTGACGCGTCTTGCCCGCTATGTACGGCTGCTCGAAGGGGTGGTGCCGCTCGTTGCAATTGGCGGGATTGACCGGCAGGTCATGCCGCAGGTCCTGGCGACAGGCGTCGGCAGCGCGGCGGTGGTGCGGGCCGTCACCGAGGCGGCAGATCCGGCTGCCGCGGTTTCTGCTATGCAACAAGGGTTTACGCAATAATCGCGTCGTCCCTGTTTTTCTGGGACAGGGCGCGTCACGGCAGCTTTTGCACGATGGCCCTATAATCCGGCCTTCTGTGTAAAAGGATTGTCAGCTTCGTGCCTTCCACCCCCGAGACTCTTCTCGAGCTACGTGACGTCGACTTCGGTTATGGCGACCGGCTCGTCCTGTCCAACCTGAACCTGCGCTTTGGGCGCGGCCAGGTTGTCGCGGTCATGGGCGGCTCGGGTTGCGGCAAGACTACGGTGCTGCGGCTCATCGGCGGCCTGGTGCAGGCGCAGCGCGGCCAGATTCTCTTCCAGGGGCAGGACATCGGCGCGCAGACGCGCGACGGGCTGTACGCCCTGCGTCGCAAAATGGGCATGTTGTTCCAGTTCGGCGCTCTGTTCACCGACATGTCGGTGTTCGAAAACGTAGCTTTTACGCTGCGCGAGCACACTGACCTTCCCGAAGAACTGATCCGCGACCTGGTGCTAATGAAGCTCAATGCCGTTGGCCTGCGCGGTGCCCGTGACCTGGCGCCGTCCGAGATTTCCGGCGGCATGGCGCGACGCGTGGCGCTGGCCCGCGCCATCGCACTCGACCCTGAACTGATGATGTACGACGAGCCGTTCGCCGGCCTCGATCCCATTTCGCTCGGCATCACGGCCAATCTGATTCGCGCGCTGAATCGGGCATTGGGCGCCACCTCGATTCTGGTGACGCACGATGTGCCGGAATCCTTCGCCATCGCTGATTACGTGTATTTCATCGCCAACGGCGGTGTCCATGCTGAAGGCACGCCTGATCAATTGCGCGCGTCGACGGACCCGACGGTGCGCCAATTCATCGATGGCGCGCCGGACGGCCCGTTCAAGTTCCACTATCCCAGCAACACGCCGCTCGCGGCTGACTTCGGCATCGGCGGAGGGCAGGCATGATCAGTACGATTGGACGCTCGGTGGTCGGCGGGCTGGAAACGGCCGGCTATGCCACACGCCTCTTCCTGCGCCTCGTGCTTCAGCTTTTCCCGCTGCTGCGCCGTCCGCGCCTTGTCACGAAGCAGATCCACTTCGTCGGTAATTATTCGCTGGTGATCATTGCGGTGTCGGGCCTGTTCGTGGGCTTCGTGCTCGGCTTGCAGGGCTACAACACGCTCAATCGCTACGGCTCCGAGCAGGCGCTTGGGTTGTTGGTGGCGCTCTCGCTGGTGCGGGAACTGGGGCCGGTGATCACGGCGCTGCTGTTTGCAGGCCGGGCCGGCACGTCGCTCACGGCCGAGATTGGTTTGATGAAAGCTGGTGAGCAATTGACCGCAATGGAAATGATGGCGGTGGACCCGGTCAAGATTGTGATCGCGCCGCGGCTGTGGGCGGGCATCATCTCCATGCCGATTCTGGCCGCCATTTTCAGCGCAGTCGGCGTGTTTGGCGGTTACGTGGTGGGTGTGCTCATGATCGGGGTAGACGCCGGCTCGTTCTGGTCGCAGATGCAAGGCGGCGTGGACGTGTGGGCAGACGTTGGCAACGGCGTGATCAAAAGTATTGTGTTCGGCTTCGCGGTGACGTTCATCGCGCTCTTTCAGGGCTATGAAGCCAAACCGACACCGGAGGGCGTCTCGCGTGCCACGACCAAGACGGTCGTGTACGGATCGCTCGCGGTGCTCGGCCTCGATTTCCTGCTGACCGCATTGATGTTCGGCTAAAAAACTGCGCTGCACGTTTCCCGCCGCGGGTGTTGACCTCCTCGCGTCGTGCGGAAAGCGCTGCCAGCGCAATGGATTCTCTTTGGGATGACGATGAAAAAGACTGCTCTCGACTTCTGGGTCGGCCTGTTCGTGGTGCTGGGTTTCGTGGCGCTGCTGTTTCTCGCGCTGAAAGCCGGCAACATGAGCTCGTTGTCGTTTCAGGCAACTTACCCGGTCAAACTCAAGTTCGACAATATCGGTGGTCTGAAGGCACGCGCGCCGGTGAAAAGCGCGGGTGTGACGGTTGGACGGGTGGATTCGATCAGCTTCGACACGAATTCGTATCAAGCGCTGGTTACCATCGACCTCGACAAGCAATACCAGTTTCCGAAGGACACCTCGGCGAAGATCCTGACCGCGGGCTTGCTTGGCGAGCAATACATCGGTCTTGAGCCGGGCGGCGACAGCGAAATGCTGAAAGCAGGGGACACGATCTCGATGACCCAGTCGGCCATCGTGCTCGAGAACCTGATTGGACAATTCCTGTATAGCAAGGCGGCGGACTCTGGCGCGGCCAAAACGGGCGCACCTGCTGCAGCCCCCGCGCCGGCGGTGCCGGCACCGGCAGTTCCCGCATCGGGCGCGTCCGGTCAATAAGGAGAACAAGAATGCAGACCATGCGCGTCCGTATCTCGGCGCTGGCGCTAGCCGCGGCGATGCTGGCCGGCTGCACCACCGTCCAGACGCCAACCAAGGGCGATCCGCTCGAAGGCCTGAACCGTACGCTGTTCACCTTCAATGACAAGGTCGACCAATACGCGTTGAAGCCGGTGGCGAAAGGCTACGTCAAGATCACGCCGCAGCCGGTTCGCGACAGCGTCACCAACTTCTTCTCGAATATCGGCGACGTCTACGTCGCGGCAAACAACCTGCTGCAGTTGAAGATCACGGATGGCGTCGAAGACATCATGCGGATCGTGATCAACACGACCTTCGGTGTGGGCGGCCTGTTCGACGTGGCTACGTTGGCGAAGCTGCCCAAGCACGACAACGACCTGGGCCTTACGCTCGGCCACTACGGCGTGCCTGCTGGTCCGTACCTTGTGCTGCCGCTGTTCGGCCCGAGCACGGTGCGTGACGCGGTGGGTTCGATTGGCGCTTACTATATCAATCCGTTGTCGTACGTTCATCCGGACGGCCTAAGCTGGGCGCTGTATGGCGTGAACATCGTCAATACGCGCGCTAACCTGCTGGGTGCGAGCGATGTACTCGAAGGCGCCGCGCTCGACAAGTATTCGTTCGTGCGTAACGCTTATCTGCAGCGTCGCAGTTATTTGCTGTCGCAGGGTAAGGGCGGTTCCGCTGCCGCTGGTGCGTTGCCGGACTATGGCGACAATGCGGCGTTGCCGAAGTATGACGATAGCGAGAGTGGTGCCGCCGCTCCGGCGGGTGGGGCATCTGCAGCCACGACCGGTGCCGCGCCTGCACCGGCTGGGC
>NZ_JBAURZ010000072.1:0-8295 GCF_049581445.1 Paraburkholderia sp. | reverse complement strand
GGGCTGGCACGCTGCGTATAGGCCTGCGCGAGTTCGACGATGCGCTGCGCCTTGCTCGCGTCCGTCACCATGCCGGTGAGGACGATGGAGTCCCCGGCGGTTTTTACCTGTACGCCGGTTTCCTCGGGCATGAGCGAAGCGAGGGCTTGTTGCAGGCCTGCCGGATCGGCACCGACTACCACATCGATCACGCTGCAAGAACCGCTCTTGCCCTGCACGATCATGTTGGTGGTGCCGATATCGGCGCCCAGCAGATAGAGCGTCTGGGGTGACACCAGCATCGCCTGGACCACCGAGGGGTTGCCCACCGTGCGCTCGCGGATCGGTTCGCGCAAATTCACCATGGTCGACTTGCCTAACGGCACGACAACCGTGGTGTGCTCGCCAACCGGTCCGGAGCAGTTCGGTCCGCGCGCCGACGCGGCGGCGCTCGCGGAAGGTGCGGGTTCGGCGGCGCCGATCGTGAGACGGATCGGCCCATTGGAGGCAACCGTGTACGGCGCCGGCGCTTCAGCACTCTGCGCCGGAATCGTGCTAGTCACCATGCCAACGGCGCTGCTCGCCGCATGGGCGCCTTCCGCCTGAGCCGACGGCAACATCCACAGGAATGCACCAATAGCACCGAGCATGATCGTCAGGGCGAAGCGCGTCCCGGCCGTTCGTTGACTCACTTCGTACCTGTGTGACGCGCGTGTTGGGCGCCGTGATTTCGCGTTCATGTCCTTCCCCCGTTATGGTGCTGCCTGTGCTGCCTGTATTACTGGTCCACTGCTTATGTTTTAGTTGCGCCGCTCTGTGGCGACGCCAGTCAGAAACATTCTTTTGAGGTCTCGCCTGCGCTGATCACGCGAACGCAGTTACTCGGCGCGCGTGCTGCTACATGCACAACCGCATGGACCGGCGCTGAAGCGGGCACCACCGGCGCGGCGACATTCAGCAGACTTGCCCGTGTCGCACCGCCCGTCAGGGTCGCCTGAGGATCGACCTGATTGCGCAGCACCAGCGAAAGCGTGCCGATACTGCGCGCAAGGTCGATCTTTTCAGCCTGTTCCGGCGTGACTTCCAGCGTGACGGCATCCACGACCTTTGGTTTCGTATCGTCGCGACCCACTTCCTGAGCGATCGCCAGCACCAGAATCTTTTCAAGCACGATCTTCGAGATGTTCTGGTCACGCGCCGCGTTGGCGTCTTTCTGGGTGTTGACGATGATGTCGACGTAATTCCCCGGCAGCGCGAAACCCGCCACACCGATCACATCGTTCACACGCACCGTGATCGCCCGTTTGCCTTCGTTGATCACCGCCGACAGGCCGCCAAGCGTGCCGACCGGCGAAAGCTTTGCCTCCAGAACCGGCTCGCCGTTCAGCGTGCTTTCCTTCAGTACCCGGCCGTCGAGCTTCTGGATGTCGGCGAACGAGCCAGGTGGCACGCTGGTAGACGGCCAGTCCACGGCCTTCAGAAGGTCGGGGGTCAGGCGCTGGCCGAGATTGATATCGGCAGAGGCCACGACGACCTTGGTCGTTGCCCCCGAGGTCTGCGCGGACATCCAGCGCGAGCCGAACACGACTGCGCAGAGCCCCGCCGCCGTTGCGATGAGCAACATCAAAACCGCTCGTGAATTCATCATTTCGTTCTCCTGCTTTTACCCATCGGATGGCGACATACCCAGCCACGGTTTTTGTTCAAGCGGTGGCAAACTTCCTGAGCACGTCTGCTGGCTGGGGCGGTTTAGCCGCCGCCACCTCTGGACCGCCGGCGTGCGCGAAATAACTGCTCCATGCGCGATACAAGGTGTCGGGCGTCGCCACCGGCGCTTCCTCGCGGTAGCTAGCCTGCGCGGCTACCAGACCCAGCAGATCGCGCGGGTAGCAGGCCAGCAGCGGCCGTCGTGCCGGTTGGTGCAAGCGCTGGATCAGATAATCGAAGGCATCGTCGTCTGAGCGCACGCCGAGTTCCTTGCAGAAACGGTCGTACAGCACGCGGTATTCATTTGGGCTGAGCGCACCCACGTAGAGCTTGCAGCCGAGGCGCCGCAGAAAGGCTTCGTCGCCGAGTTGGTCCGGTGTGAGGTTGCTCGAGAAAGCGAGGCGCACATCGAATGGCAGCGAAAAGCGTGCACCGCTCTGCAAGGTGAGCGTCTCCGTCCCGCGACCGAGCGGCACGATCCAGCGGTTCAACAGATCTTGCGGTGCGACGCGCTGACGGCCGAGATCATCGACGATGTAGAGACCGTTGTTGGCCTTCATGTGCCCAGGCGCCTGATAAAAGCCGGTGCCCGGGTCATAACGCAATTCGAGCATGTCCAGCGTCAGTTCGCCGCCGGCCATCACGACCGGGCGCTGGCAGCGTTGCCAGCGACGGTCAGGTACGGCCGCGAGCAGCAAGCTGTCTTCCGCTGCGACCACTGGTACGTGGATCAACGGATCGAACACCTGCACGATCGCACGCTCGATCAGCAAAGCGTGCGGGACGTCGATCGTACCGGGCAACAGTCGCGCGAGGCTCTCCGCAAGATGTGTCTTGCCGCCACCTGCCGGACCATAGAGCAGAATCGGACGGCCTGAATTCATCGCGCCGCCCAGTTCGTCGATCAACACGTCGCTAATCGTGAGGCCCGCCAGCGCGGCACGCGCGAAGGGGCGCGAGATACGCACGAGGTTGACCGACTGGCTGCCGATGGCTTGCGTATACGATTCAAGCGTCACGGGCGCCGGGCCGATATACGCGCATTTCGCCAGATAGCCGATCGCCCGCACGCGACCTTCTTCGGTGAGTTGATACTGGACGTCGAAGTCGGAGGCACCGCGATGGGTGATTTCGAGCTGACGCTCGCGGATCATGAAGCTTGTGATCTCGTCGAGGACAGGGATGGGCAGCTTGAGCCGCTCAACGAGTTGGACCACGCTGATCTTGCCTTCGACAGCGGCGGCTTTCGCGGTCAATTCCGCGAGAAATTGCAGATCGAGCCCGGTCTGCCCGACTGTCTGCGGCGCGCGACGCGCGTTGGCTGTAGATGATTCATCGCCGCGTGAACAGATGTCACGGGTCGCGCCGTCCCCCGGCTCCAGCGTAGTGTTCATCGTACTTCCCCGTATTGGCCCGTCTATATTTCTTGTTTAGCCGGCTTGCCCTCATCACACCCTGGGGTGCGCGTGGCTGCCGGATGACTGGCACCTCTCTCTGGAGACCCAAGTCGTTTTTTTACTGCGCCTGCTTCATGCCGCTTCGATTCGTTTGTCTCTGCTTGCCGTCACACGGAAACCTCTCTTGCTTCACACGCCTGCCATCAACGTACCCACTGCGCCGAGCGCAATCGCCACACCGAAAGGCAACCTGCCCACCGACCGCACGCTCATCGTGCCGTTAGCCGTGCCGGCTTCGTTCGTCCCACTCGACATCGTGATCAACATCGACATGGTATTGCTCAGCCCTGCCCGCACCCGTTTGCGTCGCAGCAGCCAGACGAGCGCCCAGATACCGCCAATCGCACTCGCTATCACCGCGATCTCTAACGCAAGCGCCGCGCCACAGAGTGCACCGACCGCCGCCATCAGCTTCACATCGCCGGCGCCGAGCGCACGCATCAGATAACCCGGCAGGAGAATGAGGCCACCCGCGAGGCAACCGCCAAACCAGATCTGAATTCCGTCGTGCGCACCGTGCAGGGTGATCTGTAACGGCAGCGCAACGATCAGCGCAGTCGCGACCAGCCAGTTTGGAATGCGCCGTGTACGCCAGTCCCACACGGCGGCAACGATCACCAGTGCGACGACACAGTGACCCGCCGGAAACGGAACGCCGCTCATTGCTTACCTCCTCAACGCGAGTTGACACACCTGGTGGCGTGGAAGCCGTGGCCTGCTCTGCCTCATCAACAAGTTCGTGAGGCAGAGCGGGCGTCTTGGGTGTGGCCGCTCCTCAGCCCCCGGTCGCGGTATTAACCGTACCGGCCGCCGTGCCCAGTGCGGTCGAGATGGAATCGAAGATGGCCGAGAGGTGCGTGCCGATAGCTGTGGCGCCAAGGATGATCATGACCGAAATCAGGCCAGCCAGCAGGCCATATTCGATGGCCGCTGCGCCTTCTTCGTCACGCAAAAACTGTTGAATTGTGCTCTTCATACTAACCCCCGTAAGAGAAAAATTAACTACCCAAAGTCCGGGTTCTTATTGGAAAGGCCCGAACATCACCCCGCCTGGCCCGGCGGGAAACTGGTAGATCCGTACCTCGCAAAACCGATCGGATGGACGACTGGGAGCATCGCTTCATTCGTTCGCATCACAGACCGTTTTGCGCGATGGGTTCCACCGCCCTCCGGCATGCACAACAGGCCAGTGGCCCATTGCGCCGTCGAAGTTCTGTATCGCGTTCACAACCGGTATTGCGACCGCGACTATTTTCGTTGAGGGCGTTTAGAGCAATGTGTGTGCCATGCAGGCGCGAAAGCCCATCTTTACGTGCGTCGGGCGAGAACTGCGGTAGCCGGTGAAGCATCGCGCGCCGCGAACGTTGCACAGCCTTTACAACTTTTGTTGCAGCGGTGAAGCTTAAACGGCCTGGCCGAATCGCTGATGCTGTATGGCCGGCTAACTGAAAGAGCAAGCATTGGCGCTGGTTACGTGACTGTTTGCGGGCAAACTGCCGTGCCTGAGGCATGCCAATTTGCCATTGAAGCCATCACCGAAAAATGTGTCGCAAGTTTGAGACGAGCCTTTGATCCATAAAAAATCGCTGAATTGACGGGTACTGGACGTCCCGAAATTTATTTTCTAAAGTTTCATTTCGGATTGCCGATAATGCCGTTAATCGAGAACCCTAACCGGGTTCCACAAGTATCAAGCTGCGGGGAGCACCACATGAGTAGCACACCGATGGGCAGTATCGGTCGTGGCGGTATGGTCGCCCGACTCGATCTGAAATGGTCGATGCTTGCCGCCGTCATGGTGCTCGACGCGGTGTGGATGATCCGCGGCAGATGGTCGATCCAGCTTGAAAGCGTGCGGACCTGCTTGCTGATCGTGCTCGCCTTTGCCGCGCCGCTTGCTTTTAGGCGTATCCGTCAGCACTCGAATGCAGTGCATTTCTGCGAGGCTATGGCTTTCTCCTTGCTGTTTGCGAAATCGGGCGCCGTGCTGAGCTATCTCGTCGTCACCACGAATTTCCCGCTGGTGGACGGCACGCTGGCCGCCATGGACAAGCGGCTCGGCTTCGACTGGCTGAGCTATTACCGATCGGTCGGAGCCCACCCGTATTACCACCGCGCGATACGTTTCGCGTACACGAACATGGTGAACGAGATCTGGTTCGTGGCGGCCTTTCTGAGCTTTACCGGTCGGCTGTCGCGTCTGCGGGCGTTCCTGCAGCTCTCGTCAGTGACCCTGCTCGTTGCCATTTTCGTTTCACTGTTTTTCCCCGCTGCCAGTGCTGCCAAGTACTTTCAGGCGCAGACCCATGTGGGCGTACCGGGTTTCTCCCAATTCGAGCCTTTGCGGGCGGGGACGCTCACCACGATTGACCTGAACGCCATGCAGGGGCTCGTTTCGATGCCCTCGTTCCATACGATCATGGCCATTCTGTTTTGCTGGGCGGTGCGTCGAACGCCCGCGGCCCTCGTGCTGATTCCGTTGAATATCGCGCTGGTGCTTGCTACGCCAACTGAAGGCGGCCACTACCTCGTTGATGTGATCGCAGGCGCTGTTGTGGCGTTTTGCGCTATCGCTGTACTTGACAGGCGTGAGGCCAAAAGTGTGTCCGGTTTGGAATTGAAGCAGACCGCAGCATAAAGCGCACGAGGTGGATTTAGGGAAACGCGTAAAAGAATTTTGTTGCATCAACGTGCCCTCGAATATCCCTTCGCCATCCTCACGGAATAATTTCCTATAGCAATTTGAAACGCTTTGCTCTATGTTGACATTCATGCGCCATTCAGAGCGCATCGTAAAAGTCAAAAAGTCGGCCAACCAAAAGAGATACGGGGGTATCAAAACATGGTTAAGCACCATCGACTACAGCGTGCGGATCGGCGCGCCCTTCATCTGCGGCGGCTCCACGCCGCACACACTCAACTGTCTGAACAGGCCTGTGCGCACAAGCAACAATAGCCGCGACGGTTTGCATCGGACTCCGACATTGAAAGCGGCCCCACAGTAAACCTGCAGTCATAGGGCCCAATTCGATGCGATTTCCGCGTGCGGCGTGTTTGCTGTCGCAACGCCATGCGCGCGGAACCAGGACGGGGGCATCATGGACACGATCAGCACGTCAGGCGCTGTGCCGCGCACAGCGTTGTATCTTTCTTCCGCTCACGACGAGCGCGTCGCCGAATTTCTGGCGCAGGCCGGCTGGCAAGTCGAGCGCGCCAGTTCGATCGCCGAGATAGAGCGCGTGCTGGAGCGGCATGAGATTCCGGTTGGTCTTGTCGACGTGCCTGTTCGCTGGACACCGCAGCAACGGCACACGCTGGCATCGTGCATGGAGCGCAACCAGACCACCTGGATTGCCCAGGTGACGCCCGGTCAGACTGAGGACGAAACGCTGCGCCGCTTTATCCTCGACTACTGTTTCGATTTCGTTACTATGCCTTGCCTCGACGAACGCCTGCTGTTCGCGCTTGGCCATGCACATGGACTCGCTGGCTTGCGCGGCAGCGGCGCGACGCCTCAACTGTCGCTGGGCAAGCACGAAATGATCGGCCAGTGCGACGCAATGCTCAAGCTGTATCGAGGCATCGAAAAATGCGCGAACACAGACGCCCCTGTGTTTATTGCCGGCGCGTCCGGTACGGGCAAGGAACTCACGGCACGCGCTATCCATGAACGCTCGACCCGCGTCGGACACGAGCATGTCGCGATCAATTGCGCGGCTGTGCCCGCTACGCTTCTGCAATCCGAACTGTTCGGCCACGAGCGCGGCGCCTTTACAGGCGCCACGCAGCGCAAGATTGGACGCATCGAAGCGGCGCACGGCGGCACTCTCTTCCTCGACGAAATTGGCGATATGCCGATTGAATGTCAGGCGGTGTTGTTGCGTTTCCTGCAGGAAGGCACCATTGAACGGCTGGGCGGCAGCGGTCCGATCAAGGTCGATGTGCGGGTAATCTCCGCCACCCACGTGGATCTCGAAGCCGCTGTGGAGAGCGGCCGGTTTCGCGCCGATCTTTATCACCGCCTGTGCGTGCTTAAACTGCAGGAGCCGCCGCTGCGCGAACGTGGCGGCGACATCAAGTTGCTCGCCCATTACGCGCTCGGCATGTTCAGGCAGGACAACGCTCGCAAACTGCGCGGCTTCACCTCGGATGCGATCACGGCAATGTGCAACTACCCGTGGCCCGGCAACGTGCGCGAGTTGTTCAATTGCGTACGGCGCGCGGTCGTGATGGCAGAGGGTCGTTTCATTACCGCGTGCGACCTCGGTTTACCGGTGGACCCAGCATTCTCGCCGCGCACCCTCGCGGAGATTCGCGCCGAGGCTGAGCGCACCGCGGTTCAGCAGGCGCTCAAGCGGCACGGCTACAATCTTTCCGGTGCGGCTGAAGAACTTGGTGTTTCACGCGCCACGTTGTACCGCTTGATGAACGCAGTGGGCGTGCGCACCGAGCCGGCGCCAATACGGCTTTTGCGCACTCAGCAGAGCCAGGAAAGTCAGGAAAGTCAGGACAGCGACGAAATCCAGCAAACACCTGGCGCCGCGAACTCGCGCGGCAAACTCGCTGACGAGGCTACCCACCTGGACGAAGCCCGGCTGCTTGCCAGCCAGGAAATCTGACCCCCCGGGGGCAGCCCCCACTATTCCAGCAGATTCCGCCGCGCGCCCCCTTCGCACGGTGGATTTGCAGGGCACGCCGGCTCCCCCTTTTTTCGTCTCACGGACCGCCCGCAAAAGCCCTGCGCGCCATGCGACGTCGCTCGCGCTGCGCAACTCGGGAGGCCTCTCTCAGTCGAGAAGGCATAATCTTCCCTAAGCCTGCGTTTACGATCAGCTGACAACGCCGTCCGTCACCACGATTCGGGCGGCATCATGCCCTACTGTGCGGAACTTGCCTCATCCGCCCGCTGTCGTCATATATTCAGTCATTTCGGTCAAAGCTGACCTCAGTCCGGACGCCGCTGCACATGGTTGCGTGTAGCCGCCGTCCCGCCAAATCTCTATGCGCAAATTAATCGTTGTCTGGTTCCTGATCCTGTTCGCCCTGCCTGCGTTCGCCGCAGCGGCGAAGCCAGCGGCTTCCGCCCCCCCCGCCGTAACGTTGACGCCCGAGCAGGCCCGCCAGGCGCTGGTGGTTCTCAACGACCCGCAAC
>NZ_JBAURZ010000071.1:0-17132 GCF_049581445.1 Paraburkholderia sp. | reverse complement strand
GTCGGCTCGCAGCCTGCGGCACTGGCTGGCAGCAAGGCAGCAAGCGCGCCGCAGGTGGCCACCGCCGCGTCTCAGGCAGAGGCAGCCTCGGCGGGTGAGTCGATCGTGGCGATCCGCGTGACGCAGGATAGCTGGTTCAGCGTGCGGCAAAACGACGGCAAGGAGTTGTTCTCCGGTCTCGTGAAAGCAGGCGACAGCAAAGAGATTTCAGGCGTTGGGCCGTTCAAGGTCACTGTCGGCAACACGGCGGGGCTTGATTCGATAACGCTCGACGGCCAACTGGTCGATCGGTCGAAATATGCGTCCGCCAAGGGTAATGTGGCGCGAATGACGCTGCCTTGATATGGTGCGCGTCGCGGTGCATTGAGCTGCGGCGCTTTTTCAATTCGTGCGGCATGCGCGACGCGTGGCGCATGTGGCGTTAATGGGTTTTTCGATGCATTCCGAAGCTCAATCCCAAAGCAGCAGTCAGATTTCTTCAAACGAGCCGGTGTTTGGCGGTCATGCGCCACGTCGGCAATCTCACGCTGTGGACGTCCGTTGGGGCGGTCAGCTTGTGACGATCGGCGGCGATGCGCCAGTGCGGGTGCAGTCGATGACCAATACCGACACTGCTGATGCAATCGGTACGGCGATCCAGATCAAGGAACTCGCACAGGCGGGCTCGGAACTGGTGCGCATCACGGTCAACACGCCGGAAGCCGCTGCTGCGGTGCCGGCCGTGCGTGAACAGTTGGACCGCATGGGCGTGTCGGTGCCGCTCGTTGGCGATTTTCACTACAACGGCCACCTGTTGCTGCGTGACTACCCCGCGTGCGCAGAGTCGCTGTCGAAGTACCGTATTAATCCGGGCAACGTTGGACACGGTGCGAAGCGCGACACGCAATTCGCCCAGATGATCGAAGCGGCGATCAAGTACGACAAGCCGGTGCGCATCGGCGTCAACTGGGGCAGTCTCGACCAGGATCTGCTTGCCAAAATGATGGACGAGAACGCCGCGCGTTCCACGCCGTGGGAAGCGCAAAGCGTGATGTACGAAGCGCTGATCCAGTCGGCCATCGGCTCGGCCGAACGCGCTGTCGAATTGGGCCTCTCGCGCAACAAGATCATTCTGTCGTGCAAGGTCAGCGGCGTTCAGGATCTGATCGCGGTGTACCGCGAACTCGCACGCCGTTGTGAATTCGCGCTGCACCTTGGCCTGACCGAAGCCGGCATGGGCTCGAAGGGCATCGTCGCCTCGACGGCTGCGCTGTCGGTGCTGCTCCAGCAAGGTATCGGCGATACGATCCGGATTTCGCTCACGCCTGAACCGGGTGGACCGCGCACGGGCGAGGTGATCGTCGGCCAGGAAATTTTGCAGACCATGGGCCTGCGCTCGTTCACGCCGATGGTGATCGCGTGCCCGGGTTGCGGCCGTACCACCAGCACGCTGTTCCAGGAACTTGCGTCGCAAATCCAGACGTATCTGCGTACGCAGATGCCGGTCTGGCGCGACCAGTATCCGGGCGTCGAGAAGATGCACGTCGCGGTGATGGGCTGTATCGTCAACGGTCCTGGCGAGTCGAAACAGGCCAACATTGGCATCAGCCTGCCGGGCTCCGGCGAGAATCCGGCGGCGCCAGTATTCATCGACGGCGAAAAGGCGAAGACGCTGCGCGGTGAGCACATCGCCGAAGAATTTCAGCAAATTGTGAGCGATTACGTCGAGCGCACCTATGGCCGCGCGACCGCGCTCAACTAAGAACCGTCAATCGAAGACAGATGACTGAACAGAAGAAAAAGCTCGAGAAATTGTCCGGTGTGAAGGGCATGAACGACATCCTCCCGCAGGAAGCAAACCTGTGGGAGTTTTTCGAGGCGACCGTCAAATCGCTGCTCCGTTCTTACGGATACCAGAACATTCGCACGCCGATCGTCGAGCATACGCAACTGTTCACGCGCGGTATCGGTGAAGTGACCGACATCGTCGAGAAAGAGATGTACAGCTTCACCGACGCGCTGAACGGTGAAAACCTGACCATGCGTCCGGAAAATACCGCCGCCGTCGTGCGCGCTTCGATTGAACATAACATGCTGTACGACGGTCCCAAGCGTCTGTGGTACATCGGGCCGATGTTCCGCCACGAGCGTCCGCAGCGTGGCCGCTATCGTCAGTTTCATCAGGTGGGTGTCGAGGCGCTCGGATTTGCCGGCCCGGACACTGACGCTGAAATCATCATGATGTGCCAGCGTCTATGGGACGACCTGGGCCTGACCGGCATTCGCCTTGAAATCAACTCGCTGGGTCTCGCGGAAGAGCGCGCGGCACATCGTGTGGAGTTGATCGCGTATCTGGAAAAGCACATGGACGTGCTCGACGAAGATGCCAAGCGTCGCCTGTACACGAACCCACTGCGCGTGCTGGATACGAAGAATCCGGCGCTGCAGGCAATCGTGGAGGGCGCGCCAAAGCTTATCGATTTTCTGGGTGAAGCGTCGCGCGCCCATTTCGATGGGCTGCAACGCATCCTGAAGTCGAACAACTTGCCGTTCGAGATCAACCCGCGTCTCGTGCGCGGTCTCGATTATTACAATCTGACGGTGTTCGAATGGGTGACCGACAAGCTCGGCGCGCAAGGCACCGTAGCGGCAGGCGGCCGTTATGATCCGCTGATCGAACAGTTGGGTGGCAAGCCCACGGCCGCATGCGGCTGGGCGATGGGCATCGAGCGCATTCTCGAACTGTTGAAGGAAGAGAACCTCGTGCCGGAAGACGAAGGTTGCGACGTGTACGTGGTCCATCAGGGAGACGCGGCGCGCGAGCAGGCCTTCATCATCGCCGAGCGTCTGCGGGACACCGGCCTCGACGTCATTCTGCATTGCAGTGTCGACGGTCAGGCAGCCAGCTTCAAGTCGCAGATGAAGCGCGCCGATGCAAGCGGCGCCGCCTTTGCGGTGGTCCTCGGCGAAGATGAGATCGCCAACGGCACGGTCGGCGTAAAGCCGCTGCGCGATACCAGCCAGAGCGGTGGTAAGAACGAGCAACAGAACGTACCGGCCGAGGACTTGACCGAATTTCTAATCAATGCGATGGTTGCATCCGCCGAAGACGGCGACGACTGATTGCGATGCCGTCGGCCCTGCGGTTCGACACATACAAGGTAATAAAAGAGAAGGAATCGCCTGGCGATGAGTTATCACGACGAACAAGAATCGATTGAAGGACTGAAGGCATGGTGGGCGCAGTGGGGTAACGCCACGACGTGGATCGTGCTGGTGGCACTGATCGCGTCAGCAGGCTGGAACGGCTGGAATTTCTGGCAACGGCGTCAGGCAGCGGAAGCGGCTGTGCTGTATGACCAGGTTCAACAGGCTGTGAATTCCGGCGACAAGGCCATGATTGGCCGCGTGTCCACGGACATGGAAAACAAGTTTGGCGGTACTGCCTACGCGCAGATGACGGCACTCGCCGCGGCGAAGGCGCTTTACGCCGCTGGCGACGAAGCGGGTGCGAAGGCTCAGCTGCAATGGACCATCGATAACGCAAAGGACGACGAGTTCAAGCAGATCGCCAAGCTGCGCCTCGCTTCGCTGCTGCTCGACGACAAGGCCTACGATCAGGGTCTCGCGCTGCTTGCCGAGCCGCAATCCGACGCGTTCAAGGCCGTCGTGGCAAACGGTCGCGGAGATCTGCTCGCCGCTCAAGGCAAGCGCGATGACGCACGCGCCGCTTACAAGCTCGCGCTCGACACGCTGTCGAAAAGCGATACATCCGAGCGCCAGTTGATCCAGTTCAAGCTGGACGCACTGGGTGGTTGATCGCTATAGGCGACAATCCACCAGTTCAATTTGATTAATCTCCCTAAATGCAACGTCAACCGATGAATCTGCTGAAACGCTACGCTGTGCCCGTTGCCTGTGCGATGACCGTCTTCATGTTGGCGGCTTGCTCATCCACGAAAGACGACCGGCGCGTGCCGACGCCGCTCACCGATTTCAAACCCGTGCTGACCGTGCAGCAGGCCTGGAAGTCGAGCGTCGGCAAGGCAGGACGCTACCTGTTTTCACCGGTTGCGGTCGGCAATGCAGTGTATGCGGCTGGCACGAATGGCTCGGTCGCGAAGATCGACGCGCAAACCGGCAAGGACATCTGGCGCGTGAAGGTGGGCAGCGACCTGTCGGCAGGTGTGGGCAGCGACGGCACGCTGACCGCGGTCGGCGCCCTCAAGGGCGAAGTGTATGTGCTCGGCCAGGACGGCAAGCTGCTGTGGAAGAACACCGCACCGGGCGAAATCATCTCGCCGCCGCTGGTGGGTAATGGCTACGTGATCGTGCGTACGGTCGACGGTCAGATCACGGCGTTTAACGCCGAAACCGGCGAGCAGAAGTGGGTCTACCGCAACCGCGCGGTGCCGCTCAATCTGCGGGTGTCGTCGGGCATGACGTTCGCGGGCTCGCAGGCTGTGCTGGCCGGCTTCCCGGGTGGCTCGTTCGCCGCCATCAACGTGCAGACGGGCGACGCCTTTTGGGAAACGCCGGTGTCCTATCCGAAGGGTGTGACCGAAGTCGAGCGGATCAATGACGTGACCGGGCCGCCTACGCTGGTCGCTGCTGAGACCTGCGCCGTGACGTTCCAGGGCCAGCTCGGCTGTTTCGATGCGAACTCGGGCCGTCCGCTGTGGGAAAAGGCGTTCTCGAGCACCACGGGTCTCGCGCAGGATGAAAGCACGGTAGTGGGCGGTGACGACTGGTCGGTCGTGAACGCTTTCGACGCCACGAGTGGCAACCTTTTGTGGACCAACGACAAGCTGAAGAATCGCGAGGTCAGCGTGCCGTTCCTGCTCGGTCACGCGGCGGTGATGGGCGACTATCAGGGCTTCGTGCATTTCCTCTCGCGTGACGACGGCACGTTCGTTGCGCGCATGCCGACCGACGGCAGCGCGATTACCGCTGCGCCGGTGCTGGCGGGCGACACGCTGGTGGTGCAAACGCACGACGGCGATCTGTACGGTTTCCGCCCGCAGTAAGCACTGCGTCGGCTGATGCCATAATTCGCGCTGGCCGGCTTAGCCGGCCGCGCGCGTTTTTGCTGTAACGCCCAGGCAAGCGGCTGGTGACGGAGCAACTGAGTCACCCGATTTACCTGATTCATCTGAAGCATGCGAAGCTGGGCCACTGAATGGGCTCTAGCAGATCAAGTAGAAACAGAACCATAGACTGCTGGCCTGGCTGGTCCGGCAGTTGTTGAACCCGAGGCGGTCCGCGTCACCGTCCGATTCCAGCGGCATCAGCATGCCGCAGGCGCTGCAGCGCAACGGTTAGCCGCATGAAACCCGGCTGCGCCCATACAGCCAACCCAACGTCCGCCTGGCGGCGCATATTTGCTGCGCATCCGGGGCCGGCCGAATTCGTGATAATTTGCGTCAAACGCAGCCGCGACGCGGCCGCATGGCGTCGTGCGCGGGATGGTTGATCTCGACCCCGCGTTTCACCGTGAACAACATCTGATGAAACCCGTTATTGCCCTTGTGGGGCGCCCCAATGTGGGGAAATCCACGCTATTCAACCGCCTCACGCGCTCGCGTGATGCGCTCGTTGCCGACCTGCCGGGTCTGACGCGCGATCGCCACTATGGCGAAGGCCGCACTGGCGAGCGGCCCTATCTCGTAGTCGATACCGGTGGCTTCGAGCCGGTCGCGAAGGACGGCATCCTTCACGAAATGGCGCGCCAGACCCGCCAGGCAGTCGAGGAGTCAGACATCGTCGTGTTCATTGTCGACGGCCGTAATGGACTCGCGCCGCAGGACAAGTCGATTGCCGACTATTTGCGCAAGACCGGCCGGCCGATCTTCCTGGTCGTCAACAAGGCCGAGGGGATGAAGTACAGCGCGGTGGCGGCGGACTTTTACGAGCTGGGTCTCGGCGACCCGCGCGCTATTTCAGCAGCGCACGGCGACGGCGTGACCGAGATGATCAACGAGGCGCTGGAAGTGGCGTACGCCGGTCAGCCGGAAGAGGGCGACGAGGAGAAGGCGGCGCGCGGCACCAAGATTGCCATCGTGGGGCGCCCGAACGTCGGCAAGTCGACGCTGATTAATGCCCTGGTGGGCGAAGAGCGCGTGATTGCGTTCGACATGCCGGGCACGACGCGCGATTCCATCTACGTCGATTTCGAGCGGCAGGGCAAGCCCTACACGCTGATCGACACGGCGGGTCTACGCCGACGCGGCAAGGTGTTCGAAGCGATCGAGAAGTTCTCGGTGGTGAAGACGCTGCAATCGATCTCAGACGCCAACGTCGTGATCCTGCTGCTTGACGCCCGCCAGGACATCTCGGAGCAGGACGCGCACATCGCCGGCTTCGTCGTCGAACAGGGCCGCGCGCTGGTAGTTGGCGTGAACAAATGGGATGGTCTGGACGCCCATGTGCGGGACCGCACAAAAGCCGACTTGCAGCGCAAACTAAAATTCCTCGACTTCGCCAAGTTTCACTTTATTTCGGCCGCAGAGAAAACGGGGATCGGCGCGTTGATGCGCTCGGTTGACGACGCTTACGCCGCTGCAATGGCCAAGCTTCCGACACCGAAGCTGACGCGGGCGCTGATCGACGCAGTCGAATTCCAGCAGCCGCGCCGCCGGGGTCCGGTGCGCCCGAAGCTGCGTTACGCGCATCAGGGAGGGCAGAACCCACCGATCATTGTGATCCATGGCAACGCACTCGACGCGATCACGGAAACGTACAAACGCTACCTCGAAAACCGCTTCAGGGAAACTTTCGGGCTGACCGGGACTCCATTGCGCATAGAGTTCAGATCATCCACGAACCCTTACGCGGACAAAGGCTGAAACCCGCGTGTGTGTTGGGTTTGGCCGGATGGCCAGGCTGCGCGCGCGAAAACGAAAATCGGCTATAGTGTAGCGGTTGACGGCGGATTTCTTTTTCTTCGTTGTCAATTTAGTCAACCTGCAAAAAAATACGGAGTTTGCTATGAGCAACAAAGGGCAATTGTTACAAGACCCGTTTTTGAACGCACTGCGTAAAGAGCATGTGCCGGTGTCGATCTACCTGGTCAACGGCATCAAGCTTCAAGGGAACATCGAATCGTTCGACCAGTACGTCGTGTTGCTCCGGAATACGGTCACTCAGATGGTCTACAAGCACGCAATCTCGACAGTCGTGCCAGCCCGTCCGGTGAATTTCCACCCGGATTCCGAACAGTCCTAACCTCTCGTCGCGGCCGGCGCAGTGTCGCCCGTTGGCGATAACTCCCGGCCGCCTCATTTTGATACCCTCCAATTTGATCAACGCAGCGCTTGTCGGCATCGACTTCGGTAAGATCGATTTCGAAGCCAGTCTCGAAGAACTCAGTCTGCTCGCGCAAAGCGCGGGTGCGAATCCCATCGTTACCCTCACCGGGCGCCGCTCTAGTCCCGATGCCAAGATGTTCGTCGGCAGCGGCAAGGCCGAAGAACTGCGGCTCGCGTGCGAGGCGAACGACATTGAAATCGTCATCTTCAATCATGCTCTGGCGCCTGCGCAGCAGCGCAATCTGGAGCAAGCGCTTAACAGGCGCGTGATTGATCGCACGAGTTTGATCCTCGACATCTTTGCGCAGCGCGCCCGCAGCCACGAAGGCAAGCTGCAGGTCGAACTCGCGCAACTGCAGTACCTGTCCACGCGGCTGATCCGCGCATGGACCCACCTGGAACGGCAAAAAGGCGGTATTGGCCTGCGCGGTCCGGGTGAAACCCAGCTTGAAACCGACCGCCGGTTGATCGGCGAGCGTATCAAGGCGCTCAAGACGCGCCTCGAAAAACTGCGCCGGCAGCACGGCACCCAGCGGCGCGCGCGAGAGCGCAATCGCACGATGTCGGTGTCGCTGGTTGGTTATACGAACGCCGGCAAGTCGACCCTCTTTAACGCGCTGACCAAGGCGCAGGCGTATGCGGCGGACCAGTTGTTCGCGACGCTCGATACGACTTCGCGGCGCTTGTACCTGGGCGACGAAGTTGGGCAGGTGGTGGTGTCCGACACCGTCGGTTTCATCCGCGAGTTGCCTCACCAACTGGTGGCGGCGTTTCGTGCCACGCTCGAAGAAACCATTCACGCCGATCTGCTGCTGCACGTAGTGGATGCATCGAGTGCTGTGCGACTTGACCAGATCGACCAGGTCAACGAGGTGCTGCACGAAATTGGTGCGGACAACATCCGTCAGGTGCTGGTGTTCAACAAGATCGACGCGGTGCCAGAGCTGGCGGCCCGAGGCGAGGCGGTTGAGCGGGATGAGTATGGTAATATTTCGCGCGTCTTTTTGAGCGCGCGCACCGGGCAGGGGCTTGATACGTTGCGTGCTGCCATCGCCGAAATCGCAGCTGCTGAATCTCTTTCTGAAGTGCAGCGTGACCAGCCGGAAGAAGGCCGGCTTGCAGAACCACGCGACGACCGCAAGGTCCCGAGCTCGGGTACTGACCCGTTCCAATTGCACTGACCCGCTGACTACTCTGGTGAACGAACACAGGTGAACGATTACAACGAGCGGAGTATCTGGCTGCGCCTGCGCGCCGTCCTGTCGATGAACGATCCGCGCTGGGGCCGGGGTGAGGGCAATGGCGACCGTCAACGTCCAAACGATCCGAAACGGCCGCCGCCCAATAAGGATGGCGAAGGGCCGCCGGACCTCGACGAGATGTGGCGCGAGTTCAACCGCAAGCTGAGCGGCGTGTTCGGTCGCAAGGGCATGGGCGGTGGTTCGGGCCGTCCGGATAACGGTCGCGGTGCGCGTATTGGCGTGGGCATTGTGATCGGCGTGCTGATCGCCATTTACCTGGGCAGCGGCGTGTTTGTGGTTCAGGACGGGCAGGCCGGCGTCGTTACGCAGTTCGGCAAATATCGCTATACCGCGGCACAGGGCGTGCACTGGCGCCTGCCGTATCCGTTCGAAGCGCAAGAGCTGGTGAATGTCGGCGAGGTGCGCTCGGTCGAAATCGGCCGTAACAACGTCGTTCGTCTCGCTAACGTCAAGGATGCCTCCATGCTTACGCATGACGGCGACATCGTCGACGTGCGTTTCGCCGTTCAGTATCAGGTGCGCAACGCCACCGACTACCTGTTTCGCAGCGCCGATCCGGATCAGAGCGTCGTACAGGCTGGGCAGGCGGCCGTGCGTAGCATCGTCGGCGCGCGCAGCACCGACGACATTCTCTATCAGGATCGCGAAACAATCCGTCAGCAGCTGACTGATGCGATCCAGCATTCCCTGGACGAATCGCAGACTGGGCTTGTCGTGACCGGTGTGACGATCCAGGGTGTACAGGCGCCCGACCAGGTGCAAGCCGCCTTCGACGACGCAGCGAAAGCTCATCAGGACCGCGAACGGGCGAAGGCCGACGCACAGGCATATGCCAATGATGTGTTGCCACACGCGCAGGCTGACGCGGCACGTGTTGTCGATGAAGCGAAGAGCTACAGCGATCAGGTGGTGGCGCAAGCTCAAGGCGACGCCGAGCGCTTCAAGCAGGTCTACGAACAGTATTCCAAAGCGCCGGCGGTTATCCGCGAGCGCATGTACCTGGACACCATGCAGCACATCTACGCGAATTCGACGAAGGTCTTTGTCGACAGCAAGGCCAGTAACAACGTGATGTATCTGCCGCTCGACAAGCTGGTCGAGGCAACCCGTCAGCATGCGGAGCAAGCCGCTGCGGCAAGCGGTGCATCAGGTGCCGTCGCGGCGCTTGCGCCGCAAGCTGCCAGCGCGGCGTCTGCTCCGAGCGGCGCAGCCACTGCCACTGCCGCTTCCGCGGCGGACACCGCTAGCGCAAGTGCAGCTAGCGATGCCGATGCCGCCAGCGACCCACTGCGTTCGCGCGATGCGTTCCGCAGCCGCGGCCGCGAAGACGACATTCAATGAGGAGCGCAAACATGAATCGAATCATTGCGCTCGTCGTGGCTATCGTCGTCGTCCTGTTTGCGGCGTCGTCGATGGTATTCGTGGTCGACCAACGTCACATGGCGGTAGTGTCTGGGCGTGGCGACGCTGCTCCGGCCCTGCTCGGCCCTGGCCTGCACGTGAAGCTGCCGCCGCCGCTGCAAAGTGTGATGCTGGTCGACAGCCGGGTGCGGTCGCTGGACACGCCGGACGAAGACCGGTACATCACTTCTGACAAGACCGATTTGCTGGTCGACCCGGTCATCAAGTATCGCGTCACGGATCCGCTCAAGCTTTTCGCGCAAACCAAAGGCGACGAGCAAACCTTACCGGACCGGCTGGCGTTGCTCGCGCGTAGCGCGCTAGGCGATGCGTTCGCCAAGGTCACGTTGAGCGACGCGCTTGGCAAGCAGCAAGCCATCGCGGACGAAGCGCGCGGCGCTATGGCGCAAGCGGCTGGATCGCTCGGCGTCGACGTGCTGGATATCCAGTTGGCCCGCATCGATTTTCCCGCGGCAATGGCCGATTCCGTCTACAAGCGCATGAACGCGGCGCGTGAGCAGGCGGCGAGCGCCGAGCGCGCCAAGGGTGTGGCCGAAGCCGATCAGATCAAGGCAGACGCAGCCAGCCAGCAACAGGCGCTGCTCGCGCAGGCAAACCTGCAAGCGCAGACCATCAAGGGTGAGGGCGACGGCAAGGCCGCCGCGATCGCCGCGGACGCCTATGGCCGCGATCCCCAGTTTTATCAGTTCTACCAGAGCATGCTGGCTTATCGGAACACCTTCAAGCCGAACGACGTGATCGTGGTCGATTCGAGCAGCGAGTTTTTCCGCTTCATGCGTAGTCCGACCGGCGATGTGTCGCCGGACGCCACCGCGGCACCTCGCAAACACTGATACTGGAGCGCCGCGGCATACGGATCGCGGCATCCTCATTCGCATGGATATAGCCGGCTCGTTATTGCTCGCCGTTGCGTTGATGCTGATTATCGAGGGGATGTTTCCCTTCGTTTTTCCGGCCGCATGGCGGGACACGTTTCGTAGAATAGCGGAACGGCCCACGCATCAGATCCGCATTGGCGGGCTGATCGTGATGGTGCTCGGATTGCTGCTGCTGCTGGTCGCGACCTGAGTGACCCAGGCGGCCTGTGTGGCTGTGTTGGCACATGTGATTCAGGTGGCTTAAACAACGCAAGATGGCCCACCCGCTCTAGCGGGTCACGCGTGCAGGCCTACGGCCGTGACGCGAACGACCAGGCCTCATGGGCACGTTGTGTAAGCCACATGCGAGGAGCGTCTTCGCCAAAGGCGTAGCTGCCCGGTGCTACCCCATTTCATTTCCCGGCGCGCCCAGGCGCCGAGTTCAACGTCGTAGGACTGTATCGATGTCGACCTGGTTACTTCCCGAGAATATCGCCGACGTGCTGCCGTCGGAAGCCCGCAAGATCGAAGAGTTGCGGCGTCATCTGCTGGACCGTTTTCGTGTGTACGGCTACGAGATGGTCATGCCGCCGCTGCTCGAATACATTGAGTCGCTGCTGATCGGCGGGGGCCACGACCTCAATCTGCGCACGTTCAAACTGGTCGACCAGTTGTCGGGCCGCACGCTCGGTCTGCGCGCCGACATGACGACGCAAGTGGCGCGTATCGATGCGCACTTGCTGAACCGTCAGGGTGTGACTCGCCTTTGCTACGCCGGCAATGTGCTGCACACGCGTCCGCGTGGTCTGCATGCCACCCGTGAACAGATTCAGATCGGCGCCGAAATTTACGGCCACGCTGGGCTTGAAGCGGACCTCGAAATCCAGCAGTTGATGCTCGACGCGCTGCGTCTTGCTGGTCTTGCGAAAGTCCGTCTCGACCTGTGCCATGCCGGCGTGCTAGCCGCGTTGATCGAAGCGGAGCCTGCTGCCGCGGCGCTCGGTGAGTCGCTTTACGGAGCGTTGGCGGGCAAGGACGTGCCGCGTCTGGCCGAACTGACGGCCAGCCTGAACCCGGTCGTCCGTGATGCGTTGCGGGCGCTGCCGTCACTGTATGGCGATGCCTCGGTGCTTGAAGAAGCCCGCAAGCGTCTGCCTGATATGCCTGAGATCGCCCGGGCACTCGACGATCTGGCTTTCCTCGCCAGTCAGGTGGAAGGCGCGGAAGTGATGATCGATCTGGCTGATCTGCGCGGTTACGCGTACCACAGCGGCGTGATGTTCTCGGCCTACGTGGATGGCGTGCCGAATGCGGTCGCTCGTGGCGGCCGTTATGACCATGTCGGCCAGGCCTATGGTCGCGCACGCGCGGCCACCGGTTTTTCGCTCGATTTGCGCGAAGTCGCGCGCATCTCGCCGGTCGAGGCACGCAGCAGTGCGATTCTCGCGCCATGGCAGCACGACGACGCATTACGCGCGAGTGTGGCGGCACTGCGTGACGCCGGTGAAGTGGTGATCCAGGCGTTGCCGGGCCACGACCATGCGCTGGACGAATTTGCGTGCGATCGCGTGCTGGTCGAGCGCAACGGTGCGTGGGTCGTCGAACCCCGTTCCTGAGCGTTGAAGCTGAGCATTGAAAAGAGGGGCGCGGCGGCCAGCCGCGTTATTTCGATATACCCAGGATAACGTGCATGCCGTTGAGCGGAAACGGAAAAATTCGGAAGGTTCCGCGAACATGGGTAGAATACGTTTTTAACCAGCATACGAAACAACATGTCTGCCAGCGCAGTGAATGTGAACCCCGGGCGTAACGTCGTCGTCGTGGGGACCCAATGGGGTGATGAAGGCAAGGGCAAGATCGTCGACTGGCTGACGGACCACGCTCAAGGCGTCGTTCGCTTCCAGGGCGGTCACAATGCCGGTCACACGCTTATCATCGGCGGCAAGAAAACCATCTTGCGTCTGATTCCGTCGGGCATCATGCATCCCGGCGTCGCGTGCTACATCGGTAATGGCGTCGTGTTGTCGCCGGAAGCGTTGTTCAAGGAAATTGGCGAGCTCGAAGCCGCCGGCGTGGATGTCCAGAAGCGCCTGTTCATTTCCGAAGCCACCACCCTGATCCTGCCGTACCACGTTGCCATCGACCAAGGTCGCGAAAAGCGCCGTGGCGCGGCCAAGATCGGCACTACCGGCCGCGGCATCGGCCCGGCCTACGAAGACAAGGTGGCACGCCGCGGTATGCGGGTGCAAGACCTGTTCGAGCCGGAAACCTTCGCCGAACGCCTGCGCGAAAATCTCGATTACCACAACTTCGTGCTGACGCAGTACCTGGGCGTCGACGCTGTCGACTTCCAGCAAACGCTCGACACGATGCTGAGCTACGCCGATCGCCTGAAGCCGATGGTGGTTGATGTGTCGCGCCGTTTGTACGACGAAAATGCCGCCGGCCGCAATCTGTTGTTTGAGGGCGCGCAAGGCACACTGCTCGACATCGACCACGGCACCTATCCGTTCGTCACCTCCAGCAACTGCGTGGCCGGTGCGGCCTCGGCGGGCGCTGGTGTCGGTCCGCAAAAGCTGAACTACATCCTCGGCATCACGAAGGCGTATTGCACACGCGTGGGCTCGGGCCCGTTCCCGAGCGAACTGTACGATGCGGACAACGCTGATCGTCAGGAGCAGATCGGCCTGACGCTCGCCACGGTCGGCAAGGAATTCGGCTCGGTCACGGGTCGCCCGCGCCGCACCGGCTGGCTCGATGCTGCCGCGCTGCGCCGCTCGATCCAGATCAACGGCGTCTCAGGTCTGTGCATGACCAAGCTCGACGTGCTCGACGGCCTCGACGAAGTGAAGCTGTGCGTGGGCTACACGGTGGATGGCAAGGACTGCGATATCCTGCCGCGCGGCGCCACGGAAGTGGGGCGTTGCGTGCCGGTGTACGAGACGTTCGGCGGCTGGAAGGAAAGCACCGTCGGCATCAAGGAATGGGACAAGCTGCCTGAAAACGCGCGTGCCTATCTCACGCGTGTGCAGGAAGTGGCTGGCGTGCCGATCGACATGGTTTCGACCGGCCCGGATCGTGACGAGACGATTCTCCTTCGCCACCCGTTCAAGGTTTAACAGATGACGCAGGGTGTACCCATGATTGCGATGAAGGACCCGCGCAACGACGACAAGAACCTGTGGGTCGGTTGGGACGAATATCACCGCCTCATCGAACTGTTGGCGCTGGCCGTCCACGAGTCGGGTTGGAAGTTCGACAAGATCCTGTGTCTTGCACGTGGCGGTCTGCGCGTGGGCGACCAGCTCTCGCGCATCTACGATCTGCCGCTGGCGATTCTGGCCACCAGTTCGTATCGCGAAGCAGCGGGCACGGAGCAGGGCGAACTCGACATCGCGCAATACATCACGATGACGCGCGGCGAACTGTCCGGCAACGTGCTGCTGGTCGACGATCTGGTTGATTCGGGTGTGACGCTCGCGCGTGTGCAGCAGCATCTGAAGGAGCGTTATCCGGCGATTACCGCAGTGCGCTCGGCCGTGCTTTGGTACAAGGGTTGTTCGAAGGTGACGCCCGACTATCACGTGCAGTTTTTGCCGACCAACCCGTGGATCCATCAACCGTTTGAGGAGTGGGACACGGTGCGTCCGCACAATCTGGGCGCATGGATCAAGCGCGGCATGGCGCAGGAGCGCGCGGAAAAGTGATGCGTGTCCACACGCTCAGCGTGTGGCATCAAATCCGAAAAAAAGGAACTCTGATGGGTTCCTTTTTTTTCGTCCGCAGGGTTTGCAGCGGACCGTGCGATCCAGAAAGCATGATGGCGGCCCCTTTCGACCCTTGCCCACAACGCTTCACGCGCGGCCTGAGAGGCTGACGTGCCCGGAGCTCGGTGCTAAACTGCGCGGGCTGTCCACGTGGTGTACGAACAACAGGCCGGGGCGCTTCCTTACAGCCAGTTTAGAATAGCGCTCGTTTTTCGCCGCTCAGGAACGGATCACTCGCGTTTATGACAGAGTCCAATCACGTGCACAAACAGCCTTTAGCCACGCTCGCGCTCGCCGCGGTCGGCGTGGTCTTCGGCGATATCGGCACAAGCCCGTTGTACTCGCTGAAAGAAGCATTTAGTCCCGCGCACGGCATTCCACTGACTGACCAATCCATCCTCGGCGTGATCTCGCTGCTGTTCTGGGCGATTGTGATTGTCGTCGGCGTGAAGTACGTGCTGTTCGTGATGCGGGCCGACAACAACGGCGAGGGCGGTGTGCTGGCATTGATGGCACTGGCGTTGCGCTCGGTTGATCCAAAGAAAAGACTCGCTGGCCTGCTGGTGATGCTCGGCATCTTCGGCGCCTGCATGTTCTACGGCGATGCGGTCATTACGCCCGCCATCTCGGTGATCTCGGCTGTCGAAGGCCTGGAGATCGCGGCGCCGAATCTGACGCATCTGGTGCTGCCGCTCACCATCGTCATTCTCATCGCGCTGTTCTGGATTCAACGGCATGGCACTGCGATGGTCGGGCGGCTATTCGGTCCGATCATGGTGTTGTGGTTTTTCGTCATTGGGCTGCTCGGCCTCATGCATATCGTGCAGTCGCCCAGCGTGATCCGCGCGCTCAATCCGTACTACGCGTATTCGTTTATGGCCGCGCACGTGCTGCAGGCTTATGTCGTGCTCGGTTCGGTCGTGCTGGTATTGACCGGCGCCGAAGCGCTCTATGCCGACATGGGACACTTCGGCGCCAAGCCGATCCGGGTGGCCTGGTATGCGCTGGTGATGCCCTCGCTGGTGATGAACTATTTCGGCCAGGGCGCGCTGCTGATGCACGACCCGAAGGCAATCGAAAACCCGTTCTTCCTGCTTGCCCCCGATTGGGCGCTGCTGCCGCTCGTCGTGCTATCCACTGTGGCTACCGTGATTGCCTCGCAGGCGGTGATCTCCGGCGCGTATTCGCTGACGAGCCAGGCTATCCAGTTGGGCTACGTGCCGCGCATGAAAATCCTCCACACGTCGGATCTCGCAATCGGGCAGATTTACGTGCCGGTGGTGAACTGGATGCTGCTTTTCATCATCCTGTGCATCGTGGTGGCCTTCAAAAGTTCGGACAACCTCGCGGCTGCCTACGGTATCGCCGTGACGGCCACCATGGTGATCACCACGATTCTCGCCTGCGTGGTAATGGTGAACGTCTGGAAGTGGAACAAGCTACTGGTGGCGATGATTATCGGCGGCCTGATGATCGTCGATCTGGGCTTCTTCGGCGCGAATCTGTTGAAGGTCGAAGAGGGCGGCTGGCTGCCGCTTGGCATCGGCGCGTTGCTATTCTTCCTGCTCATGACCTGGTTCAAGGGCAGGATGATCGTCAAGGAGCGCACAGCCGCTGACGGTATTCCGCTTATGCCGTTCCTGAAGGGCTTGCTTGCGCATCCGCCGCACCGCGTGTCGGGCACTGCGATCTATTTGACTGGCAGCGACACGCTCGTGCCGGTGAGCTTGCTGCACAACCTGAAGCACAACAAGGTGCTGCATGAGCGGACCATCTTTCTGACCTTCGTGACGCTCGATATCCCTTACGTGCAGGACGCCGATCGCGTTACGGTGAGCGAAATCGGCGGTGGGCTGTATCTCGTGAAGGCGGCGTACGGCTTCAATGAGACACCAGATGTGAAGGCGGTGTTGCTGGATGTAGGCAAAATGCACGACATGACGTTCGAAATGATGGACACGTCGTTCTTCCTCGCGCGCGAGACCGTGGTACCGACCCAGTTGCCGGGCATGTCGGTGTGGCGCGAGCGGGTGTTTGCGTGGATGCATCAGAACGCCGCCAAGCCGACCGATTTCTTTAGTATTCCGGCCAATCGGGTGGTGGAGTTAGGGACGAAGATCGAGATTTGAGGCGACGATGAGCGCGTCTTGGTAAAGGTAGAAGGAGCAGTCGTCGTGCTCGGAAAGGCCGCACGAAGACGAGCGACTGAAGGCCGCGCGGCTGAAGAACGATAAGACCAGCCCGAACAAAACAGCCCAATCGGCTCACGCTGATTGGGCTGTTTGCGTTTCTGATGTCGCCAGGTTGTCGTTGGAGCGCGGTATCGTTGCGCTCCTGCTAATGCGGCTCCCAGAGCCGCGACGTACGCGTCTCAGAGTCCGCGCATTCGCGTCTTTCGCGGCCGGCCAGCACTTTTGCTCTTGGCCATCACGCCCGGACAAGCGGCCAGGCGCACCGTCGCCGCGCTGTTAGCGCTTGAGCTTGGCGAAAGCCGCAGCCATCGCACCACCCGGTTCCGGCTCGCGCGAACGTTGCTGC
>NZ_JBAURZ010000070.1:0-2798 GCF_049581445.1 Paraburkholderia sp. | reverse complement strand
CGAAGATGGTGGGCGCGGACAAGATCATCGGGGTGGATCTGAACCCGGGCCGCGTCGAACTGGCGAAGAAGTTCGGCATGACGCACTTCATCAACCCGAACGAAGTCGAGAACGTCGTGGACCATATCGTCCAACTCACGGATGGCGGCGCGGACTACTCGTTCGAATGCATCGGCAACACGAAGGTGATGCGTCAGGCGCTCGAATGCACGCACAAAGGTTGGGGCCAGTCGTTCATCATCGGTGTGGCGGCAGCGGGTGAAGAGATCAGCACGCGGCCATTCCAACTGGTGACGGGCCGTCAATGGAAGGGCTCGGCGTTCGGTGGCGCGCGTGGCCGCACCGATGTGCCGAAGATCGTCGACTGGTACATGGAAGGCAAGATCAACATCGACGATCTGATTACGCACCGTCTGCCGCTTGACCGCATCAACGAGGGCTTCGATCTGATGAAGAAGGGTGAGTCGATCCGCTCTGTGGTGCTGTACTAACACTTGATCAATGTTGGACAAAGGGAGCGGGCGATGCTCGAACTTTTAAGCTCGCATGCCTGCCACGGCGGCGTGCAGCGTATCTACAGGCATGACTCGAAGGTGATCGGTCTGCCAATGCGTTTTGCGGTATATCTGCCGCCTCAGGCGTCGCAGGGAAAGGTGCCGGCGCTGTTCTATCTGGCGGGCCTCACGTGTACCGAGGAGACATTCCCGGTCAAGGCCAGCGCCCAGCGTTTTGCGGCACAGCATGGCATTGCGTTGATCGCGCCGGACACCAGTCCGCGCGGAGCCGGTATTCCCGGTGAAAGTGCGGCGTGGGATTTCGGTGTGGGTGCGGGCTTTTACGTGGACGCGACTGAGGAGCCCTGGGCGCAGCACTTCAGGATGTACTCCTACGTGCGTGACGAACTGCGCGAGACGGTGCTCGCCGAACTGCCCGTTGACGGCGATCGGCTTGGGATCTTCGGGCATTCAATGGGCGGTCACGGCGCGCTGATGCTGGCGCTGCGCAATCCCCAGATCTACCGCTCGGTGTCGGCATTTGCGCCGATCGCAGCGCCCTCGCGTTGTCCATGGGGCGAGAAGGCGTTCACGGGATACCTCGGCCAGGACCGTGAAGCGTGGAAGGCGTACGACTCGAGCGAACTGGTGGCGAGCGCGTCGCAGAAATTCGCTGAGGGCATCCTGATCGATCAGGGGCTATCGGATCAATTTCTAGCCGAGCAACTTTATCCGGATGTGTTCGAAGCGGCATGCCATGCCGCTGGCCAGCCATTGACGTTGCGCCGTCACGAAGGTTACGACCACGGGTATTACTTCATCTCGACGTTCATCGAGGATCATCTCGCGCATCACGCGAAGGTGTTGCTTGCCTGAGAGCGGATGTGATGTGGAAAAAGCGGCATGCGTACGGATCTGCGCGTGCCGCTCTCCAGTTCCTCAACCCGCAAGAATCAACGCCGCCCCAACAAACTCGCGCCATATACCAGCGCGGCCAGCGCAGTAATCCAGAAACTGGTGGGCCAATCCGTATAGAACGCGAGCGTCAGACCCAGCCACGCCTGAGCGAGCGCGAGCAGCGCTGCGAGCACGAGGCCGATGGAAAGTCGCGTGGTCAGGTTCTGCGCTGCCGCAGCCGGGCCGACCATCAAGGTGAACACCAGCAGCACGCCGACAATCTGCGTGCACGCGGCCACCGCCAGCGCCGCAATCGCCAGAAACAACACCGACACCAGACGCAGCGACACTCCCTTGGCTTCCGCAAGCTCCGGCTGTAGCGAAGCGAACAGCAGCGGCCGCATGATCGCGGCCAGCGCCAGCAGACTCAGCACGCCAAGCCCCGCCAGCAAACCCAGCGTGGACGAATTCACACCCAGCACATTGCCGAACAGCAGCGCGGTCACCTGCGTCGCGTAAGCGGTAAAGAAGTGCAGAAACAACAGCCCGAAGCCGAGCGCGAGCGAAAGGATCACGCCAATCGCGACATCGCGGCCCGCGAGGCGCTCGCCGAGCGCGCCCATGCCGACTCCCGCGGCCAGGGTGAAGCCAATCATCCCCCAGATCGGCGAGATGCCCAGCAGCACCGCACCCGTCGCACCCGTGAAGCCGACGTGCGAGAGCGCGTGTCCAGCGAAGGTCTGGCCGCGCATCACCAGGAAGTAACCCACGATACCCGCCAGCACCGCGACGATCCCCGACGCCGCGAATGCATTCACCATGAAGTCGTATTCAAACATCGTTTGTATGTCCGTCGCGTGAGGCGTGGTGGTGTGAGTGTGAATGGCCATGGGAATGCCCATGACCAGCCTCGCCGCCGTGACTGTGGTTGTCGTCTTCGTGTTCGTGATCGTGCTTCTCGACTTCCACATCGCCCGACATCACGAAGATGCGCCCATTCACACGCATCACGTCGATCGGCGAACCATAGAGGCGCGACAGCACCGGCTTCGTGATCACTTCATCGACCGTACCAAGCGCCGCCACGCCGCTGCCGAGATACAGCACGCGATCGAGCGCATGCAGCAGTGGGTTCAGTTCATGCGCCGAAAACAGCACGGCAATACCGAGTTCCTGCTGCACGTTACGCACGAGTTCGACGACACTCTTCTGGTGATGCGGATCGAGGCTGATAAGAGGCTCATCGAGCAGCAGCAGCTTGGGGTTGCCGAGCAGACACTGCGCGAGCAGCAGGCGTTGGCGCTCGCCGCCCGACAGTTCCGACACCGGCCGCGCCGCCAGCGCGCGGCCACCGACCAGATCCAGCACGCGTTCGACGTCGGCGCGGGTTTTGGCATCGGCGTGGGG
>NZ_JBAURZ010000069.1:0-1692 GCF_049581445.1 Paraburkholderia sp. | reverse complement strand
GTGGTCGATTACAACGTGAAAGTCCGGGTGAAGTCGGACGGCACGGGCGTCGACATTGCAAACGTCAAGATGTCGATGAACCCGTTCGACGAAATCGCGGTGGAAGAAGCCGTGCGCCTGAAGGAAGCGGGCGTGGCGACGGAAGTGATCGCCGTGTCGGCCGGTGTGACGCAGTCGCAGGAGACGCTGCGCACGGCGCTGGCGATCGGCGCGGACCGCGCGATCCTCATCGAGTCCAATGAAGACCTGCAGCCGCTGGCGGTGGCCAAGCTGCTCAAGGCGCTGGTCGACAAGGAACAGCCTTCGCTGGTCATTCTCGGCAAGCAGGCCATTGACGACGATTCGAACCAGACCGGCCAGATGCTCGCTGCGTTGGCTGGGTTGCCGCAGGCGACGTTTGCTTCGAAGGTTGTCGTGGCTGACGGCAAGGCGACCGTATCGCGCGAAGTGGATGGCGGTGCGGAAACGCTGTCGCTGACGCTGCCGGCGGTAGTCACCACCGACCTGCGCCTGAATGAGCCGCGTTATGTGACGCTGCCGAACATCATGAAGGCGAAGAAGAAGCCGATGGAAACGCTCAAGCCGGAAGATCTCGGCGTTGACGTGAGCCCGCGCCTGAAGACGCTGAAGGTTGTCGAGCCGCCCAGGCGCTCCGCGGGTGTGAAGGTTCCGGACGTGAAGACGCTGGTCGAGAAGCTGAAGACCGAAGCCAAGGTGCTGTAAAGACATGGGACCCGGGCGCTCTGCGTGGGACCGGAGTAAGTGCTGAAGCACTAACTCCGGATCGACATAAGCGCTAAAGCGCTAACTCGGGTCGACACAGGAGACGGACGAGATGACGAATCTGGTAATTGCAGAGCACGACGCCCCGCAGGAAGCCCCCTTGGGGGGCAGTGCGTCGATCAAACCCGCGACGCTGAACACGATTGCAGCGGCGCAGAAAATTGGCGGCGATATCCACGTGCTGGTGGCAGGGCACAACGCGCAAGGCGCGGCCGACGCAGCGGCGAAGATCGCGGGCGTCTCGAAGGTATTGCTGGCTGATGCGCCGCAACTCGAAGCGGGCCTCGCCGAGAACGTTGAAGCGACCGTGCTGAACATCGCGAAGGACTACACGCACATCCTCGCGCCGGCTACCCCGTACGGCAAGAACATTGCACCGCGTATTGCAGCGAAGCTGGATGTCGCGCAGATCAGCGACATCACCGCCGTGGACAGCGCCGACACGTTCGAGCGTCCGATCTACGCAGGTAACGCGATCGCCACCGTTCAATCGCAAGACCCGATCAAGGTGATCACGGTGCGTACGACCGGCTTCGATCCGGTCTCGGCAGAGGGCGGCAGTGCAGCGGTCGAGAAGATCGAAGCAGCAGCGGACAGCGGCCTGTCGCAATTCGTGAGCCGTGAAGTGACGAAGCTGGACCGTCCGGAGCTGACCTCGGCGAAGATCATCGTCTCGGGTGGTCGTGGTCTGGGTAGCGGCGAGAACTACACGAAGGTGCTCGAGCCGCTGGCCGACAAGCTGAACGCGGCGTTGGGCGCATCACGCGCGGCAGTGGATGCGGGCTTCGTGCCCAACGACTATCAGGTGGGCCAGACGGGCAAGATCGTCGCGCCACAACTTTACGTGGCGGTGGGTATCTCGGGTGCGATCCAGCATCTGGCCGGCATGAAGGACTCGAAGGTGATCGT
>NZ_JBAURZ010000068.1:0-56206 GCF_049581445.1 Paraburkholderia sp. | reverse complement strand
CGGTGCCGCGCGATCTGGATGAAGTCTCGCGCGGCTTTCACCTTACGTCGTGGCAGCGGTTCTGGAAGCTCGAGGTGCCGTTCTCGATGCCGGGCCTCATCTGGAACATGATGATGTCGATGTCGGGCGGCTGGTTCTTCGTGGTGGCCTCCGAAGCGATCACGGTGGGTAACAACACGATCACGCTGCCGGGCATTGGCGCGTATCTGGCGCAGGCCATCACTGACAAGAACATGCACGCGATCGGCTGGGTGATCCTGACCATGACGGTGGTGATCCTCGCGTACGACCAGTTCCTGTTCCGTCCGCTGGTCGCGTGGGCAGACAAGTTCCGCATGGAGAACACCAGTTCTGGGGATGCCCCCGAGTCCTGGCTGCTCGACCTGATTCGCCGTACGCGCCTGATTCACCGTCTGCTGGTGCCGATGGGCTGGGTCTTCGCCAACGCCGCGCGCGTGCCGATGCGCTTGCCAAGCTTCGACCGGGTGCGCTTTGCGATCCCCCAGCGTCAGAAGTCGTCGCGCCTGGGCGACATTGTGTGGGGCGCTCTGGTGATTCTCCTGACCGTGTACGTGGTCTACCGCGTCGTGGCGTATGTGCGCACCGGCGTCACGCTCGATGAAGTCGGACACGTGTTCGTGCTAGGCCTGATTACCTTGGTGCGAGTGCTCGTGCTGATCGCGATCGCTACGGTCATCTGGGTGCCGCTTGGCGTGCTGATCGGGCTGCGTCCTGCACTGGCCGAAAAGATCCAGCCGGTCGCGCAGTTCCTCGCCGCGTTTCCAGCCAACCTGCTGTTTCCGGTGTTCGTGATCGTGATCGTGCGGTTTCACCTGAACCCGGATATCTGGCTCTCGCCGCTCATCGTGCTCGGCACGCAGTGGTATATCCTGTTCAATGTGATTGCCGGCGCCAGTTCTTACCCCAACGACTATCGCGAAGCGGCGACCAACTTTGGCATTCGCGGCTGGCAGTGGTGGCGCAAGGCGATGCTGCCGGGCATTTTCCCGTACTACGTCACGGGCGCGATCACCGCGTCGGGCGGTGCGTGGAATGCGAGCATCGTGGCCGAGTTCGTCCAGTGGGGCAATACCAAGGTCGTCGCGCACGGTCTGGGCGCCTATATCGCGGAGACTACTGCCGCGGGCGACTTCCCGAAGATCATTCTCGGCATTGCCGTGATGTCCCTGTTCGTGACCTTGTTCAACCGCCTGCTGTGGCGTCCGATGTACGCCTATGCCGAATCCAAGCTTCGGCTCGATTGACACGAAATTAAAGGCAAAACGCGATGCAAAATCCTAAAGCTGCCGTAACCGCCGCGCCTGTTCAGACGCCGCCGAGGCCTCCGCGCCTGGGCGACGAGATTCTGAAGGTCAAGGACGTGTGCCGGGGTTTCAATAAGACCCAAGGCGAACTGCTGGTGCTCGACGACGTCAACCTGGCGCTGCGTGAAGGGGAGATCGTCGGCATGCTCGGCCGTTCGGGTTCGGGCAAGTCCACGCTCCTGCGTATCATCGCCGGTCTTATCGAGCCGACCGATGGCGAGGTCTCGTATCTCGGTAAGCCTCTTGAAGGCCCTGCCAAGGGCGTAGCGATGGTGTTCCAGACCTTCGCGCTGTTCCCGTGGCTGACCGTGCTGCAGAACGTGGAAGCCGGTCTCGAAGCGCAGGGCGTGGGCGCACGCGAGCGGCGCGAACGCGCGCTCGCGGCCATCGACCTGATCGGTCTGGACGGTTTTGAAAACGCTTATCCGCGCGAGCTGTCCGGCGGTATGCGGCAACGCGTGGGCTTCGCGCGCGCGCTGGTGGTCGACCCGACGCTGCTGCTGATGGACGAACCGTTCTCCGCGCTCGACGTGCTCACCGCCGAAACGCTGCGTACCGACTTGCTCGACTTGTGGACGCAAGGCCGCATGCCGATCAAAGCCGTGCTGATCGTCACGCACAACATCGAGGAAGCGGTGTTCATGTGCGACCGGATTCTGGTGCTGTCGTCGAATCCGGGCCGGGTGATCGCTGAGATCAAGGTGCCGTTCAACCATCCGCGCAACCGGCTTGACCCGGCGTTCCGCCGTCTGGTGGACGATATCTACGCCAAGATGACCGCGCGTCAGACCGACGAATCGACCAGGAAGGGGCTGGAACTGGGCAGCTGGCTGCCGCACGTGTCCACCAACCTGATGGCCGGTCTGATCGAAATGCTGGCCGCCGCGCCGTACCACGGCCGCGCCGACATGCCGGAAATTGCCCGTTCACTGCATCTCGAAGTGGACGATCTGTTCCCGGTGGCTGAAGTGCTGCAGCACCTGGGTTTTGCCGACGTGCGCGAAGGCGATATTTTCCTGACGCCGCCAGCGCGAGTGTTTTCGGAATTCGGCACCCAGGAACGCAAGATGATGTTCGCCGAGCATCTGCTGCGTCACGTGCCGCTTGCCGCGCGAATCAAGAAGGTGCTCAACGAGCGTCCGGGCCATCGTGCGCCGCGTGTGCGTTTCGAACAGGAGCTGGAGGATTTTCTGTCGGATAACGCCGCGGAAGAGACGCTTGACGCAGTCATCAACTGGGGCCGTTACGGCGAGATCTTCTCGTACAACGACCAGACGGAGATTTTCAGTCTGGAAGACGTCGAGTCCTGATCGCTAGCGTTGGCAGCGCAGTTGCAGCATCTGCTCGCAATTGCGCTGGTATTACGTTGTTGGTGCCGCGTCCCGCGCGGCGCTGCTTTAGGAGGCGCGGCCGCGCTTCAGACACCATCGGCATCACTGCAAATTGCCCCACCGTTCGACGGCAGGTTCGGCCGAGGCCCATTTCCAGCCTTTGTCTTGCAGGCACGCGCTGGCGGTGAACCAGGCCTCGTGGGCATCCGGCTTGTCCCCGTCAGCGACTGAAAACACGAAATCCTTGCAGATAGCGAGCGACGATGTGAACGCGCGCGTCACCCGGACCTCGCCATGGCCGTTCTCGATGGGCAGCGTGTGCTTGACGCGCCACGGCTTGGTGTCCCCAACCGGCATGCCGCCCGCGAGCGCCGCGATCTCATCCTGCTGATCGGTGTGCAGGACGAGCGTGTAGTGCTTGACGGCTGCGTCGGTGGCGGCTTGCACCGCGATACCGACGCCGATGCCGACTGCCGGATTCGAACTGACCAGACCGGTAGCGATACCGGCCGCTGCGCCGGTTGCCGCGCCCACCGACGCGCAACCGCTCGTCAGCAGACTCGCCCCGACGCATACCGCCCCGGCCAGCAGGAGGCGAAGGTTGATCGGCAAACCGAGTGGGACGCGTTCTGGGGCAGTCATGCGCGTACTCATTGCAGCGCGCCCCAACGCTCGGTGGCGGGTTCGGCCGAAGCCCACTTCCAGTTTTGCCCGTCTCGGCAGATCGAGGCGACGTAGAACGCGCTGGTTGCAGCGGCGTCCTTGGTGGCGTCGTGATCGACCGAAAAGACGATTTCCTTGCAGTCGAGTTCACCAGCGCTGATGTTCCGGCTGACAGTGACACGACCGTGTTCGTCGTCTTCAATCGGCACGGTGTGGGTCACGCTCCACGGCGCCACGGCGCCGACATCGAGCGGACCGGCCACCTTGGCGATGCCATCTTGCGAGTTAGTGTGGACCACTCGCTCGGAGTACTGCACGCCGGCTTCCGCGGCGGCGACGACGCCCAGGCCGATGCCGGTCGCGACCGTGGCATTGCGGGTGACCTGGGTGGCGATCGCAGCGCCTGCGATGCCGGCGCCGGTGGTAGCGCCCGCCGAATAGAGCGAGGTGCATCCGCTCAAGGCAACCGTCATCGCAACAGCGATGGCGACAAGTGAAGTGACGCTTGCGTGTGGCGCGCGCTGGGTCCAGCGCGCTATGGTGTGGTGGTTTTGCATGTCCCTGTCAGTGCTCCTGCGTGTGCCGTCCATCCCATTCGATCGCGGCGCGGCGGGCTGACAGCACGTCCTCTGCGACGCAGCAGCATTTTGCAGGATGCCATTTGTAATTGGCAGTGGGAAAATGCAAGCAATTGCAAAAGATGATGCGGCACCGAGCCTTTTCTGTGTGGGCTCAGTGCGCATTTAGACGTTACAGGAGGGGCTTTTACGCTGTCCGTGCGCAATGTTGGCCAGCGCGGTATTTATTGCGCGCGTGCAATGCGCAGCGGCGGCAAATGCTGCGACGGTCGAGGTGCTGCGCTCGCGTTAGCGGGTATCGTCGAACTAATCGCGCCGAGCCCGCGCGAAACACTCAGGACTCGCTTTCATCGTTGGGCGTTTCATCGCCGCCGTAAGTACTCAGCCGGTTGTACAACGTCTTCAGACTCACCCCGAGCGCCTTGGCGGCGCGTCGCTTGTCGCCGCCGCAGTACTTCAGGGTGCCGAGGATGATTTGCTTCTGCGCATCGGCGAGCGGCGTGCCGATCCATACGCTCATCGAATCACCCTGCGTCACCGCTTTCTTCACCCGCGAGGCGAGATGAGGATGCGGCAACTCGACGGTCTTTTCGGCGAGGATGAAGGCCCGGTAAATCGCGTTTTTCAATTCGCGCACGTTGCCCGGCCATGACCAGGTACGCAACGTTTCAAGCGAGCGTTTGCTGAAACTTTTGTTGGTGCTTTCCTGCGCGTTCAATGCAGCGAGGAAATGCTGCGCGAGCAGTTCGCGATCGCCGTCGCGTTCACGCAGAGGCGGTGCCCGCAATGGAAACACCGCGAGCCGGTACATCAGGTCCTCACGCAGACCGTTCTCCTTCACCGCAACGGCCGGGTCGCGATTGGTGGCTGCGATCACACGCACATCGCCGTGGATCAGTTCATTGCCGCCTACCCGAAAGAACGTGCCGGTCTCCAGCGCGCGCAGGAGTTTCACCTGGCGTACGGGGGCCATTTCAGTGATTTCGTCGAGAAACAGCGTGCCGCCGTTAGCATGTTCGAAGTAGCCGATACGTCCCTGGACAGCGCCGGTGAAACTGCCTTTCTCGTGCCCGAACAATTCCGCTTCGATCAACTCGTCCGGAATGGCGCCGCAATTGACGGCGATAAAGGGCGCGTTTTTGCGCGCGCTGTGATCGTGAATGGTGCGGGCGATCAGTTCCTTGCCCGTGCCCGATTCGCCAATGATGAGCGCGGTCGCGTCGGTCGAGGCGACCCGTTCGATTTGTTCGTATAAATCCCGCATGACGGACGATGAGCCGTACAGCAGACCATACGACTGCAGTCCCGCGACACCGTCTGTCGCGCGACGCTTCCCCTGTGCTGCCGCATCGCCTCCCGCAGCGACGGTGGGCGAGTCCAGATCGATTGACGCCATAACCAGGTTGTCCTGTGCAAATGTATTCGTTAGTGCCGCGCAGGCCTGTGGTGAGTGTGAGCCTGTGCCATCGCTCACTATCTCACAAATTACCGATTTAACCATCTGGCAAGGCGCAGAGCAATCCAAGTCTCACTCCTGATGCGGGCTCAGAAGCGGATGATGACGCGGCGCCAACTATCACCCTGTTACTCTGTCCAAGCTATATGACGACGTTGCGAAGCATGGGCGCGACGCTTCGGCAAACCTGACCGACGCGATGCAGGACAACGGCACAATTGACTTGTGAGAATACGCAGAATGATTCGGCCCGCGCTACTGAACGTCTTTAAGGCCACGCTGCGGATTGTTCCGACAGCGCAGGCATCGGGTACGCCGATTGCGTAGCTTAGGGTTTGGTGTTTGCGAAACGAGGCGAAGCGGCCTGACTGCCTTCGCCCCCAACCGACACAGGAGTGACGAATGACTGAAACCATCCAACAGCTTGGACTCGGCAAGCAGAAAATCGTCGAGGAGCTGCGCGTTCTGATTACGGACTCGGAGGAAATACTGCGCCTTGCCGCCACGGTTCCGGGTGAAGGTGTCGACGCGCTGCGTCAGCGTCTGGGTACCCATGTGGAATCGCTGCAAGCGGCGCTCGGCGATGCGCAGAATGCGGCGCAGCGGCGTTACCGGGTCGCCAGCGTCGGCGCCGAGCGCTACGTGCGCCGAAACCCGTGGCAGGCTGTAGGGATTGCCGCAGGCGTCGGCTTTCTGCTCGGCGCGCTGACGAAGCGCTGAAGCGCATCTGGCTGATCCAGCGAATGACTCCGAGATTGTCCCGAGATCGAATAGAAGGAGGTTGAAGATGGCACGGCCCAAAATAGGAATTTTTGGCACGCTGGCGATTGTTGGCGGCCTGCTGGCATTGCGCTGGGCGCAACGGCGGCGTGCGTCACAGGCGTATCTCGCCCGCGAATTGAACCGCTGGGAGGACGAGGGGGGATCCGTCGTGCCGACGTCGCAGGCAGCACCCGCAACTGAGAGCGCGCCGACGGCCGCCGCAGGCGCCCCGCGCGTCGGTCAGACGAATGGCGCGGCCCATCCAAACGGCATGGGGGAGGCATGGCCTTTCCCGCACAGTTGACGGTACTTTGAGCGGATTGGCGCGCCCGGCGCGGCGCGCTGATAAGGGCCGCGGGCATCGCTGATGAGCGCCGCGAACATTACAGTTTGTCCCAATAAAGCCGTATAATAGGGATATGCACAACAATAAGCCCGTTTGATTGCGCGTATTACGCGGATTGTTGCGAATTTGCACTAAGCCGAATTCGCGCAGCGGGGTGACGCATCCATTAAGTTGGTGTGCATTCACACCGTCACGTGCCGCATTCGTGGCGCGTTTTGCGCTCGGCTGTTTCTTCATGCCTTCACGCATGCCATCCACAACCAGAACTTTCGGGCTTTCGAGACGCGATGCCACACGTATTGATTGTCGATGACGACCCCGGCACCCGTGAGGCGCTTGCCGCCATCATTGGGGAGGACGGGCTGACCACCGCGACTGCGGGCGATCTGCGCGAAGCGCGCATCCAGTTGGTCCGGCAGATGCCGGACGTCGTTTTCACGGACCTGAAGCTGCCGGACGGCAGTGGGGTCGATCTGTTCGAAGATCTCGATCCGCGCTCCGGTGTCGAGGTGATTGTGATTACCGGCCACGCAACGGTGGAGTCGGCGGTCAACGCGCTGAAAATGGGCGCGACCGACTACCTCGTCAAGCCGATCAACATGCAGCGCGTCAAGGCGATCCTGTCGCGCCTGCCGCGCCCGGGTGACCTGAAGGCCGAAATCGGCACCTTGCGCGGCGAACTGCGCCGCATGGGGCGCTTCGGCCTGATGCTCGGCAATTCGCCGGTCATGCAGGAGGTCTACGACCAGATTGGCCGCGTGGCGCCCACTGCTGCTTCGGTGATGCTGGTGGGCGAATCGGGCACGGGCAAGGAAGTCGCCGCGCAGACCTTGCACCAGTTGAGCCTGCGCCGCAAACACGCGTTTCTCGCGGTGAACTGCGGCGCGATTTCACCGAACCTGATCGAATCGGAAATGTTCGGCCACGAGCGCGGCGCGTTCACGGGCGCGGACCGGCAGCACAAGGGTTATTTCGAGCGGGCGAATGGCGGCACGCTGTTTCTCGACGAAATCACCGAGATGCCGATCGAGCTTCAAGTCAAGCTGCTGCGTGTGCTGGAAACCGGCATGTTCATGCGCGTGGGCACGACCAAAGAGATCGAGACCGACGTACGCCTGATCGCGGCCACCAATCGCGACCCGGAGCAAGCGGTGCTCGAAGGCAAGCTGCGGCTTGACCTGTATCACCGCTTGAACGTGTTTCCGATCAGCCTGCCGCCGCTGCGCGAGCGGGGCAAGGATGTCGAACTGCTGGCCCAGTCGTTCCTCGACGACCTCAATGAGCGCCACAGCACACGCAAACACTTCCCGCCGGCACTGAAGGAAATGCTGCTGACCTATCCGTGGCCAGGCAACGTGCGGGAGCTGAAGAATTACGTACAGCGCGCACACATCATGTCCGGCAACGATTCCGATAGCACAGCTACCGTGCCGCTGCAGATCACGCTGTCGAAGCCGGCAGCGGGTACGGCGATCACGATTCCGTTCGGCACGTCTCTCGCCGAGGCGGATCGGCAGTTGATTCTGGCGACGCTGGAGCAATGCGGCGGCGTCAAAACGCGCGCCGCTGAGATTCTCGGCATTAGCCTGAAAACGCTGTACAACCGCCTCGTCGAGTATGGCAATGACGCAAGCCGTGGCGAAGACGGCGACGCATCCGATGAATCGCGTGCACTGGGCGGCGCCGACGCCTGACGTGCTTTGAATCCACGGGCGGCGTGCGCCCCGGCATAGGCTTTGCTGCGGTAACACCATACGCATAACAAGGAGCCACTATGCCGCTGGACGCCCCCGTGACCCTCGCCGCTGTTCCCGGCTCCGCGCCGCGCGAAGCACATCGCCCCGAGCCGACCGACCCGCCCAATCCGAACGAACCGGACACCGTGCCGGATCCGACCCGCGAACCGGTCGAGCCGTCTGCTCCGCCAATTGGCGACCCGCCGCCGCAGCCCAATCAAACGCCGCACATCTCGGTTGGCGTTCGCCATTACCCGATGCTGTGACGCCTGCATATAGCGTGCCGTACGCGGCACGCTTCTATCGATTTGATGTAGTTGTTACAAGAGCGGCGTCGGTTTTACCGGCAATTTGTCACCGCGAGTCCTAGACTGGATGGATGCCGTGCACGTGCGGCAGGCTTCCACAGGAGGCATCGACATGAGACATCCGGCTTTGCGGCGCTCCGCGCGCCATTCAAAGCGCGACTCGCGTCCCGGCAGCGGCCCCAGCGGTCCGCCGGTCGGCCCGGACCCCGCAGGGCAAAACCGCGTCGCGCCTGACGCTCCGCCGGATGGTGACCATAATCAGGGCGGCGTGCGACCGGAAGGGCTGGAATATCAGCGCGATCTCGGCTCTGAGCAGGACGCCTGACGGATTTCTGCCGGCCATCTTTGGTCGGACAACCAGCGAAGATTTTTCCCTGCTGCGCCAGCTTGTGGCGGGTTTTTACCTGCCCGTCACATTTACATACATTTTTCTTCTGCTGGTTCTAGCAATCAGGGCACGCGACTTGCGTGCACCAGTACGGCACATCCCCGCATGCAACGTTAACTGAATGAGGTGGAGCACCAATGAGCAGATTGATCGTGGTATCGAATCGTGTCGCGCCCACGCAGGAAGGCCGCCCCGCAGCGGGTGGTCTTGCGATCGGCGTGCTGGACGCCCTTAAGGAAACCGGCGGCGTATGGTTCGGCTGGAGCGGCGAGACGGTGGCAGAGCCATCGGCGCCGGTGATCGAAAAGCAGGGCAACGTGACGTATGCCACGGTGGGCCTCACCAAGCGTGACTATGACCAGTATTACCGTGGCTTCTCGAATGCAACGCTATGGCCGACCTTCCACTACCGGAACGACCTGTCGCGCTACGACCGTCAGGAATACGCCGGCTATCTGCGCGTCAACCAGACGCTTGCCAAGCAGTTGAAGGAGATGATCAAGCCCGACGACATCATCTGGGTTCACGACTATCACTTGCTGCCGTTTGCGCGGTGTCTGCGCGAGCTGGGCGTCAAGAATCCGATTGGCTTTTTCCTGCATATTCCGTTTCCGGTGCCTGAAGTGCTGCGCAGCGTGCCGCCGCATGAAGAGCTCGTGAAGGCAATGTGTAGCTACGACGTCGTGGGCTTTCAGACTGAGGCAGATCGGCAGTCGTTTGTTGATTACATCGAGCGCGGTCAGCATGGCACGTCGAGCGAAGACGGCATGATGCACGCCTATAACCGCTTCTTGAAAGTGGCGGCTTATCCGATTGGGATTTATCCCGACGCGATTGCGAAAGCGGCCGACCAGTTCACCGACCGCAAGCCGGTGCGCAGTCTGCGCGACGGCATGCGCGGCCGCAAGCTGATCATGAGCGTCGACCGCCTCGATTATTCGAAGGGACTGGTGGAGCGCTTCCAGGCGTTCGAGCGTTTGTTGCTGAGTGCGCCAGGCTGGCATGGCCGCGTCTCGCTGGTTCAGATTGCCCCGCCGACGCGAGCAGACGTGCAGACTTATCAACGCATCCGTCAGACGCTCGAAGGGGAAGCCGGGCGTATCAACGGCCGCTTTGCGCAGCTTGACTGGACGCCGATCCAGTATCTGAACCGCAAGTACGAACGCAATCTGCTGATGGCGCTGTTCCGTCAGTCCCAAGTAGGCTACGTGACGCCGTTGCGCGACGGGATGAACCTGGTGGCCAAGGAGTATGTCGCCTCACAAGACCCAGCCGATCCTGGCGTGCTGGTGCTGTCGCAGTTTGCCGGCGCGGCCGAACAGTTGCCGGGGGCTCTGGTCGTCAATCCGTTCGATCTATCGCAGATGGCCGAGGCCTTGGAGCGTGCACTGTCGATGCCGCTCGCCGAGCGACAGGCGCGTCATCGCGACATGATGGCGCCGCTGCGCGAAAACAATCTGTCGGTATGGCGCGATAACTTCCTCGCCGATCTGCGCAACGTCGCGACGGCGTCCAAGGTGACGGCCAAAGCGGTAAAGCTCAAGGACGTGGCAGCGACTTGACGCATCGTTACGGCGGCCTCGAAGGCCGCCGTTTTCGTCTGCCGTTAGCTCAAGGGCCTGGACACTGGAGTCGCGCGCTGCGTCACCCGCATCGTGCTCACGACTGAGGCCACGGCCGCGAAACCAGCGGCAACATAGAGCGCAACAGTCGGCCCGTGCTGAGGCGCCACGCCGAAGATCAGCGCGACCAGCGCAGCGCCAACCGTTTGCCCCGTCAGACGGGCGGTGCCCAGCATGCCGCTCGCGCCTCCGCTGCGCTCGCGAGGCGCCGAGGCGAGCATGGTGCGATTGTTCGGCGACTGGAAAATGCCGAAGCCCGCTCCGCACAGCGCCATGCGCCACGCAATCTGCAGCGACTCCGGATGCGCACCGAGCGTGGCGAGCAGTAACAGACCGGCCGTCAGCATGGCCAGACCAATGCCGCCCAGCCAACCCGCTGAGAGGTGGTCCGATAACACGCCCGAAAGCGGCGCGGCGGCGATGATCACGAGCGGCCACGGGGTCATCAGCAAGCCGGTCTGCACCTGGGACAAACCGAGCGTGTACTGCAGCATGAACGGCAGGGACACAAACGCGAGCATTTGCGCGGCGAAGGAACAGACCGAGGTGCCGATCGACAGCGCGAACACCGGAATACGCATCAGGTCGACGGGCAGCAGCGGAGCCGGCTGGGTCAACTGACGGCGCACGAAGAAGTAGCCAATCACGATGGCGCCGAGCACTTCGAGCGCGACATAGCCCGGGTGTTCACCGTGACCGAGACCGTCGATGGCGAAGATCAGCAGGCCGAACACGAACGCGTTCATCACCGCGCTCAGGTAATCGTACGGCGCTTCATGGCCGGCGTTGGCGGGCAGTGCCTTGAAGCCGCTAACGATGGCGGCGATGCCGATTGGCACATTGATCGCGAAGAGCCACGGCCAGGGCGCAACCGCGAGCACGCCTGCGGCTACCGTCGGACCCACCGCGGACGAGACCGCCACCACCATCGCATTGATCGCGACGCCACGACCCAACTGCGTCATCGGGTAGATGGTGCGCACCAGCGCGGTATTGACACTCATGATGCCGGCCGCGCCGAAGCCCTGGATCACCCGGGCTACCGCAAGGGTAGGCAGCGAAGAGGAGAGCGCGCAGCCGAGCGAAGCAACCGTGAACAGAATCAGGCCGCCGATGTAAATGCGCCGGTAGCCGATCCGGTCGCCCAGCGACGCGAGCGGCAAGAGCGAAATGGTGATGGCCAGTTGGTATGCGTTGACCACCCAGATCGACGCTGCCGCGCTCGCATTCAGGTCACGCGCGATGGTAGGCAGCGCGACGTTGGCGATCGCGCTATCCAGGACGGCCAGGGTGATGCCCAGCGCCACTACGACAATGGCCCAATATCGCTGTGGTAGCGGTAGGCCCAGTTCTGCTTCGTTGGCAGCGGGCTGATCGCGGCCGGCTGGATCGGTGGGTCCGCCGCCTGGCGCGCCCGAAGGTGTGGAACCGTGTTTGCCGGTAGCTTGTGCGTGCATCGTGTGTGGGTGTGATTGACTGCCGGGCAGACGCCTACGCCGGGGAACCCGCGCTCATCGGGTGGGCTGACGTGTAGGTTCAGCGGGCTGGTCCAGTGGCGGCAGCGTGCGCCGCCGCCACTGCCTGGGTGATTATTTCAGTTCGTACAGACCGGTGTAGGTTGTCGAATCGAGTTCGTTCAGGTGGGTCATAAAGCGCGCAATCGCATTGGTCGTGTCTGCGCTGATCGGTATGTGCGCGACCTTCAGCGCATGAAGCCTGAAAATGTACCGGTGCGCCTTGTCGCCACGCGGCGGCGCGGCACCGCCGAAGCCTACCGTGCCGTAATCGTTCCGCACCTGCAGCGCGCCCTGCGGCAGCAGGCTGCCGTCGGCCTTGCCGGCGTTGCGCGACAGCGAGCGGGCATCCGCCGGAATGTTGACAACCACCCAATGCCAGAAGCCGCTGCCGGTGGGCGCGTCAGGATCGTGCACGGTCAACGCAAAGCTTAGGGTGTCTTGCGGCGCCCCCTCCCACTGCAGCGCTGGAGAGATGTTCTCGCCATCCACGCCGAATGCCTTGTCGTCGTACTCATGCGCTTTCGGCATGAAGCCGTTAGCGGGAAAGTCGTCGGACCAGAGACGGAAATCAGCCATCGTATGCCTCCTTAAGGATGGTTCTAGAGATGGGCCGGGCTGCCGGCAAAGGTGCTCCGGAAAGACCCGGGTGAGCCAGATGAGTGTATCACCGGCGGCTGGTTCGATTGCCTGAGCCGGGCCGCGCCCAGAGATCTGAATTGCGGGATTGACGGGTGCGTTTGGACTGGTCGTTTGGACTGCTGGTTTGAAGTTCAGTACTCAGCCGCGCTCGTCGAACTCGGTGGCGTCGTTGTGCAGCCAGTCAGTCAGCCGTTCCAGCACGCCATTGAGATCCCGATTGGCTCCACGCAACGCGCATTCCCACACCACGGCGACACGCCATCCCGCGGCGAGCAGGGCTTCCTGCGCCCGGGCGTCGTTACTGCGGTTGCGGCCAATCTTGGCGCTCCAGAACTCAGGCCGGGTCTGTGGCCATTTGAAGAGCGGGCAGTCGTGGCCGTGCCAGAAGCAGCCATGCACGAATACCACGGCGCGATAGCGCGGCAACACGATGTCGGGGCGGCCTGGCAGGTCGCGGGCGTCGAGCCGAAAGCGAAAGCCCCGGCGATGCAGCAGGCTGCGGATCAGCAGTTCCGGCTTGGTGTTGCGCCCGCGGATGCCGGACATCATCCGGCTGCGGGTGGCGCTGTCGACAATGTCGACCATCAGGCGTAGCGCAGCCGCGCCCGTGTAGTGACGCCAGTTACAGTGCCCGATGCCGCGTTACGCTCCTGCGCGAGCAGAGCCTGGATGTGCGGCAGCATGATGCGCGCGACTTCCCGCATGACCGGCATCACGACGCTATTGCCGAACTGGCGATACGCCTGGGTGTCGCTGACGGGAATGCGGAAAGTATCGGGAAAGCCCATCAGACGGGCGCATTCGCGCGGGGTGAGACGGCGCGGGCGCAGCCGCTTGCCCTGATCGACGAGGATTTCACTCCCGTCCTTGTGATAACGCGCGGACAAGGTGCGGGTCACGCTGTCCGGATAGGCCAGACCGAAACCGAAACCGTTGCCTGCCGCGCGATGCTTTTCCGCGTAGTTCTGCAGATAGGTCCACAGGTTGGGCGTCAGGGTGTATTTCGGTTGTACGCGCTTTTTCGCGTGGTCGAAGAAACGGTCGTGATCCCACGTCAGCAGCGGCTCGCTGCCGTCCGTGCGATGCAGGATGGCCGAGAGTCGCGGGCCTTGCTCCGGCAGACGCAGGTCGTCCCACGAAAACGCGGTCTTGCCGCGAAAGCCGACGATGATGATGCGCTCGCGATGCTGCGGCGTGAAATGCTGGCCATCGACGATCCGGTAATGCACCTCATAGCCGAGTTCATCGCGCAGGGTCTGCAGGATCACTTCAAATGTGCGGCCCTTGTCGTGGGACAGCAGGTTCTTCACGTTTTCCAGCAGGAAGGCGGCGGGGCGCTTAGCGGCAATGATCCGCGCGACGTCAAAGAAGAGCGTCCCCTGGGTCGAGCATTCGAAACCATGCGGGCGGCCCAGCGCGTTTTTCTTGCTCACGCCTGCGATGGAGAAGGGCTGGCATGGGAAGCCGCCCAGCAGGACGTCGTGCGACGGCACATCGGCGGCGGGAAACGAGACGATATCGCCGATGAACGAATGGTCCGCGCCGTAGTTTTCGAGGTAGGTCTTCTTCGAGAAGTCGTTCCATTCGCTCGTGAAGACGCAGGCGCCTCCCTGGGCCTCGAACCCCATCCGGATACCGCCGATGCCCGCAAACAGATCAATAAAACGGAAATTCGCTTCGCCCGTCGCGCCGCTTTTGTGACCGCCCGCGCCCGCTTGCAGCAGGTCGCGCAGGGCCGGTTCGAGCATCGCCGGACAGGGCGTTTCACCCTTTTCCCAGCGGCGCACGGTTTTGATGTCTTTGCCGACGTGAGCGGCGATTTCTCGCTGGGTAAAGCGGTTGCGCGCCTGTTTGAGCAGCTCGAGCGGTGGGGCCTGGGTCACTAGCAGTCCTTGCTGGGGATTTTTGCGGACATTATGACCTAGAGTTGTCCCTTTCTCCCGTGATTTGGGGCTCGGTCGAGCAAAAATCACGCAGATTGAGGGAGCAAGTAGACGGTGGGCGGAAAATGACGGCGATGCGCGGGCCGTGGCCGCAGCGATAGCCCGAAAGCCGGGTATTCGGCCTGGTGCATTGCGGCTGTCATTTTGCGTTGTTAGGCTTCTACCGTGACGCAGGATCTCCGCGTTACGGTGTGTTCGAGCCGCGGCCTAGGCCCGCGGCTTTTTTTGTCTGTAGAAATGACAAGCCCCCGGCTCGATTGGCCGGCGCAGACGTGTCGACGGTTGGCGTTTTACCGCACGGCGCCGCGGCTTTCGTGCGCGGCGAGCGGCATCGCGTTCCAGGTGGGAAGCTGGTGGTGGGCGTCAAATTTGTCGAGTTGCAGCAGCAGGCTGTCGACGATGCGCAGTTGAGCGTGGGACAGATGGCTCGCGTCCAGCAACCGGTTCAGCCGATCGCGCCAGTAGGGCGGCGGCAGGATCGGGCCAGCAAGGTCGCCGAGCAGGGACGGCAGCATCACGCGGCGAATATGCGCGATGTCCTGGTCGATAAGCGTCGCAAACGATGAATTGTTGGACGCAGTCAGCGTGTGGTCCATGCCTCGTTAACGGCAGGTCAAAGCTTGACTTTAGGGTTATTTGCAAAATTTTTTTGGGCTTCAGCCGGACGTGGATTGGGCTGGGCATAGCCGTTGCTGAATGAAAGCACTGGCGTAACTTTGCGCTGGCATTCCAAAACGATGGAGCCTGACATGAACAAAGACCAAGTGAAGGGTGTTACCGAGCAGGTCAAGGGTAAGGTCAACGAGGCTGTCGGCAAGGCCACCGGGGACAAGACCCAGGAACTGAAGGGCGACCTTCAGCAGGGCGCGGGCGAAATTCGCAAGGCTTACGGCGACGGCAAGGAACAAGCCAAGGACAACGCCAAGCGAAACGCGCCGTAACGCGTCAGTCTGGCCAGCCCCGTTCCTTTAGGGGCGTTATGGTTTGAGGAAAAGGCGCTGCGGCGCCTTTTCTGCTTTCCGGAACCTTGGGCGGCGTGTTGTGTTGCGCTCTGCTGCGTTGTGCCCGATGCGATGCGGCAATGCTTGCCGATGGTTGTGCCAGGGTATGCGAAAGCTTCCGGGCCGCCCGCGGCTCGCCTAGACTGGGTGCATCGAGAGGAGGCATGCAATGACACCCGAAAAAATGATCGCGATGTTTGAGCGGCAGTTTCTGGAGGGGAAGGTACCCGTCGATGTCGAATATACCTGCGCCGGGTTTGCCGACTGGCTGGCGTCGGCTTGGGATTTGCTCGGCGCGGATGAACGCGTCGTGCTGATGTCGGTGGGCGCGACGCTCTGGCGCGAGGGTTACACCCGCCGCGCCGGGACGGCGACCAAAGATCCATGGTGAGTTGGTGGGTACACGAGGCAGCGGAAAGGGGCGCGGCGCTTGCCGCGCAGCCACCTAGGCAGAGCCGTCGCCGGTGCGGATCATGCCAGTGAGGGCGAGCAGGGTACTCGCAAGAAAAGTTATGCGAGAGCGTTTATATTGATCGCTTTGTTCGCCAGTGACGGCTACCTGCCGAGGGAGTGATAGGCAGGCATCGTCCATCGCTACCTAGACCAAGGCCTTCATGACTGATCTCTCCGCATTTCCGATTACCGCCAAATGGCCCGCCCAGCATCCGGACCGCATTCAGCTCTATTCGCTGCCCACGCCGAATGGCGTGAAGGTCTCGGTGATGCTCGAAGAAACCGGCTTGCCGTATGAACCGCATACGGTGCGCTTTGACGCCAACGATCAGATGTCGCCGGCGTTTCTTTCACTGAATCCGAACAACAAGATTCCGGCGATCCTCGACCCGAACGGCCCCGACGGCAAGCCGTTCGCGCTGTTCGAGTCCGGTGCGATTCTGTTCTACCTGGCCGGCAAGACCGGTCAGTTGATGCCGCAGGATGCCGCCGGTCGTTACGAAACGCTCCAGTGGGTGATGTTCCAGATGGGCGGCATTGGCCCGATGTTTGGCCAGTTGGGTTTTTTCAACAAGTTCGCCGGCAAGGATTACGAGGACAAGCGCCCGCGCGATCGTTACGTGGCCGAATCGCGGCGCCTGCTTAATGTACTCGAGCAACGGCTCGCTCAGCGTGAGTGGATCATGGGCGCCTACTCGATTGCCGATATCGCCACCTTTCCGTGGGTTCGTAACCTAGTGGGCTTTTATGAGGCCGCTGATCTGGTGGGATTCGCGGATTTCCCCGAGGTCAAACGGGCGCTCGACGCGTTCCTGGCGCGCCCGGCCGTGGTGGCCGGTGTAAATATCCCGAGCCGGAACTGAACTCGGGGCTAGTGGAGCGTAATGGGGCTATTGGATGCGCGGCCGGTCGTGCCGTGACCTCCACGGTTGGGGCCGGGCCGTCAGTCGATCCGGCGCCCGGCGCGGGCCCCCAACGCCTCGCGGACTGACGAGACCACGCTAGTCCATTCCCCCAGCGCCGGCTGGCGGAACAGTTGCGCGCTCGGATACCACGGGCTGTCCTTGCGTTCCAGCATCCAGCGCCAGCAAGTGTCGAGGCGGTTCAGAATCCAGACGGGCCTATTCATGGCGCCGGCAAGATGGGCGACTGCAGTGTCGACCGAAATGACCAGATCGAGGTTAGCCACGAGGGCTGCGGTGTCGGCGAAGTCGACGAGTTCGTCGGTGTAGTCGATGATGCGTGGTCCAAGCTCAGGCCTCTGCGCGAGTTGCAGCGCCGCCGGACCTTTTTGCAGACTGTAGAACTGCACCTGCGGGACGTCGAAGAGGGGCCGCAGCGTATCCAGCGCGATCGAGCGCCTCGCATCGTTTTTTCTGAGTTCAGCAACATGCGGCCGGTTGCCACCCGCCCAGACCAGACCAACTTTCAATGCACCCAGCGCGTCGTTGCCGATGCGCTGAGCCCACCGTTGCGCCGCCTGTGCGTCGGGGTGCAGATAGGGCGTGCCTGCTGGAATGGTTCCTAAGTCCGTCTTGAAGGCTAGCGGCAGCGAGAGCAGCGGGCAATGGCAATCGAATCGCGGCAGTGGCTGGCCCTGCTCGATCAGTTCGTCTACACCCTGCAGATTCGACAGAAGCCGCATCAGTTCCGACGGCACCTCCAGTAAGACGCGCGCGCCGAGAGTGCTCACCATTGCCGCGTAACGGCAGAATTGCAGCGTGTCGCCCAAGCCCTGTTCTGCGTGCAGCAGAATGGTCTTGCCGGCGATGGGAAAATCGCCCAGCCATAGCGATTCAGCGAGGGTTCGTTTGCCCGCCTTGATGCGGTTGCGTTCCCAGCGCCATTCGTACTTCTGCCAACCCTCCGCGAGCCGGCCCATTTGCAGCAGACAGAGCGATTCGTTCCAGTGCGCCTCGGCAAAACCGGGGTTCAGCGTGAGGGCGTGTTCGTAGCTGTGCAGGGCTTGCGCATGTTGATTCAGATCGACCAGGGTGAGGCCGAGATTGTTCCATGCGTCGGCGAGCGCAGGAGCCAGCTCTATGGCGCGCTGGTAGCTCGCTTGCGCGTCCTCGGGGCGGTTCAGATCGCTCAGTGCGTTGGCGCGGTTGCTCCATGCGTCGGCGTAGTTTGGCTGCAAGGCGATGGCTTGATCGCAGCTTGCGAGCGCGTCGGCAGGACGCCCCAGGTCGCGTAGCACGCAGGCGCGATTGCTCCAGCCTTGCGCGAATCCCGATTGCAACGTCAGTGCGCGCTCGAAGCTGGCAAGCGCCTCAGCCGGTTGATCGAGAGCAGCCAGCGCGTTGCCTCGGTTGTTCAGGGCATCGACGAAGTCGGCGCGCAAGGCGAGCGCCCGATTGGCGCTGGCAAGAGCTTCCTTGTAGCGGTGCAGCGTGTTGTAGGCATAGGCCAGATTCGAGTGAATCGGCGCTTGCATACCGTTGATGGCGACCGCCTGTTTCAGTAACGCAATCCCTTCTTCGAGACGGCCTGATTGCAGTGCAAGGGCGCCGAGCAACTGGATCGCATCGAAGTGCCTGGGCCGCAGCACCAGAATCTCGCGATAGAGTTCTTCCGCTTCGACATATGCCGCGTTTTGCTGCAAGGCCACGGCCTGACTAAGCAGGGTGTCGACCTGGCGCTGCTGATTCGCTGTCTTGCTCATAGAGTGCATGGTGACTGGGTCCACGCTAAAACCGCATGGTTTAACGTGACTCAGCCGGATAAGGAAACGCTTGAATGGTGATGGCTGAATGGCCCGCGCATCCTGAACGAAGCAGCGGTGCTTCGTTCAGGATGCGCAGGCAGGCAATTCGCCGCGATTATCGCCGAAAAGAATTGACGCCGCCGATGCAGACAGTTCAACACGATACGGGTCATGCTGGCGCGTCATTCAGCCAGCTTCACGGCGACGCCCGGTTGCTCATGCCATCGCAGGGCGGCGGGGTATGATGGGCGCGACGATTGCACGGGAGATTGGACGATGAAAGTCAGTCATTCGCTTTTGCTGGCGAGCGCGATTCTCGCCTCGATCTCACTCGCCGCGTGTACGCAGGCCGGCCCAGTTGAATTCTCCGCGACGGGCTCCGATGCGCCTACAACGTCGCGCGCCGACGATCTGGATTTTGGACCCATGGATCATTCCGTTGCCGCCTGCAAAGCCGTTGCACAGAAGGCGGGTGCGGGGCAATGCGTGAAAGTGCGGGCGTACGAGTCGTGTATGAAAACGCGCGGCTACATCACAGTGCTCGGTCCGGAAAATCCGTCCGGATGCGGAGAACCCCTCTGGGAGCAAGATGTGCGCAAGTGGGTTCAATGAGCGGGATGCGAATGCGACGGGGTGGGTGGTGGAAAAGATATACATTCCTAAATAATCACGAGATGTGACGATCGGGGGTTGTTGCTACGCTTCATACTGCGCGTGAACGTTTGATTCTCTACTAGGGAGTGTCGATAGATGGAAAATGCTGACTGGTCTGTCAAGCCGGTTGCGGTGCCGGGAGAATCAGCCGTCGCAGGATGGTGCGATGCCCCTTATCTGGCAGATGCCTACGCGATCCGTCTACCCCTTGACGCTAGCATCGACACTGAACAGTTATCACGCTTCCTGTTCTCTCACCAGCCATCATGGGTAGCGCGGCTGATGTCGGTGCGCGATACCGTGGTTGCCCGCTTCGGCATCAAAACCGCGAAGCAGTTGCGGCGCTCGTCAGGTGCGAGCGGTGAGGGGCGCGTCGATATCTTCAAGATCTACCAGCGCGCCTCACACGAGATCATCCTCGGTGAGGACGATAAGCACCTCGACTTCAGAGTGTCGGTGCTGCGCCAGATGAGAAACGAGGCGGCAGGCGAGTACCCGTACCTCGTTTTATCGACCGTCGTGCATTGCCATAACCGACTCGGACGCGTGTACATCACGTTGATTGCACCGTTTCACCGCATGGTGGTGGAGTCCACTTTGCGCCGGGCAGGACGCCTGGGCTGGCCCACAGCCGCCAAACTGTGATCGCGCGAACTGCTTGCGAGCGAATCTCTTCGCAGCGGTTCGCGTAAGCCTTGAACCGCTAGCCCGCCATTTCTACGCACGTTTGCGTCACAACGGGGACCCGCACACAACGATCGAATTCGTCCAGTTCCAGGAGCAGACTGTCGACGGCGCGTAACTGTGCGTTGTTGAGATGAACCGTATCCAGGATCTGATATAGCCGCTGACGCCAATAATCCGATGACAGATACAAGCCCACCACTTCACCATACAAGGCCGGCTTCATTACTCGTGCAATGTGTGCGATGCCTTCGTCGATAAACCTGTTCATACGGTCCTCGTCAATGCTGCTTGTCGTTCGTTAAATCTGCCCGCTTTCGTCAGATGATTTTCGCGGTCGTTGTGTGAGTCGCTTAGCCGTTTCAGTGAACTTCGCGTGTTGCGGATCCGGCTGTGTGCGCTCATCGCGTGAATCAAACAGTACGCTTGGGGTGCAAAAGACAATCCGATGAACACCACGGTTTTATCGCGCTATTTCGCGCGCTATGCGTTGATCCGGATAGCCGGGCTGAGGATTTACCCGGATGCGACACCAGCGTTTCTCGGTTGATTCGGGCCGCACACCTCACCTGCATACGCTGCGCGCACAGAACTTCCGGAGTAGGGCGCTCTTAACGGCGATTGTGCTGCTAACGACAACAGTGAATTCGGAAACGGGGTCTTCACCGCCGGATGGGCCGCTTCTACACTGTAGTTACCGGCTGCAGACAAACTTGTTTGTAGCGCCGCACAAAACAATTGTCGGAGGTCCAGATCATGAAAGCCCTTATCAAAGCAGTTGCTCTTGCCGTTGTTCTCGTCGCTCCAGTGGTCTCGTTCGCGCAGTCGAATGAACCGCTCACGCGTGCACAGGTTCGGGATCAATTGATCCAGGTGGAAAAGGCCGGCTACAACCCGGCGACGTCTAACGACTATGACTACCCGGCGAACATTCAGGCCGCGGAGGCACGTGTTGCGGCGGAACATGCGGATGCGCAAACCGCAACGGCACAGAACACGGCTACCCAAGCTAGTGCGAGCGGTTATGGCTCGAATGGGAATGGGACGTCGCAAGTTGGTGTGCGTACGTCTACGACGGTGAGTTCGTATTCGCCGCCGATCAGCAATGCTCGTTAAGGCCCTACGCCGTTGCCCAATGTATTAGACGAGGTTAGGTGACGAGTCAGAGACAACGCTCGTTAGTGACACGAAACAGGCCTGCATCTTTCAAGAGATGCGGGCCTGTTTGCTATTGCCGACGGGGGCGGTTTCCCACTTTGGGTGGCGCAAATGTTTTTGCAAAACGGCAGCCGTGCGCATTCCCCCTGGAGACTTGTTTGGGAGCCAAAGCGGCTGGCCGGCAAACAGGGCGGCCATTGATTGATGACCTGGGTTCGTGGTGCGGAGGGGGAATGACGACAAAGGGGGCGTTCTTCGTGGACAACTCCGGGCTAGTCTGTGACGAACACGGCGACCGGCTTCGGATGGTGCAGTTCGAATTCCCGAACCCGGCCCGCGCGAACATCTAGCACAAGCCGTTCGATCATGTCGATCTGCGCGGACTCCAGTTCGACATTGCCGCTCGACGCGGCCGTAATTTTGGCAAACCACGCGCGGCGACGCTCCATCAGATAAACGATGGCGCCAGCGCGCCCCAGGAAGAACCGCTCCATTGTTTGCGTGTGCGTCGCGACGGGCGACGCGTTGGTTGGTTTGGCGCGCAAGTTAGCATGCTGAGCGCGCGAGGGTGGGGGGAGCGAAGGTGGGGAAAGATTCCGGGCGGGGATGGGGCGGCGGCGGTGACTATCAAAGCAAAAAGCCCCGCTGCGGATGCTTGGCGGGGCTTGAGATATTCGCTCGTGAACGGCGTTGGGTCGCCGGCGTGCGCGACGTATAGCTGGTCCCCCCGACAGGAATCGAACCTGTATCTAGCGCTTAGGAGGCACTTGTTCTATCCATTGAACTACGGGGAGCAGAACCGCGAGCGGCGCGAGCAGGCACTTGGCCACAAGCCCACACAACCGCCTTCGGCCTATTGATTCCGTTGACAACCGCTACGTTCCTAAGTCGACCCGCCGTAGCGCGGAACACGTTCAATTCTAACTTCAGCCTGGCGTACGGCGTCATACCGGACACGACCCAAAAGCAAGCAGGCCGGCATTTAATTGCGCCGCAGGGGCCAGAGTATAACAAAGCCACCAGGGCATGCGAATGGCGTGTGACGCACAGGGCAGACACTCAACGCGCACGCCCTCGCCACACATAACACCACAAAACACAACGGCCCGGCAGCCTCCTTGGCTTGCCGGGCCGTTGCGCCCTCCGACACGCGTCCCGCAGGCCGCACACCGGCATCAATCCGTCGCCTTCAGAACTCCACGATGGCGAATTCCGCCTTGGCCACATCACACAGCGGGCAGCGCCAGTCTTCCGGGATATCGGCGAAACGCGTACCTGCCGCGATGCCTTCTTCCGGCAAACCTTCTTCTTCGTTGTAGATCCAGCCACAAATCAGGCAGACCCAGCTTTTATATTCAACTATTACTTCGCTCACGGCACACACTCTTTCTTCAGTTCATTACAACAATCCGCGCGGTCTGCCCCTTTTTGGGGCGCGCGGCGACCCGCAATATTACAGGAATTTGTCAGGGCGCCACTTAGGACCCTCGAGCGGGTGCAATGCAGCCGCCTCGTCCCGATTACGCCCTGGCCAATCGCCCTATCTCTTCCGGCATCCAGGCAAGCGCCTGCGCGCCCGGTACAATGGGCGCTTCCGACTCACCGCTGTCTTCTGCCAAACTCCATGTCGCTTTACACCATTACCGGGGCGCAACTCGCGTTCGGTCACGTCGCGTTGCTCGATCACGCAGATTTCTCTCTCGAAGCGGGCGAGCGCGTTGGGCTGATCGGCCGCAATGGCGCGGGCAAGTCGTCGCTGCTTAAAATCGTCGCCGAGCTCGCCAAGCCCGACGACGGTCTGGTTACCCGTCAGCAGTCGCTGACAACCGTCTACGTGCCGCAAGAGCCGGAGTTCGATACGGACGACTCGGTGTTCGACGCCGTCGCCGCCGGCTTGACCCACGCCCGCGCGGCGCTGGACGAGTACGATACGGTCGCGCACCAACTTGCAGAAACGCCGGAAGGCAGTGAACACGACGCGTTGATGTCCCGCCTGAACACGCTGCAATCGTCGCTTGACGCCCTCGATGCCTGGAACTGGCGCAACCGCGTGGAGACCACGCTCGCGCAGATTGGCCTTGATGGCGATGCACGGGTTGGCGCGTTATCCGGCGGCATGCAAAAGCGCGTCGCGCTGGCGCGCGCGCTGGTGGTGCAACCGGACGTGCTGCTGCTGGACGAACCGACCAACCACCTCGATTTCGACGGCATTCGCTGGCTGGAAGATCTGCTGATCTCGCAGCGTGCGGGTCTGCTCTTCATTACCCACGATCGCGCGTTCCTCGACCGGGTCGCCACACGCATCGTCGAACTGGATCGCGGACGCCTGCTGTCCTATCCGGGCAATTTCTCGGCCTACCAGGTGCGCAAGGCACAGCAACTGGAAGTGGAGCGGATCGAGAACGACAAGGCCGACAAACTGCTCGCACAAGAAGAAGTCTGGATTCGCAAGGGCGTCGAAGCGCGCCGTACTCGCAGTGTCGGGCGCATTGCGCGGCTCGTGCAGATGCGCAACGAGCGCTCCGAGCGTCGCAACGTGTTGGGCAACGTCAAGCTGGACGTGGGGCAGGGCGATAAGTCCGGCAAGATCGTCGCGGAACTGACCGATGTGACGAAGCGCTATGGCGCGCGCGCGGTGGTCGACCGGTTCACCGGCACGGTGATGCGTGGCGACAAGATCGGCTTCGTCGGTCCGAACGGCGCAGGCAAGACGACGCTGTTGAAGCTGATTCTCGGCGAGTTGCAGCCGGATGACGGCACGGTCCGGATCGGCACGAACCTGCAGGTCGCGTACTTCGACCAGATGCGCGCCCAGCTTGATCTGGACAAGAGCCTGGCCGACACGATCAGCCCTGGCAGCGAGTGGGTCGAAGTCAACGGCAACAAAAAGCACGTGATGAGTTATCTCGGCGACTTCCTGTTCGCCCCGGAGCGGGCGCGCTCGCCGGTAAAGTCGCTGTCAGGGGGCGAGCGTAACCGGCTCCTGCTGGCGCGTCTGTTTGCCCGTCCGGCCAACGTGCTGGTACTCGACGAACCGACCAACGATCTTGACATCCCGACGCTGGAACTGCTGGAAGAACTGCTCGCCGAGTATGACGGCACAGTCTTGCTGGTGAGTCACGACCGGGCGTTCCTCGACAACGTCGTCACGTCGGTGATCGCGTCGGAAGGCGAGGGCAAGTGGCGCGAGTACGTGGGCGGCTTCTCGGACTGGCAGGTGCAAAGCGCCCGTTCGCAGCAGATGGCGCAGGAAGCGTCAAAAGAGGCGACACGAGAGGGCGCGCCGAAAGACAGCGCCACGGGCCGCAACACTCAGCGTGCGGTGAAGCTGTCCTTTAAGGATCAGCGCGAACTGGAGGCGCTGCCGGTGCAGATTGCGGCGCTGGAGGCCGAGCAGAAGACCATCGGTGCGCAACTCGAAGACGGCTCGGTCTTCGCGAAGGACCCGGCCGAAGGCGCGCGGCTCACGGCGCGCTACACGGCGATCGACGAAGAGCTGATGGTCGCCCTGGAACGATGGGATGAGCTGGAGAGCAAGCGCAAGTAACGCAAGCCGCCTCATCCAAACAGTCAATCCGGCGTCCGGCAAATTGCTCCCTGTATCGAAATCAGTAAAATACCCCGCGAACAGGCTTGCCTTGGGCCGTTCGCGCCGGCCGCCGCGCCGTCGCGAGGGCCGGGCAGAAGCAAGCCAGAAAAGCGTTTGCCCGCGGTGCGGGCACCCCACTCACCCCATTGTTTCGTTTCGCTTTTTTTGAAAACTCAACGCATTGTCCACGGACCTGTCCACAGGAACTGTGGACAACGATGAACCGACGCACCCGAGTAAGCCATGTCTACGAAAAAGCCAAACGCCGCGTATAGCGAAGCGTCGATCAAGGTGTTGAAGGGTCTGGAGCCGGTCAAGCAGCGGCCCGGCATGTACACGCGCACCGAGAATCCGCTGCACATCATTCAGGAAGTCATCGACAACGCGTCGGACGAAGCCCTCGGCGGCTACGGTCGGCAGATCGTGGTCACGCTGCACGCGGACCAATCGGTGTCGGTCGAAGACGACGGCCGGGGCATCCCATTCGGCATGCACCCCGAAGAGGGCGTGCCGGTCGTCGAAATCGTGTTCACCCGTCTGCACGCAGGCGGCAAGTTCGACAAGGCCGCGGGCGGCGCTTACACGTTTTCGGGCGGCTTGCACGGCGTGGGCGTCTCGGTTACCAACGCGCTGTCCACGCGCCTTGACGTCACGGTCTGGCGCGACGGAAAGATTGCAGAGCTAGGCTTTGCCGGCGGTGACGTCGCCAGGGCTCTTACCGTGCGCGCTGCCGCCAAAGGCGAAAAGAAGTCGGGCACGCGGGTCACCGCCTGGGCCGATCCGAAATACTTCGATTCGCCGAATCTGCCGTTCGGCGAGTTGCAGCGTCTGTTGCGCTCGAAAGCGGTGTTGCTGCCGGGCGTCGAGGTCACGCTCATCAATGAGAAGTCCGGCGAGAGTCAAACCTGGAAGTACGAAGACGGCCTGCGCGGCTATCTGCTGGAAGGCATGAACGGCAGCGACCTGCTGATCCCGCTCTTTGAAGGCGAACGTTACGCAGAAAGCTCGCGATCGAACGAAGAAACCTTTGCCGAGGGCGAGGGCGCCGCCTGGGTTGTCGCGTGGAGCGAAGAAGGTCCGCTCACGCGTGAGTCCTACGTCAATCTGATTCCTACGCCCGCTGGCGGCACGCATGAATCCGGTCTGCGGGACGGGCTGTTCCAGGCGGTCAAGAGCTTTGTCGAGTTGCATAACCTGCAGCCGAAAGGCGTGAAGCTCCTCGCCGAAGACGTGTTCGCACGCGTGTCGTTCGTGCTGTCGGCGAAGGTGCTGGATCCGCAGTTTCAAGGGCAGATCAAGGAACGCCTGAATAGCCGCGATGCGGTGAAGCTGGTGTCGTCGTTCGCGCGTCCGGCGCTCGAGTTGTGGCTCAATCAGCACGTCGAGCACGGCAAAAAGCTCGCGGACCTCGTCATCAAACAGGCTCAGGCACGGACGCGTGCCGGCCAGAAGGTGGAGAAGCGCAAGAGTTCGGGCGTGGCGGTGTTGCCAGGCAAGCTGACCGATTGCGAATCCACCGAAATCGACCGGAATGAATTGTTCCTCGTCGAGGGCGACTCGGCGGGCGGCTCGGCGAAGATGGGTCGCGACAAGGGATATCAGGCCATCCTGCCGCTGCGCGGCAAGGTGCTGAACACGTGGGAAACCGAGCGCGACCGCCTGTTTGCCAATAACGAAGTGCACGACATTTCGGTGGCGATCGGCGTCGATCCGCATAGCCCGGACGACAAGGTCGATCTGTCGAACCTGCGCTACGGCAAGATCTGCATTCTCTCGGACGCGGACGTCGACGGTTCGCACATCCAGGTATTGCTGCTCACGCTGTTTTTCAAGCATTTCCCGCAACTGATCGAACGTGGGCATGTGTGTGTCGCGCGTCCGCCGCTGTTTCGTGTCGATGCGCCCGCGCGTGGCAAGAAGCCGGCGCAGAAACTCTACGCGCTCGACGAAGGCGAACTCGAAGCGATTCTCGACAAGCTGCGCAAGGATGGTGTGCGCGAAACACAGTGGTCAATCAGCCGCTTCAAGGGTTTGGGTGAGATGAGCGCGGAGCAGTTGTGGGACACCACGATGAATCCCGATACGCGGCGTCTCACGCCGGTGGCGCTCGGTGAACTCGACTACGACGCCACGGTGGCGCGTATGACGATGCTGATGGGCAAGGGCGAAGCGGCGTCGCGGCGCAGCTGGCTGGAAGAAAAGGGCAACGAAGTGGAAGCGGATATCTGAGCGCGCTCATCGCGCCTCGTTACGCCAAACCGCTTCACGCCAAACACGGATACGGAATCTAGATGGACGACGATAACACTCTCGACCTTTTCACCGAGCCACCGCCGCCCGAGGGCGATTTCCTGACGCTCGGCAACTACGCGGAGCGCGCGTACCTCGACTATGCCGTGAGCGTGGTCAAGGGACGTGCGCTGCCGGATGTCTGCGACGGCCAGAAGCCGGTGCAACGTCGCATCCTGTATGCGATGAACGACATGGGCCTCTCCGACAACGCCAAGCCGGTGAAGTCGGCGCGCGTGGTGGGCGACGTTCTCGGTAAGTACCATCCGCACGGCGACCAGTCGGCCTATGACGCACTCGTGCGGCTCGCGCAGGACTTTTCGATGCGCTATCCGTTGATCGACGGGCAGGGCAATTTCGGTTCGCGCGACGGCGACGGCGCCGCGGCCATGCGATACACCGAAGCGCGTTTGACGCCGATCGCCAAACTGCTGCTCGACGAGATCGACCAGGGCACGGTCGATTTCATGAAGAACTACGACGGTGAGTTCGATGAGCCCAGGCTGTTGCCGGGCCGTCTGCCGTTCGTGTTGCTGAACGGCGCATCGGGCATTGCCGTGGGTCTCGCGACGGAAATTCCGTCGCACAATCTGCGTGAAGTGGCGGCGGCAGCGGTGGCGATGATCCGTCATCCGAAGCTCACGCACGCCGAATTGATGCAGCTTATCCCCGGGCCGGATTTCCCGGGCGGCGGCCAGATCATTTCGAGCGAAGCGGAAATCTCCGCCGCCTACGAATCCGGTCGCGGCAGCCTGAAGGTCCGTGCCCGCTGGAAGATCGAGGAACTCGCTCGCGGCCAGTGGCAACTGGTGATCACCGAATTGCCGCCGAACACGGCCGCGCAAAAGGTGCTCGAGGAAATCGAAGAGCAGACCAACCCGAAGATCAAGCTCGGCAAGAAGACGCTCACGCCTGAGCAGTTGCAGACCAAGCAGACCATGCTTGCGCTGCTTGACGCGGTGCGCGACGAATCGGGCAAGGATGCGCCGGTGCGTCTCGTGTTCGAACCGAAGTCGAGCCGTATCGACCAGACCGAATTCGTCACCACGCTGCTGGCCCATACGAGCCTGGAATCAAATGCCTCGCTCAATCTGGTGATGGTCGGCGCCGATGGCCGGCCGCGTCAGAAGGGCATCGCCGAGATCCTGCAGGAGTGGATCGGCTTCCGGTTCGTGACGGTGACGCGGCGCACGCAGCATTGCTTGTCCAAGGTCAACGACCGGATTCATATTCTCGAAGGCCGGATGATCGTCTTTTTGAATATCGACGAAGTCATCCGCATCATCCGCGAGTCGGACGAACCGAAGCCCGCGCTGATCGCCGCGTTCTCGCTGTCAGATCGTCAGGCTGAGGACATTCTTGAAATCCGTCTGCGTCAGTTGGCGCGACTGGAAGCTATCAAGATCGAGAAGGAACTGGCGGAGTTGCGCGACGAAAAGGCCAAGCTCGAAGAACTGCTGGGCAGCGAATCGGCCATGAAGCGCCTGCTCATCAAGGAAATCGAAGGCGACGCGAAGCAATATGGCGACGAGCGTCGTACGTTGATCCAGCAGGAAAAGCGCGCGACTTTCGAAGCGCGCGTGGTCGACGAACCGGTCACGGTGGTCGTTTCGCAGAAGGGCTGGGTGCGGGCGCTGAAGGGTCACGGGCTCGATCCGGTCGGCTTCACCTTCAAGGCGGGCGACGCGCTTTACGCCGCGTTCCAGTGCCGCACGCCGGATACGCTGATCGCCTGGGGCAGCAACGGGCGTGTCTATTCGGTCGCGGTCGCGCTGCTGCCGGGCGGACGCGGCGATGGCGTGCCGGTCACGTCCCTGATCGAACTCGAATCGGGCAGCCATCTGATGCACTACTACGCAGCGCCGGCGGATCAGGCGTTGTTGCTTGCGTCGAGCAATGGCTTTGGTTTTATCGCCAAGGTGGGCGACATGGTGAGCCGCGTCAAGGCCGGCAAGTCGTTCATGACCATCGACGCAGGCGCGGCACCTTTGGCGCCGATGCCGATGGTGCCGGATGCCACCCGCGTGGCCTGTCTGTCGGGCGGTGGCCGTCTGCTGGTATTCGGTCTCGACGAGATGAAGACGCTTTCGGGTGGCGGCCGTGGCGTCACCTTGATGGCGCTGGACGAGAATGAACTGCTAACGCAGGCGCTGGCGATCGGTAAGGCGGGTGTCGTGCTGCTGGGCACGGGTCGAGGCGGCAAAGCGTCTGAAGAAACGCTGAGCGGCGCGGCGCTGACCCCGCATCTCGGCAAGCGTGCCCGCAAGGGACGCTTACCGGATACGAAGCTCAAGCAACTGAGCATGCGCCCGGCGCTGGCCGCATGATGAAGTAACCGCAACACCGGGCAATACCGCGTGCGTCGTCCTTCAACCACAGCCGGCGCACGCGGCAGGTAGCAAGACTTAACAATTTGGGGATCAGCGCACTATAGAGGACGCCCAAATGAGGACGCCAACCTTTGCCGCTTCGCATGGCGTCTCGCGAGCTGTAAAAAAGTTCGCGGCGCCCTGGTGTTCTCGGTAGTCCGCTGAGACAATAAATAAAACGATGGCAGAGTGCGGAACTGCACGAACAGCGTGCGGTCGAACGCGGTCATTAGCCGTGTCTTAATACAGGCCTCAAGGTCAAAACAGACGGCGCGCCATCACACGGAGAGGAAAACAATATGAGCAAAGCCATCGAAGTCGCGCTCTTTTTACATCTGCTCGGCGTCGCCGTGTGGGTTGGCGGTATGGTCTTTGCGCACTATTGCCTGCGCCCAGCGCTCGCAGATTTGTCGCCTCAGTTGCGCTTGCCTTTGTGGGAATCGGTGTTTGGTCGGTTCTTCAACTGGGTCGCTGCTTCGGTCATCGTGATCTTGCTCACGGGCGGCTTCCTGCTCATGCAGTTCGGTGGCGGTCACGCCTCTTGGCAACTGCATGCCATGGCGGGCCTCGGCATTGTGATGATGCTGATCTTCGGGCATATCCGCTTCGCGGTCTTTCCGCGTATCCGCCGCGCCGTGCAGGCGCAAAACTGGCCGGACGGCGCGCGTGCTGTTGGGGTGGTGCGCCGCCTCGTGGTGGTCAATCTGGCACTCGGTATCGTGACCATCGGTGTGGCTGTGTTGTCCGGTGGAGTTTGAGCCGTTCGCTAAAGATCAAACGGTTCTCAACGAAGAACGCCGCGTATGCGGCGTTCTTCGTTTCAGGTCCACGTGAGCGAAGGCCTTTGGGTGGACTCGTCGGCGGGTCGGCAGGCTGCTATGCCGTTGCCGCATAAGCGAGCCACAACCCACATGCACCGGCCACCGCGCCATAAACCATATACACCGGCACCTTGAGTTTGGCGAAGCACGTGCCCGAGAACAGCGCAGTCATCAGATAGGGCAACTGCAACGGCACCCGTTGGGCAATGCGCAACACAGCGACCGCCAGAAACGCGGTGGTCACCGCACGCAGGATGCGCATGCCGTGTTCGAAGCGCGGGTTGGCCTTCAATTGATGCAGGTGACGTTGCGCCAGCACGACAAGGCAGCCTGATGGCACGAACAGCGCAAGAGTGGCGATCAACGCGCCGGGCCAACCATCGACCAGGTAGCCGAAGAACGGCACCACGTTCAGCAGCGGCCCGGGAGACAGTGGCGAAAGCGAGAAAGCAAGCGTGAAATCGTTGTCCGAAATGCCGATCCCAGGCGTCACGAACAACGCCTTGAGCACGGGCAACGCGGAGAAGCCACCGCCAAACAACGTCATGCCGGCGCCCGCGAGTCGCGGCCACAACAGCGCCAGTTCATAGCGGTGCGGCAGCGGCACAGCGAACAAAACCAGCAACACACACAAGCCGATAATCACGTGCCAGTCGGTACGCCCAATCGACACATTCAACGGTACCTTACGTTCGCGGCTATTCAGCCAGCCGACTGCGAACGCCGCACCCAGCATCGCGACATACGCGGCGGGACTACGCGCATAAGCGAGTGTGACGCAGCCAAGCAGCGCCGCGAGCCATTCCAGTTTGCCGCGCACGAGCGCACGCGTCTGTTTGTACCAGGTCACTGCGATGAGCGTGCCCAGCACGACACTGAAGTGATTCAGCAAGGTCTGCGATGCAACCGCACGTACGATAGGTGTGCGATAGAAGATGGCAAACAGCGTCATCAGCATGAAGAAGGGCAGCACGCTCGCAATGCCCGCGACCCACGCGCCGGCCTTTCCGCGCAACGCATGCCCAAGCTGCACGGCGACGTTGCAGCCGACCGGCCCCGGTACCATCCACGCTAGCGCGATCAGATCGGAGAACGCCACTCGCGAGAGCCTGCCCTCGCGTTCGACATAGTGGTTCTCCAACTGGGCCATCAAAGCGAGTCCGCCCCAAGACATAGCCGACAGGCCGCATACGACCCGGAACAGCGTCCATAGCGGTTCTCGTTCACCTTGTTGGGTGACTTCCTGGCTCGTGATCGTGTACATGACAGTCTGCGCGCCGTGCGGATGTTTGAGGCCGTGTCGTAATACGGCGCGCTTTGCGTGGCCGGAACAGCGCGCTCTGCCGTGAGTACGTGGTTGAATGTAGCCGGTTTTTTGTGCATACGCCAGGACGGCGCAAGGTTTTGACGCACTTCGTCAATGCGACCGGTTCAATGCACTGCACCTGACTCAATGCACCTGACTCGGAAGCGACGAAGACTAACCTCGGGTGCTCGACGTGGCGCTGTCGGCGGCGGCTTCGCGTGCACTGCGTCGCTCCGGCATGCCGCACACGCCGAAGCGTTCGAGCAGTGCCGGAATAGCGTCGACAGGCACCGGGCGCGAGAACAGAAAGCCTTGCGCTTCGATATGGCCAAGCGCTGCCAACCACGCAATCTGTTCTTCCGTCTCGGTGCCTTCGACCACTACGGTGAGCCCGAGCGAGCGCGCGAGATTGACGATCGCGGTCACCATCACGCACACGCTGCGGTCGCCAGGAATAGCCTGCACGAACGAGCGGTCCACCTTCAGCGTATCGACAGAGAAGCGGTTCAGATAGGAGAGCGACGAATAGCCCGTGCCGAAGTCGTCGAGCGCAATGCGCACGCCGAGTCGCTTGAGCGCGAAAATTTTCTCCGAGACGAGTTCCGGGTATTCCATCATCGCCGTCTCGGTGATCTCCAGTTCGAGGCGGCGCGCCGAGATGCCGGTTTCCTCGATTGCGTGCGAAATGGTCTCGTAGAGATCGCCGCGCCAGAATTGCACGGCAGAAATGTTCACCGCAAGCGACATGGAGTCGTAGCCTTGCTGCTGCCACTGAGCGAGTTGTCGGCAGGCCGTCTCGATCACGAAGTCGCCGATCGGCACAATCAGCCCGGTTGATTCGGCGACCGGGATGAATTCATTGGCCGGGATCAGGCCGTGCTGCGGATGGTTCCAGCGCACCAGTGCTTCGAAGCCGGTGATGCAACGGAGCGTCAGATCGATCTTCGGCTGGTAAGCCAGAAACAGTTGACCCTCGGAGAGCGCCACGCGCAGTTGCTGCTCCCACTTCATCAGATGGTCCGCGCGATGCGAGAGCTGCGGCGAGTAGAACTGATAGCAGTTCTTGCCCGCGTCCTTGGCGCTGTACATCGCGAGATCGGCTTTCTTGAGCAGGTCGATTTCGCTCTCGTTCGGCACCGAATACAGCGCGATACCGATACTCGCATGCAGCACGAATGCGCTGCCGCGTACCTCAAACGGCTTGGCAAAGACCTCGGCAGCGGCTTCGGCAAGATCGACGGCACGCTTCTCGACTTCATCGCCCTTGATCACCACGACAAACTCGTCGCCGCCAATGCGGCTTAGCGCGCCGCCGTCGTCCACGGCATCCGCGAGACGCGCGGCGGTCATCTGCAACACGATATCGCCGGCGTTGTGACCGAGGGTGTCGTTGACGGTCTTGAAGTTGTCCAGATCGATAAAGAGAATGGCGAGCCGGCTCAGGTTCGACGGATTCGCCACGTCGTGGCGCAAGCTCTGCAATGTCGAGTAGCGGTTGCGCAGGCCGGTCAGCAGGTCAAACTCAACCAGATGCGTCATCTCGCGCTCGCGTCCCAGCAGTTTGCCGATCAGGCCGGTGGCCACAGCAAAGAAGCTCAGCATGGCGAGCGAAATGAAACCGGCCATCAACAGGTAGACGTTGCGTGTGTGATTGTAGTCAGCGAATTCTTCAGCTTGCGATAGACCGACTAGCACACCGAGCGGATAACCGTCGATATGCCGGTACGAGAAGATACGCGTGACGTTGTCGATCGAATCGACGTACGTGCCCGAGACATGTTCCGAGGTGGGATAGGAACCGGTGGCCGAGAACTTGCCGTTGTTGGAGTCTGCGTTGCCGGTGCGGCGCGCGAGCACAGCGCCGTTGTCCGAGATGACCGCGATCACGCCGTCGCGGCCAATCGCGGCGTTGTTATAAAAGTCGCTGGTGAAATAGCTCGGGTCTTCTGAGACCACCACCACGCCGGCAAACGACCCGTCCGGATGATTCAGTCGGCGCGTCATCTGCAACGTCCATTGTCCGGATACGCGGCCGAGCACCGGCTTGCTGATGTAGAGGCTGTCGTCGTTCTCGTGCTCGTGAACCTTGAAGTGATCACGGTCAGACAAGTCGATGCGTTTCGGATTCTGTTCCGCTGTGTTGGAGACCAGCGTGCCATGCTCGTCGATGATGGACACCTGTACCAGCGTGTCGCTCTGTACCACGCCTTTCTCGACCGTGCTGGCGAGATCGAAGTGGTCAGGCGTTTTCTCGAACTCGTATTTGACAAAGCGGGTGATCTGATCGACCTGATGGATCGCCTTGACCGTGTGCTGTTCGAGCGCGGCTGAGAGTATCGCGGCGGATGCCATAGCTTCGCGCGAGGTGGCGTCTTTCTCGACCGACAGGCGCGCGAAGATCACCGCCCATAACAGGATCAACACTAGCACGCCGAGTGCGGGAATCGCGAGCAGGGTGCGGCGACGCGGCACCACCGTATCGTGGCGGTGCCGGCCATCGCGTGCGAAGAAGCGGGATTGGGTCATCAGATGGACCGCGCCCGTCTGCCGTCTGGCAGCGGCCTGATGTAAAGCGACTGCGCGTAGTTCGAGTTTGGCTGCATGGTGAGCGAGGTGCCGGGACTGCTGCGCAGGAGTGCGGTCGTGACGTTGCGCCGGCCCGTCGTTGGGTCGGCAAGGACTCTTTGATATTACTGAATGGCGTTGGATTAAGGAAGGGCCGGCGCTGCGGGTATACGCTCGCCTCGCCGGGCGCGCGGGCGGCGGCGATGCGGACCAGGAAGGGGCTGTGGCGAACTGTACGCTGCGCCGATATTTTTGAAGATTTCATCGAAGCAAGCTGCATCTTTATGCGGCTTGCGTGCCACGCTTAGATCCCAACAACGTCGAGTTGTCCTGATGAGGCGTTTTGTGTACAAGCTTGGCTGAATCAGGCGAAACCAGCGCGTGGTTTATTGTGGTCCGCGGTGGACTTGCCTTGGTCTGATTGCATGCAATCAGACCAAGGCGCGCCGCATATAGTCAGGCTTTGCTCATGGCAGCCTGAAGGTGCCGTCGACGATCGTGACCGTCGAGCCGCCGACCCACGTCTTGTTCGCCGCGTCGTCATAGCGCACCGACACCTGGCCCGCGCGCCCAAGCACGGTGCCTTGGCGAGCTGTGTAGGCGAGGCCTGGCCGGCGTTGTTGTGCACTCAATAGTCCGGCTATTGCCGCATTTGCGCTGCCAGTGACCGGGTCTTCGCCGGCGCCAAGATTGCCCCCCACCATCAGGCAACGGACCTCGAAGGTGGCCGGGCCGTTTGCGTCGTGCGGGCCGTAGACGGCGACGCCGTGCGTGTGTACGGCTGCGACGACGCGGGCGAGCGCGGCAGCATCCGGCTCAATCGCGAGGCAGGCTGCGGCTGAGTTCACGCGCACGACGAGCCACGGCGCGCCGTTGTCCATGCCGCAGGGCTGCGCGCTGAAATCAATCGCATCGGTGCGCAATGCGTCGCTCAGCGCGCCGTACAAGTCGGCGGGCAGTGGCGTGACACGAGCAGGCGGTGCTGCGAAGGCCCATGCACCACCATCGAGCGCGTTCAGTTCCACGAGACCTGCGCCGCATTGCTGAACCAGCGTGCCAGGCGTCTTAGGTTGATAGCCGCTTTCGAGCAATGCGTGCGCCGTGCCCAGCGTGGGGTGGCCCGCAAACGGCAATTCACCACCCATCGTGAAAATGCGCACGTGATAGTCGGCCGCGGGCTCGGTTGGCTTCACGAGAAAGGTGGTCTCGGACAGATTGGTCCAGCGGGCGATGGCCTGCATCTGGGCATCGTCGAGATCGTCTGCGTCGAATATCACGGCGAGCGGGTTGCCTTTGAACGGAACCGCGGTGAACACATCGACCTGTTTGAAACGGACAGTGCGAGCAGTCATAGCAGCGATATATCCTTTGAGTGGCGAGACGCAAAAAACAAAACGCGCCGTGAATGGCAAGCCACCTCACGACGCGCAACGGGTGTCAGACTCAGTAAGGGTACCTATGCAAAAGGCCGCCCCTACGCTTGTGAGCCTTATTCGACTTCCGCAATCATTTCGATTTCGACGCAGGCGCCAAGCGGAATTTGCGCCACGCCGAAGGCCGAACGTGCGTGCTTGCCGCGTTCGCCGAATATATCGGCGACCAACTCGGACGCGCCATTCGTGACGAGGTGCTGTTCGGTGAAATCGGGCGTCGAATTCACGAGGCTCATCAGCTTGACGATGCGCTTGACGCGGTTCAGGTCGCCCACGTGAGCGTGCAGCGTGGCGAGCAGGTCAATCGCGATCGAGCGCGCTGCCACCTTGCCTTCTTCGGTGCTGAGGTTGTCGCCAAGCTTGCCGGCCCATACCTTGCCGTCCTTCTTGGCGATATGGCCCGACAGATACACGGTGTTGCCGCTTTGGGCGCTCATCACATAAGCCGCTGCGGGCGCGCCTGCGGTGGGCAGTTCGATGCCGAGTTCCTTCAACTTGTCGTACACGTTTGCTTGAGTCATGACATGTCCTGGTCAATGAGAAAGAGGGCGCGCTCTTAAACGCGAGCGCGAATCAGGGCCGCGAGGCGTGCCACGCCTTCGTCGATCTTGGCCGGCGGCACGGTGACGAACGACAGGCGCAACGTGTTGTGCTGTGGCTCGTTTGCATAGAACGGGCCACCCGGCACGAAGGCCACATTCTGGGCGACCGACTCCTCGAGCAGCTTCATGCTGTCGATATGCGCCGGCAACGTCACCCACACGAACATACCGCCTTCCGGCCGGTTCCAGCTTACGCCTTGCGGCATGAAGCGTTCGAGCGCCGACAACATGGCGGCGCACTGGTCGCGATACAGCGCGCGAATGGTCGGGATGTGCGTGTCGAGGAAGCCGTCCTTGATCACCTCATGGACAATGCGCTGCGTGAAGCTCGGCGTGTGCAGGTCGGTGGCCTGCTTGGCCTGGACCAGTTTGAAGTGTAATTCCTCAGGCGCAATGATGTAGCCGATACGCAGGCCCGGCGCGAGCACCTTCGAGAACGAGCCCAGGTGCACGATATGGTTGGGCGCCATCGAGAGCATGGTGGGCAGCGGTTCGCCCGCATAGTCGAGCGCGCCGTATGGGTCGTCTTCGATAATCGGGAACGGGGCTGTCTGCGCCATGGCGGCCAGCGCGCGGCGGCGCTCCAGCGGCAGACGGCGGCCAGTCGGGTTCTGGAAATTCGGTTGCGCGTACAGCAGACGGGCGCCGGCGGTCAGCTCAGGGGTGAGCGCCTCGGGGATCAGGCCGTTGTCGTCGGTGGCCACCTGAACGTAGCGCGGCTCGTACATGGAGAACGACTGGAGCGCACCCAGATAGGTCGGCGTTTCAACCAGCACGGGGCTGTCCGGGCAGACCAGCACCTTGCCGAGCAGATCGAGCGCCTGCTGCGAGCCGGTCGTGATCAGCACCTGCGACGGGCGGATTTGCACGCCGTTCACCGCACTGTTGTTCGAGTACCGCGCGGCAATCCATTCGCGCAGCGGCATATAGCCCTCGGTGGCACTGTACTGAAGTGCCGCGGCGGGCGAATCGCGCAGGATCCGATCAGATGCTTCGCGCATTTCCTCGGCGGGGAAGGTGGCCGGCGACGGCAGGCCGCCTGCAAACGAAATGACCTCCGGCCGTTCAGTGACCTTCAGAATTTCCCGGATCGCCGAGCTGGTCAGCTTGCGTGCGCGTTCGGACAGTTGCCACGTGGGGGCTTGAAGGTCGCTTTGATCCATGGTTTCCTCAACAGGTGTTGCTTGGGCGAAATCGTCAAAACTTCAATTATCGCGCGAGTTGCTGTTGCGCGAGTGGCTTGGGACCGTCGCGCCTTTATTTGAGCGTGCGTGGGCCGTCGGGTGTATCGAATTCAGCCACCAGTGCCGGGGCATCTACGCCGTCCTGCGTGACGAGCTGGATCAGATGACCAGCGCCGAGCCAGTCCAGTTGCGCCTTGATCGTCTCGGCTTGCGGGTGGAAACCCTTAAGCGACGTCAGCGCCAGTTCCGTTTCCGGGAGCACCTGCGACGGGTGTTGCGGCGTGTCCCACTGGATCAGCGTGGGCAGAAGGCCGTCGCCTGTGCCTTCCCAACTCGGGAACGCGCCGTCGTCCGGCACCGCCAGGCCCCAGGTGAAAGCGCCGCGCGTCATGGGTACGACGGGCGGGATGCGCTGCGGATACTGCGCCTGCCAGCGCCGCAAATTTTTCGGCCGCTCTACCCGCACCACCCAATGCGACAGATACGGGCCGTCCGCGAGTCTCGTCTGCGTTTGCGGCGCGTCGAGTGCGAATAGACGCGCTCGCGGCGCGGCGCCGCTGGCGGATTCCTCGGCCTCCGGGTCGATCGCGATAACCTCGAGATACACGCCACCCCACAGGTTCAGGAGCCGGTTGTGCGTACGCATCAACGGATGCGCGCCGCCGCCGGACGGCGCCACGCCAAGCGTGTCGGCGACGTATTGAGTCCCCTCGTCGAGGGTTCGGGCGGAGATCACGAGATGATCGAGACGGAGCGGATTGACGGTCATGTTGGCTAAAAGACGGTTTCTGCGGTGCGCCTGCGGTTTTGCGGACTCGTGCCGGCTTGGTGCGGACGGAGTACCGCTTTGCATGGCGGTCTAGTGCGGGCCACCGGCGCGCATTGCGAGGCCGGGCCGTTAGCATAACCGCTCGGCGCGCTGCCGGGGCACGATTTCCGTACGCCGTGTGAGCCGGACACCAGCCTCAGCACGCCGCGTGCGTGTTGCGTTCCGACTACCGGTTCAAACTCACTGTAACGCCCGTCACCTGCACAGTAACGGTACAATCGACCCGATAGTTTTCAATACAGTCGGAGCCATCATGTCCGTGCCGCTCGACCAGATTCCCGCTCCACACGATGCGTCATCGCTGACGCTCGTCGATCAGCTCGTGCAGTGGGCGCGCCGCCGCATCGAGGAGCGGGTGTTTCGCTCCGGCATGCGCATGCCGTCCATCCGCAAGCTGGCGCTCGACAAAGGCGTGTCGCGCTTCACGGTGGTCGAGGCGTACGAGCGTCTGGTGGCACAGGGTTATCTGGATTCGCGGCGCGGTTCCGGCTTTTATGTGCGCGAGCGGCTCGCCACGCCAATGCCCGGCGAGCGCCGCCAGGGCGCCGAGGCTGCGCCTGCGGCCGCGTCAAATACCATTGACGTGGTCTGGCTGCTGCGCAATATGCTGCAGACATCGGCACGGCCGGAACGGGGGCCGGGTCTTGGCTATCTGCCAAGCCGCTGGCTCGACGGCGAACTGATCACCGGGGCGTTGCGTACATTGGGGCGGCAGACTGGCGCGCAGATGCTCGGTTTCGGCACGGCTCAGGGCTTCCTGCCGCTGCGTCAGCAGTTGCAGACGCGCCTGGAAGAGCTTGAGATCGGTGCCTCCCCTGAGCAGATCGTGATGGCCTCCGGGATCACCCAGGCAATCGATCTGATCGCGCGTATTTTTGTACAACCGGGCGACGCGGTGATCGTCGGCGATCCGGCGTGGTTCCAGATGTTCGGGCGGTTTGCCTCGCAGGGGGCGCGCCTCGTCGGCATGCCGTACACCCCGGAAGGGCCGGATCTGGATGCGCTGGAAACACTGGTGCAGACGTGGCACCCGAAAATGCTGGTGATCAACTCGGTGTTGCAGAACCCGACTGGCACATCGCTCACCGCCGCGCAGGCGTTTCGTATCCTGCGCCTCGCCGAGGAATACGATTTCATCGTGGTGGAAGACGACATTTACGGCGACCTGTGCCCGCCGGGGTATCCGGCCACACGCCTCGCAAGCCTCGACCAGCTCAAGCGCGTGATCTATCTGGGGAGCTTTTCGAAGACCTTGGCGCCCAACCTGCGGGTCGGCTTTATCGCCTGCGCGCCGGAAGTGGCCAACGCGGTCACGGACCAGAAGATGCTGGTGGGCATGACGAGCCCGGAACTCAACGAGCGCGTGCTGTACAAAATACTCACGGAAGGACACTACCGGCGTCACGTGGAGCGATTGCGCGGGCGTCTCGACGGAGTGCGCGACAAAGCCGCGCGGATGCTGGAGAAAACCGGCCTGAAGCTGTTCCAGGCGCCTGGCGCCGGTATGTTCCTGTGGGCCGACACGGGCGTCGACTCGGACGTACTTGCTGCTGCCGCGCATGAGTCAGGCTTTTTGCTGACGCCGGGGAGTCTTTTTTCGCCGCAGCAGTCGCCGTCCAGTTGGACCCGTTTTAATGTTGCCAATTGCGGCGATCCCGAGCTGCCGGCATTCCTGTGCCGGTATCTGGACGGTGTCGCGCGGCGCGCCTCTTGAAATCGCGCCGATAGTACCCAATTTAGCCCCGATCCGCGCTGTGGCCGGCGCTCGCGCCCGGCCAAGCCCGACTTGAATCAATCGCTACAAACAGAGAGGAAATCTGACCATGGCACAAGAAACCATGAGCTTTCAGGCAGAAGTGAAGCAGCTTCTGCAACTGATGATCCATTCGCTGTACAGCAACAAGGAAATTTTCCTGCGTGAGCTGATCTCGAACGCCTCGGACGCCGCCGACAAGCTGCGCTTCGAAGCGATCGAAAATAACGCGCTGTACGAGTCCGATCCCAATCTGCGGATTCGCATCTCGTATGACAAGACCGCACGCACCATCACGATCGACGACAACGGCATCGGTATGAGCCGCGACGAGGCGATTTCGCACCTCGGCACGATCGCCCGTTCGGGCACCAAGGAATTCTTCGGCAGACTGTCCGGCGACCAGCAGAAGGATGCGGCGTTGATCGGCCAGTTCGGCGTGGGTTTCTATTCGGGCTTTATCGTCGCGGACAAGATCACCGTCGAATCGCGTCGCGCCGGTCTGCCGGCCGCTGAAGGCGTGCGCTGGGAAAGCGCGGGCGAGGGCGATTTCGCGGTGGAGACGATCGAACGCGCCCAGCGCGGCACGACCATCACCCTGCATCTGCGCGCCGAAGAAGACGAACTGCTGTCGTCGCACCGTCTGAAGTCGATCATCCAGAAGTACTCGGACCACGTCGCTTTGCCCATCCTCATGAAGAAAGAGGAATGGGACGCGGAAAAAAGCGAAATGGTCACGAAGGACGAGGACGAGACCGTCAATCAGGCCAGCGCGTTGTGGACGCGTTCGAAGAACGACATCACGGATGAGCAGTACAAGCAGTTCTATCAGCACCTCTCGCACGATCATCAGGATCCGCTTACGTGGACGCATAACCGCGTCGAAGGCCGTAGCGAGTACACGCAGCTGCTATACGTGCCGGGCGCCGCGCCGTTCGACATGTGGAATCGCGAACATCGCGGCGGCCTGAAGCTGTACGTGAAGCGCGTGTTCATCATGGACGATGCTGAGCAACTGCTGCCCACGTATCTGCGCTTTGTGAAGGGTGTGGTGGATTCGAGCGATCTGCCGCTGAACGTTTCGCGCGAAATCCTGCAGGAAAGCCGTGATGTGAAGGCGATCCGCGAGGGCGTGACCAAACGCTCGCTGTCGATGCTCGAAGACCTGGCCAATGCCGATAACGACGCTGACAAGGAAAAGTACGCCACGTTCTGGAAGGAATTTGGCCAGGCACTGAAGGAAGGGGTCGGCGAGGACTTCGCGAACAAGGAGCGTATTGCAAAGCTGCTGCGCTTTGCCTCGACGCATACAGATTCGCCGGAACAGACCGTTGCGCTGGCGGACTATGTCGCTCGCATGAAGCCCGAGCAGACCAAGATCTACTACGTGACTGCCGACACGTTCCAGGCCGCCACCCATAGCCCGCACCTCGAAGTGTTCCGCAAGAAGGGCGTCGAAGTGTTGCTGCTGACCGATCGCGTCGATGAATGGATGCTGTCGTTCCTGAACGAGTTCGACGGCAAGCCGCTGCAAAGCGTGGCGCGCGGCGATCTCGATCTGGGCGCGTTGAACGATGAGGAAAAGCAGGCACAAGAAAAGGTCAGCGAAGAGCTGAAGCCGCTCGTCGAGAAGATGAAGGAAGCGCTCAAGGACAAGGCCAAGGAGGTACGTCTGACGTTCCGCCTGACCGATTCGCCTTCATGCCTCGTGGCTGACGATGGCGAAATGAGCGGTTACCTGCAACGTATGCTGAAGGCCGCGGGTCAGCAGGCGCCGTCATTCCATCCGATTCTGGAAGTGAATCCGGAGCACGCGCTGGTGAAGAGCTTGCATACGGACAGCGCTAACTTTGATGACTGGTGCCATCTGCTGTTTGATCAGGCGCTGCTCGCCGAAGGCGGCGCGCTGGAAGATCCGGCGAGCTTCGTCAAGCGGACCAACGCATTGCTGTTGGCCCGTGCGAGCTGAGCTCAACACGCAGGCCGTAATGGCGTGAAGTGAGGTTGACTGATGGAAAAATGCGCTGCTTTGGCAGCGCATTTTTTTGCCTGTCGATTTTGCTTATCGTGCCTGGAGAGTTGCCCGATGAGTTAACCGATTCGACGCAGCGGATTCAACGCTGATTCAACCGGACTTAAAGGGACTCAACCACCATAAACTCACGGCTTACGCACCGTGAGCGATTTGATGCAAATGACGGACCTGCGAGAGTACGGACCCCGCAAGTTCCTTGGCTTCGACACACGCGTTGTGATCGGCCAGCACTTTCGCCGCGAGGCTGCCAATGGCGGTGCTGGTCTGCTTCGACGTGTGATGTTGCGCCAGCGCGGAGCCCGCCAGTTCCTTTTCCAGGTGGAACGCACTGTGTCTTGCCAGTACGACAGCGGCGAGATGCGCAATGCGATCAGACGTTTCTTTTCCGTTTTTGTTCAAGCCGTACTCCTTGGTTATTTTCCTGTATGACTTTGAGATAAGAGGTGTCGTTTGGCCAAACGAAAATCAGTATGGTTTACTAACTAACGTTTAGCAACCACGATATATTGAGATTTGAATATGAGATGCGCTAACGCAAAGCAGGCCTAATCTGTGATGTTCCAGTTTCGCTTGTCCGGGTGATTGTCAGGCACGACACGTTGCCTTGGACGTTGGAACGCTCGCCACCTCGCCACTGCGTGATCTCTCTCATGTCCAATCCCACTTCAGCCATCTCAACCGATCCTGTCTATCTCGTCTGGGCGACGCTGCGCGAGCAAGGCTTCGACGCGGCTCAGCAATGTGCGATTTCGCTGACGCAGGACGGTGTGACGTCGCAGGTGCACGCCGATCTTTGCGCAAGCGCGGGATATGTCGAGCAGGCTTATCACAGTGCATCCTTGGCGCAAAGGGAAGGGAACAGCGGCGTGCGCCATGCACGACTGGCGTTGTTTACAGACGCACTCGGCAAGCATGACATCGCGAGGCACTACAGCGAGCTGGCAGTCAGTGCGCAACCCGAAGCGCAGACAGTTGAGTGGATTGTCTGGTTGATCGACCACTGCAGCGCATGGTCGGCGGCGGCGCATCTGTTGCGTGCCTATGAACACCGCGTGCCGGACGCCGCCCGTGCGCCCTGGTGGCTGGCGGTCTGCATCGCCCAATTGCCTGGGACAGCGGCCAAGGTCGAGCGGCGTGAAGCGCTGGCGCGGGCCTATGGGCTCAATCCGGAAATTCATTCGGCATTGCCGCTGCATCTCGCGTTAGCCTATCGGGAGATCCAGGATTGGGACGGCGTCGAACGGGTTTGCCGCGAAGTTCTGGCAAAGCGTCCTGCGGATAGCGAAATCGCTTGGCAGTTAAGTCATGCGCAATGGCAACGCAATGACGCGGCAGCCGCCGAAGCGACGATGCGCGCCGTTGATGCCGCCGCGCCTGGCAATGCGGCAGTCCTCACTGCGATTGGTCAATATCTTGTCGAACAGGCCCGCTACCGCGAAAGCGAGACCGCGCTGCACGCTGCGCTCGACGTGGATCCCGCTGACGCAACGGCGGCAGTCGATCTGGCGGAGCTTGAATTGCGGCGAGACGACTGGTCAACAGCATGGCCTCGTTATGAAGGAAGACTGGCGCGAGACGACCGCACGGCTAACAACATTGTGATGGTCATGGCCCGTCTCGCACCACGCTGGGTCGGTCAGTCGCTCGCTGGCAAGACACTGATGGTGCACAGTGAGCAGGGCAACGGCGACGATATCCAGATGGTGCGGTTTCTGCCCGAGTTGGCGGCTCGCGTGCACGATGAAGGCGGGCGACTGGTGCTGGTGGTGCGCCGCGCGCTACAGCCGCTGTTCGCGCGGCACTATGTGGACTGCGTGTCCATCGAGGATGGACCGCTCGGCCAACCGGATTACTGCCTGCCCATGATGAGCGTGCCGTACATGCTCGGCTTGCAGCCTGAAGCTGTCGGCGCCGCCGCTTATCTGCAAGCTGATGACGAACGCGTGGCGCATTGGCGCGAGCGGGTGAAGCCAGTCAGCGCGGATGCCGCCGCGTTGCAGATCGGGCTGGTGTGGTCCGGCAGTCCTACGCATCGACGCGATACGAAGCGCTCGATTCCGCTTGCCGAACTGGCGCCGGTCCTCACGCTACCCAATGTCGTGTTTCACCCGCTCACGCCGGGTCTTACCGAGGATGTCGCGGCAATGACGGCGCAAGGTTATCGCGTACGCGATCTGACCGGGCACTACGCAGCGGGCTTCGACGATGTGGCAGCGCATGTGACTGCACTCGATGCGTTGTTGACCATCGACAGCGCGCCGTTGCATCTGGGCGGTGCGCTCGGACTGCCCGTGCTAGCCATGCTCGATCACGTGTCGCACTGGTGTTGGGGCGTGGCAGAGACTCAGCGCTGGTACCATTCCGTGGTGCTTTACCGGCAACCGCAGCCTGGTGCGTGGGCGCCGGTGGTCGAGCGCGTCGCCGCACGCTTGCGGGCGCTAAGGGTCGCGGATCACGCACGGGTGTGAAGCGATAACCTGCAAAAGCTCAGCGTCAGACAGATATCATCGGCCGCAGCGCAAATCGCGCCGCGGCCGATTTTTTTAGCGACCCATTAGCGTGTCCATGGTCTCGCCGCGCACGAGAATCTCGGTGCGCCGGTTCAACGCCCGTCCTTCAGGGGTATCGTTACCGGCCACGGGCTTGTTATAAGCATCGCCCTTCGTCCGGATACGCGCGATGGCCACGCCACGAGCTACTAGTGAATATCCTACTGCCTGGGCACGGGCTTCCGAGAGTTGCTGGTTGTATTCGAGCGTGCCGACATTGTCGGTGTGACCTTCGACCAGAACTGGTTTCTTGCTGCGATTGAGCAGGACCGCGGAACGGTTGATGACCTTGACCGCATCCGGACGCAGGTCGGATTTGTCGAAGTCGAATAGTGCGGCTTCGGGGAGCTTCACCGACACGCCGTCGGCGACCTGCTTTACCTCGATGCCCGCGGCCTGGTTCAGCGAGGTCTCCTTGGAGAGGTTCAGCGGTGAAGCGCAACCCGCCATCATCAGAACTGTCATCGCGCACGCGCTGGCGCCCAGTAGATTTCTCATTTTCGTTGTTCCCCTTCGATTTTTGGATACATGGCGTGTCCGCCGCTATTGGCGGCCTGAACCGCCGGCTCGTTACATGCCGCATTGTTTTATCGCGAGCGGCTAGCCACCGAGAATCGGAACGCTCCGAAAACGGTGCATCGGTTGATGCGGCTCAGTGTTCGAGCGGCAGCCAAGGGAACTTTCTAGAGTGTTTGCGAGGTGAATCCCTACGCGTGGCCGCTATAATCCGACTCCATGTCTATCCGTTTCGATGCTGCCGACACCCATTGGCGTGTCGCGCCTTTAGCCGGTTTCACCCGCGACCAGAAAGACTGGCTCACGCGCGGTGGCTCGCTGACCGCCCACTTGCGTACGCTCGGCGCGGTTGCTGTGCGTGTCACCCGTGAAGCCGTGGCAATGCCCTGGGCGGATGAGCACCTAGCGCTCGACGTTGCACGGCGTGCGCCTGTGTGGGTGCGTGAAGTGGTTTTGTCGGTTGACGGCATACCGTTTGTTGCGGCTCATAGCATTGCGCCGCTGGCGGCAAGCGTGGGTGTGTGGCAGGCGATGCGACGCTTGCGCACGCGCCCGCTCGCCGAGTTGCTGTACAGCGACAGCAGCGTGGCGCGCTCGTCGCTGGTGAGCCGCCGGCTCACGGCACGCCATCCACTGTACCGATTGGCTGCATGTGAACTCGACGGAGCGCCTCCACAGGCGCTCGTCGCACGCCGCTCGGTGTTTGAGCGTCACAGTGCACCGCTGATGGTTACGGAATGCATGTTGCCTGCATTGTGGGCGCATCTCGCATGTGCTTCGCCCGGTTCGTCCGGGCAGGCGTTGCAGGGTGCGCCGCGCGGGCATGTACGCGAACACGGGCGAGCGCTGGAGCATACCGCGTCGCGGGCGCATCCTGTGGTGAGAGCGGGGCTTGTGAATGGGCCGCCAGGCGGACATACAAACGAGCCTGGCATTGACCCGCCTCGTGAACACGAGCCCAAGGTGACGCGCTAATGCTGCGCGGCTTCCCGCCAGTCGTCGGCAACGACACCCATACCTTGATTCTTGGCAGCTTTCCAGGCGAGGCGTCACTGGCGGCGACCCAGTACTACGCTCACCCGCGCAACCAGTTCTGGAAACTGCTTGGCGCCGTGCTCGACGAACCGCTCGTCGAACTGCCTTATGAAGAGCGTCTGTTGCGTCTGCTGCATCATCAAATCGGCGTGTGGGACGTACTCGCCGCGTGCGAACGTGAGGGCAGCCTCGATGTGGCGATCCGCAACGCCACCCCCAACGATTTCGCCGCGCTGCGCGCCCACGCGCCGCTGCTGGCCAAAGTCTGCTTCAACGGCAAGACGGCGGGCCGCTTCGCGCCGGTGATCGGCGCGGCGGGCTACACCACCCTGGTATTGCCTTCGTCGAGTCCGGCGAATGCTATGCTCTCGTTCGACCAAAAATTGCGTCTCTGGCGCGACATCCTCACATGACGAAACTCATCAAGCGCGCTTCCGCCGAGGCGCGCGCCTTCCGCAACAAAGAGGCCCAACCCGCCGGCGCGAAACAGAAAATGACGCGCACGAGCCAGCGCGCTGAACGCGACGAGGATCTCGACGACGCGCCGCAAATCGAAGCGCCGCGCAAGCGTCGCTTCGCGCCGGTGACGTTCTCGGAAGAGGGCGGCGTGCGCTATCTGCATTTCGGTACGGAATGGGTGCAGGGTGCGATGCGCCTGCGCAAGCCCGATCACATCGAGCTTGAATACGCGCAGCAGATGATGGCCTGGCTGCTGTTCCTCGAAACCCCGAAGCGGATCGTGCAACTCGGCCTGGGCGCTGCGGCGCTGACCAAGTTTGCCTATCGTTTCCTCAAGCAGGCGAAGGTCGAAGCGGTTGAACTGAATCCGGCCGTTGTCGTGGCAGCGCGCACGATGTTCGAACTGCCGCATGACGATGCACGTCTCACGGTGCATGAAACCGACGCATGGGACTTCGTCAACGATCGCGCCAATCACGGCACCATCGGCACCTTGCAAATTGATGTCTATGACGCCACGGCACGCGGTCCGGTGCTCGATAGCGTCGCGTTTTATCGCGCCGTGCGTGCCTGCCTGACAGAAGCCGGTGTGGTGACAGTGAACCTGTTCGGCGACCATCCGAGCTTCGTGCGTAACATGAAGCGTCTGAACGAAGCGTTCGACGGCCGCGTGGTCGCGTTGCCCGAAGTGCACGACGGTAACCGCGTGGCCATCGCGTTCTCGGGGCCGGCCCTCGAGGTGCCGTTTGCCACGCTGCAGGCGCGCGCCAAAGTCATCGAAACGACGCTCGGGTTGCCTGCACGCAAATGGATCAAGGGTCTGCAGGAGTCGACGGGACAGACTGCCGGTTCGTTCACCATCTAAGCAGACCGAAGCGGACTCCCGCTTCAGCTCAACGCAGGGTGGCCATGTCATCCACCACGCGCCTCGGGTCCGCCCTGCTTGACCGTACCTTCGCGGCTCCTATACTCTTTCAATGCTTTCGGGGTACCCGTGGCGCGTCCGCTGTCGGGCTTAGCACCCGCCGACCACGGGACACAATTCAATAAAAGGACATAGGAGACGTGATGGCTCAAGACGCCGGCGCGAACAAGGCCAGCAAGCGCTGGCTCTGGTTGCTGTTGCTTCCCTGGATCGCAATGATCTGGGTGCCTTCGTACAACAAGGTCGAACCCCAACTGTTCGATTTCCCATTCTTCTACTGGTATCAGCTGCTGTGGGTGCTGATCAGTGCCGTCATCACTGCGCTCGTCTACTTCAAGACCAAGAAGCGTTCAGCTGATCGCTCGCAAGGGGGCGTGCAATGAATCAGATCGCCACCTTCGTATTCGTTCTGTTCTTTATTGGCGTCACCATTCTCGGCTTCATTGCGGCTCACTGGCGGCGCGGCGATCTCGCGCATCTGGAAGAGTGGGGTCTCGGTGGGCGGCGCTTCGGTACGATCGTCACGTGGTTCCTGCTTGGCGGCGACCTTTATACCGCTTACACCTTCGTCGCTGTTCCGGCGCTCGTTTTCGGTGCAGGCGCAACGGGTTTCTTCGCGTTGCCTTACACGATCCTGATTTATCCTTTCGCCTTCGTCGTGTTCCCCAAACTATGGAGCATTGCGAAACGTCAGGGCTTCGTCACCTCGGCTGACTTCGTCAACGCCCGCTACGGCAGTCGCATGCTCGCGCTGGCTATCGCCTTGACCGGCATCATTGCGACCATGCCGTACATCGCGCTGCAACTGGTCGGTATTGAAGTGGTGATCGGCGCACTCGGTTTCGACACGACCGGGTTCGTTGGCGACTTGCCGCTAATCATTGCATTCGCGATTCTCGCGGCCTACACCTACACGTCCGGCCTGCGCGCGCCGGCCATGATCGCGGTGGTCAAGGATCTGCTGATCTACGTGACGATCATAGCCGCCGTCATCGTGATTCCGCCGCAACTGGGTGGTTTTGGCCATATCTTCGCCGCGGTGCCACCGGCCAAGCTGCTGTTGAAAGCCCCCGACGTGTCAAGCCTGAACGGCTATAGCGCCTATGCGACATTGGCGGTCGGCTCCGCGCTGGCGCTGTTCCTCTACCCGCATTCGATTACCGCCGTACTGTCGTCGAAGTCGGGCAACACGATCCGCCGCAATATGGCCATGCTGCCCGCGTACTCATTGGTACTCGGTCTGCTCGCGCTGCTTGGCTTCATGGCATTGGCAGCGGGCGTGAAGGACATGCCGGAATTCGTGCCGTACTTCAAGGCATTCGGCCCGAACTTCGCGGTGCCGGCGCTGTTTCTGCACTTCTTCCCGTCGTGGTTCGTCGGCGTGGCGTTTGCGGCCATTGGTATCGGCGCGCTGGTGCCGGCGGCTATCATGTCGATCGCCGCGGCCAACCTGTACACGCGCAATATCCACAAGGAGTTTATCAACCGCCACATGACCAACGAGCAGGAGACCAACATCGCGAAGCTGGTCTCGTTGATCGTCAAGGTTGGCGCCGTGGCGTTTATTCTTGGGCTGCCGCTGACGTATGCGATCCAGTTGCAGTTGCTCGGCGGCATCTGGATCATCCAGACGTTGCCGGCGATTGTGCTCGGCCTCTACACGCGCATGCTCGATTACCGGGGCCTCTTGATCGGCTGGGCAGTCGGCATTGCAACGGGGACGTGGATGGCCATTTCGTTGAAGCTCGCCAGTTCGATCTTCACGATCCACCTGTTTGGCATCGCGATTCCCGGCTACGCCGCGGTGTGGTCGCTGATCGTCAACCTGGTGGTGTCGGTCGTAGTAAGCCTGCTGGTGCGCGCAGCGGGTATGAAGCACTCGGAAGATCGGACCCGTCCTGAAGATTATCTGGACGTCGTCGAGAGTTAAGCCTCGGTCGTGCCACCAGAACCCGACCGCCTCCTATGGATCACGCCCGCAGACGAAAATTTGCGGGCGTTTTTGCTTTTCTGGTGCACGATATCCCCATTGCGTCTCTAGCTTCCGGGCGACCATGGCCTCTGCTGACTCCGACCCCCTGATTCCCCGCCGCTCCGGCTTCAGCCGCATGGTGCGGGTGATTGCGTCGCCGTATTACCGCTACCGCCACGCGAGGTTGCTGCATAGCGTGCGCGTCGGCCTCGCGATGATGGTCTCGATCATCGCCACGACCGGCATTGATATTCCACACGGCATATGGTCGTCGGTGACGGTGCTGGTGGTGATCGGCGGCTTGCAGCACCACGGTAACATTCGCAAGAAAGCCGCTGAGCGCGCCGCCGGAACCTTGCTCGGCGCGTCGATCGGGCTGGTGCTGATCCTGCAGCAAAACCTGTTCGGCTCGCTGTGGCTCACGTATGTGCTCATGTCGTTAGGGGCGGCCATCTGTGCCTGGTACGCCATTGGCAAGGGGGGCTACATCGGCTTGCTGACGGCGATCACCATGTGCATCGTCGCGGGCCACGGCGACAATCTGATCGGCACGGGCTTGTGGCGCACATTGAATGTACTGATCGGCATTGTGATCGCGCTGGCGTTTTCCTTTGCCTTGCCGCTACATGCGACGTACTCGTGGCGTTACCTGCTCGCAGACAATCTGCGCAGCAGCGGGCGGATCTACTCGCGGATCGTGGGTGGTTCGTTATTCGACCAGGATGAGCAGGTCAAGGTATTCCTCGAACTCAACAAACGGCTCATACAGTTGCGCACGCTGATGCCCTCGGTGGCGAAGGAAATCGAGTTGCCATCGGGAAAGCTGGAGACCATTCAGCGAGTCCACCGTTCGATGCTGAGCGCGCTGGAAATCATGGCGACCGGCACCCTCGTGCATGCCGATGCGGCAGCGCGCGCGGCCTTCGCGCAACAATGCGGAGTAGAGGCGCATGCGGTGCGCGCCATGCTGCTTATGATGGCGCGCGGCCTGCGCTTCGGCGGCGCGAAGCGCTTTCTCAATCCGCAGCCGGTGCCGGTCTGTGCGCCGCCTGGTGCGCTAGCGCCGCACCTCGCCCCGGAGCTTCAGGGGCCGTACTGGCTCGGTGAGCGCTTCATCGAACAGGTCGACCGGCTACGTACGCTGCTGCTTGAAACCGAGCCCAACTGGAACATCGAACGTCACGGCACGCGTGTCGAAGCGACGCCAGAGCCGCAATGACACGCGTCCTAAGGCTGTGGCGACGCGCATCCCGAGCCGTGGCTCAGTGAATGCGCATTCGCGCAGCCGCTTCAGGCGCCGTCAGGGATCGTCACCATCCAGTGAACGCCGAACTGGTCGGTCAGCATGCCGAAACCCTTGGACCAGAACGTCGCCTGCCATGGCATGTTGACTTTGCCACCTTCCGCGAGCGCGTTGAAAAGCTTCTCACCTTCGGCCAGCGAGTCAGCAGTGACCGACAGGCTGAAACCGCTGTGTATCACCTGCGGGCTCATGCAGTCGTCGGACATCATCACGATCGACTCACCTATCCGCACTGAGGCGTGCATTACCTTGTCGTCCGATTTCGGATCGGCGGGGCGGTTGGTTTCCGGCGGGGCGTCCTTGTATTGCATCTTGAACAGCACTTCGGCGCCAAGTGTGTCGGCATAGAAGCGCAGCGCGTCCTCGCAGCGGCCGTCGAAAAATACATAAGGCTGGATTTGCATCGTCGTCTCCCGTGAATCGTCAAATGAACTCGGCGCACGCTACCGTCATGCGCAGCCGTGGCAGACAGCACAACGCCACAGCGAACGATTGTAGTCGTCCGCTGTGGCGTCGATTGTGAAATTCGGTGAAAGCCGCCAAAACCTGACGAAGCTCAGCGAGCGCTCAGCGATGCCGCAACGCGCGAGACCCGGGCGGCCCGACGCGTTGCGTGTAACGGCGCGATTAACGCAGTTCTTCGATCAGCTTTTCCAGCTTGACGGCGTCCGCGGCAAAAGCGCGAATGCCTTCGGCGAGCTTCTCGGTGGCCATGGCTTCGTCGTTGACGAGGAAGCGGAACGACGATTCGTCGACCGGCACCCGTTCGATATTGCCGCTATCGCCCATTTCCGGCGACAGCTTGCGCTCCACCTTGTCCGTGCTGTCCTGCAGCTTTTGCAGCAGGTCGGGGCTGATGGTCAGCAGGTCGCAGCCCGCCAGTTCCAGAACCTGGCCCGGCGTGCGGAAGCTCGCGCCCATCACCTCGGTCTTGTAGCCGAACTTCTTGTAGTACGCATAGATGCGGCGCACCGAGTGCACGCCCGGATCGTTGGCGCCGCCGTCCTTCGCCTCATCCCAGGCGCTGCCGGCGTTCTTCTTGTACCAGTCGTAGATGCGGCCAACGAAAGGCGAGATCAGCTGTGCGCCCGCTTCGGCGCAGGCAGCGGCCTGGGCGAGCGAGAACAGCAGCGTCATGTTGCAATGGATGCCTTCCTTTTGCAGTTGCTCGGCGGCGCGGATGCCTTCCCACGTGGACGCGAGCTTGATCAGGATGCGTTCACGGCCAATGCCGGCCGCTTCGTACAGCTTGATCAACTCGTGACCCTTGTCGATCGAGCCCTGGACGTTGAACGACAGGCGCGCGTCGACTTCGGTCGAGACGCGGCCCGGAATGATCTTAAGAATTTCGGTGCCGAATGCGATCAGCAGATGATCGATGATGGCGCCGACCGGCTTCGACGCGTGATCGCGCACGGTTTTTTCGAGCAGCGGGCGATAGTCGTCCTTCTGCACAGCCTTCAGGATCAGCGACGGATTGGTCGTCGCATCTCGCGGTTTGTACTGGGCGAGCTGCTGGAAGTCACCGGTATCGGCGACGACGATCGTGAATTGCTTGAGTTGATCGAGTGCGGTAGTCATGTCGAGCCTTTAGGGCGCACAGGCGCAATGGTCCAAGGTGGAGGATTGTCACCGCTGACCAACCGGAGCGGTTGCTTCGGTTGGCGTGGCGGCAGCATTTCACGCTGCGGCATTGCCCATCATCTTGCCGGGAAATGCCGCCCGATACTTCTATTCTATGGCGGATCGGACGATGCGGTTCTTTCACTCGCATCCGCTGCCTCGTTTATCCTGCTGGCAGGCCTTTTCAGGCCCGTCGCGCGTTTAGCACGAGCTGCGTCAGAACGCCCGCCACCAGCCCCCAGAACGCCGAGCCGATCGACAGCAGCGTCAGGCCGGACGCGGTCACCATGAAGGTCACCAGGGCGGCTTCGCGCTGTTTCAGATCCTGCATGGCGTTGGCAAGGCCGCTCATGATCGAGCCGAACAGCGCGAGCGCGGCCACGGAGACCACCAGCGCCTTGGGCAGCGAGGCGAACAGGGCGGCAATGGTCGCGCCGAAAATGCCGGCGATCAGGTAGAACAGGCCGCACCAGAGCGCGGCGGTGTAGCGTTTCTTGTGGTCCTCGTGAGCTTCAGGGCCGGTACAGATGGCGGCAGTAATCGCCGCAAGATTGATGCCGTGTGAGCCGAACGGCGCGAGTACCAGCGACGCGATGCCGGTGGTGGCGATCAGCGGCGCGGATGGGGTCGTATAGCCGTCGGCGCGCAGCACGGCGATGCCTGGCACGTTTTGCGAGGCCATCGCTACGACGAAGAGCGGAATGCCGATGCTGATGATCGCCGCGACCGAGAATACCGGCACGGTCAGGACCGGCTGCGCGAGGGCGACGTGAAAGTGGCTGAAGTCGAGCAGCCCGAGGCCGCCCGCTACTGCCGTGCCGACAATCAGCGTAGTGACGATCGCATAGCGCGGTGCAAGGCGCTTGATGATGAGGTACGTGAAGAACATCGCCAGCACCAGCGCGGTCTGGAATTGCGCGGCGCGGAAAATCTCGATGCCGATCTCGAACAGGATGCCGGCAAGCAGCGCCGAGGCGATCCCGGCCGGAATCTTTTTCATCAGCGTATCGAACCAGCCGGTCAAACCGACCACGGTGAGGAGCAGCGCGCAGACGATGAACGCGCCAATCGCCTCGGGATACGCCACATGCGGCAACGACGACACCAGCAATGCGGCGCCCGGGGTCGACCAGGCGATCACGATCGGCGCGCGAAAGCGCAGCGACAGCCCGATCGTGCACAGCGCCATGCCAATCGACAACGCCCAGATCCACGAGGAAATCTGCGCATCGGAGAGGTGTGCGGCCTGGCCCGCCTGAAACATCAGCACGAGCGAGCTGGTGTAGCCCGTCATCATCGCCACGAAGCCGGCGACCACGGCCGAGACGGAGGTGTCGGCAAATGGTCTCAGGGGCGCGCGTGGCGCCGTGGATGGGGTCAACTCTGGGGACGACGACGGAGGCATGCAGGTTGTCTCGGAGGTTCGGTGGTGAGGTCTTTAGAGGTCTTTAGCGCTTGCACCAGCGGGCAAAACTCATTTGCTTAGCGTGCGCATCGCGGTTTCCAGCCCCGCGAGGGTGAGAGGATACATCCTGTGACCTAGCACCTCACGAATCACCGACACCGATTGCCGGTATTCCCACAGTCCTTCCGGCTCGGGATTCAGCCACGCATGGTGCGGGAAGTGGTCGGCAAGACGCCGCAGCCACACTGCGCCCGCCTCCGGGTTGTTGTATTCCACCGAGCCGCCCGCCTGCAGCACTTCGTACGGGCTCATCGTGGCGTCGCCGACGAAAATCAGCTTGTAGTCGGGCGTGAACTTGTGCAGCACGTCCCACGTGGGCATGCGTTCTGCATGACGGCGGCGGTTGTTCTTCCACAGAAAGTCGTACACGCAGTTGTGGAAGTAGTAGAACTCGAGGTGCTTGAACTCCGCCTTGGCAGCGGAGAACAGTTCTTCCGTGCGCTTGATGTGATCGTCCATCGAGCCGCCTACGTCCAGCAGCATCAGCACTTTCACGTTGTTATGGCGCTCCGGCACCATCTTCAGGTCGAGCCAGCCGGCGTTCGCGGCGGTGCTGCGAATCGTGTCGGGCAGGTCCAGTTCCTCGGCGGCGCCTTCACGCGCGAAACGGCGCAAACGCCGCAGCGCGACCTTGATATTGCGCGTGCCGATCTCGACCTGATCGTCATAGTCGCGGTAGGCACGCGCTTCCCATACCTTCACCGCCGTGCGGTTGCCCGCCGCGTCGCCGCCAATGCGGATGCCTTCCGGGTTATACCCGCCGTGGCCGAACGGCGACGTGCCGCCTGTGCCGATCCACTTGTTGCCGCCTTCGTGGCGTTCTTTTTGCTCGTCGAAAAGCTCTTTCAGACGCTCCATCAACTTGTCGATACCGCCCATCGCCTCGATCTGCGCTTTTTCTTCCGGCGAGAAATCGCGCTCCAGTTTCTTTTTCAGCCAGTCGAGCGGTACGTCGAAAGCCAGTTCCGACTTCAGCGCCACTCCGTTGAAATAGGCGCCGAACGCCTGATCGAACTTGTCGAAATACTGCTCGTCTTTGACCAGCGTGAGGCGCGCGAGGTAGTAGAACTCGTCGAGCGAAGGCGGAATGACGCCGGCCTTGAGCGCTTCGAGCAGCGTCAGATATTCCTTCACGGAAACAGGTAGTTTCGCGGCGCGCAAAGAATAAAAGAAGTCGATCAGCATGCGGGTTCCTCTGTTTCAGCGCGGCGGCGACACGATTGCGCCTGCGCGGCCGGGCCGGTGGTCACACGGTAAGCGGGACGATCGCGCTTGCCGCTACCATGCCACCGCGGGACATCACCGGTTATTGCGGTTCATGAAGATAAGCCGTTCGAACAGGCCGACGTCCTGCTCGTTCTTCAACAGCGCGCCATGCAGCGGCGGAATGATCTGCTTGTGATCCGACGAGCGCAGCGCCTCGGGCGGAATGTCTTCGGCGAGCAAAAGCTTGAGCCAGTCGAGCAATTCCGAGGTGGACGGCTTCTTCTTCAGACCCGACACATTGCGCAGTTCGAAGAAACTGGCCATCGCCGCAGCCAGCAGTTCCTTCTTGATGCCCGGATAGTGGACCTCGACGATCTGCTGCATTGTCACCGGGTCGGGAAACCTGATGTAGTGGAAGAAGCAGCGGCGCAGGAATGCGTCGGGCAATTCCTTCTCGTTGTTCGAGGTGATGATGACCAGCGGACGGTGTTTCGCGCGCACCAGTTCATGCGTCTCGTAGACGTAGAACTCCATGCGGTCGAGCTCGCGCAGCAGATCGTTGGGGAATTCGATGTCGGCCTTGTCGATCTCGTCGATCAGCAGCACGGTTTGCTCGTCTGCTTCGAACGCCTGCCACAGAACACCTTTGACGATGTAATTGCGGATATCTTTGACTCGCTCGTCACCAAGCTGCGAATCGCGCAGGCGCGACACCGCATCGTATTCGTACAGGCCCTGCTGGGCCTTGGTGGTGGACTTGATGTGCCACTGCAACAGCGGCATGCCGAGCGCGGCCGCGACTTCCTCGGCGAGCATCGTCTTGCCGGTGCCGGGCTCGCCCTTGATGAGCAGCGGCCGCTGCAACGTCATCGCGGCGTTGACCGCGAGCTTGAGGTCGTCGGTGGCGACGTACTGCGAGGAGCCTTCGAAACGCATGGCGAGATGCTCGTTCGGGGAAAAATTCCAGTATAAGTCAGAAGGCCTGTTGGCCCGATACACGCTGACGTATGGTGTCAGCCGCACTGGCCGGTGCGCTGCCCGGTGGGCGGGCAGGGCGCAAAGGCTGGCAGCGGCGAGGCTGTGCGGGTTTTCCCGGCGGTCGGGCGC
>NZ_JBAURZ010000067.1:0-24571 GCF_049581445.1 Paraburkholderia sp. | reverse complement strand
CTGCCCGAATCGCGCGTCACGCTGCATTCGCGGGTGCGGGACCCACGCTCCGTGGAAACGCTGCGGATGTTGGCGGGTGGCATGGGCGGCGCGCTGTAGCCTCGCCTTCGCGCGTCGCAAGGCTGTCGATCCAACTTAAGCTTGGAAACAACTCAGTTCCATTTCGGCACAACCGTTCAAGGCATCCCGTGGACCTCGACCCTCGCCAAACCACTGCGGTACGCGCCGTGATCGAAACCGGCAGTTTCGAACAGGCCGCCGCGCGCCTGAACCTTACGCCTTCGGCCGTTTCGCAACGTGTTCGCGCACTCGAAACGCGACTGGGCAGTCCGCTGATTGTCCGCACGCGCCCATGCCGCGCGACGCCAATGGGCCAGCGACTGCTGCAGTACCTACGCCGCACCGCCCTGCTTGAAGACGATTTCGCCAGCGATCTGGCCGGCGCCAACGAGGCGCTGCTGAAAGTCGCAGTGGCGGTAAACGCCGACACGCTCTCGACTTGGTTCTTTCCGGCCCTGTCGGAGATCCTGCTGCGGGAAAATGTCCTGCTCGATCTGACCGTCGATGATCAGGATCACACGCATGCGCTGCTGGCATCGGGGCTCGCGATTGGCTGCATCACCACGGAATCCGCGTCCATGCGCGGCTGCTTTGCCGAACGGCTTGGCGCGATGCGCTACCGGCTGGTGGCGTCAACGGCATTCGTCGAACGCTGGTTTCCGCAAGGCTTGACGCGTGAGGCCGCGCGACGCGCCCCGGTGATCCTCTCGTCGCGCAAGGACGCATTGCAGGCGCGCTTCCTCGAGACGCGTTTTGGCTTGCCGCCCGACTCCTATCCGTGCCACTACGTGCCCGCACCCATCCCGCGTTATATGGCGATCCAGCGCGGGCTAGCCTATGGGATGGTGCCGGAACTTGAATTCGGCGAAGCGGTGGAACGCGGCGAACTGGTCGATCTCGCGCCCAAACAGCCGACTGACGTCGAGCTGTACTGGCACGCGTGGAAAGTGCAGTCGCCGAGGCTGGAAAAGCTGTCGGCGCGGATCGTCGAGCTTGGACGCGCAGCGCTCGGCGCGGCCGGCGTGCCTACCTCCGCCCGTGCCCCCGCTGCAAAAAGCAAACGCAAACGGGTGGCCTGAGGTCAGTGGAGGATCGGCGGCAGGCTGCTGGATTCGTCAGCGGATCGGACGGTGGCGCTGGTCAGCATTGAAGGGACGTGGTCAGCCGCTTGAGGAGTCGGTTGGGTTGACGTCCGCGTGGAGACACTGGCCATCGTCTGTGCCGGATGCGCCGGGGCAGGCCTGGCCGCTAGAGTCTGCGGGTTGGCACGGGCTGCAGCCAGCGTGTGTGCGCCTTTCGACCGAGCCATCTTGATGTCCCCATGCGCCGGGGTGCTCGCAGCGGTCTTCAAATGAGTGGTGTGAGCCGACGTTGAGGTCGTCTTGCCAGCAGACTTCTGCGCCACCTTGACGCCCGGTTTTGCCGACACCTTCGCTTGCATGTGTACGGCACCCGGTTTTGACTTTCCCTGCGCCTGAGCGGGGCCCTTCTTCGCCGCCGCCGTTTGCTGCTTACCCTTGGCGTGCGACGCCGCTTTCACTGACTTTCTCGACGCCGGCGTCACCACCCTGGCATGCTTCGGCGCGTGCTGCGCTTCGGGCGGGTTCCACACTTCGGCGTATTGCGCCGCTTGCACCGTCGCCGCACAGCATCCCGCCACCAACGCAACTGCCACTCCTACTGCTCGGACCCACATCGCCTGCTTCTCCTGATCTCTTCAATGTTCAATCTCTTCGTCGGGTCGCGATTATACCTAATCTGCTCTTGCAATAATCCACATATAGACTAATATCGAGATACAGTACAAATCAGGACACCCAACATGCCTCACGCCGCTCGTGCCACCCAGGACAGCCCGCCACTGCGCGGCGCCGTCGCGGAACCTTCGCTGACCGAAATGTCGGCGGCGGGCCTGCGGGCGTTCTTCAAGATTGCGCAGGCCTGGGATCTGAGCGCCGACGAGCAGATCGTCCTGCTTGGCTCGCCCGGCCGCTCGACCTTCTTCAAGTGGAAACAGGAGCCGCAGACGGCCAGGCTGGGACGCGATACGCTCGAACGGCTGTCGCTGCTGCTCGGCATTTACAAGGCGCTGCAGATTCTCCTGCCGCAACCGGCCGCCGCTGACGGCTGGATCAAACGACCCAACAGTGCGCCGCCGTTCGGCGGCCGCCGTGCGCTGGACCGGTTGCTCGCAGGCAATATGAGCGACCTCGTGGCCGTGCGCCAGTATCTCGACGCAATGCGAGGCGGCTGGGCGTGACTGAACTGCAATGGCAGGACCGCTGGCGCACTACGCCGCTCGACTGGTCGCCCGCGTTTCGCGTGATTCCGACGCGCTTTCCGGCCGTCAATCTGTTCGACCGGGTGGCCGCGCCCGAGGACTTCGAGGCGCTTTACGCGCTCGAAGCCATGACCAACGACCGTTTGCGCACGGAAATCGGTGAACTAGACCTGGTGCCGCGCGAAGAGCGCCGGTTCGGCCCCGGCTATGGGCCGATCATGGCGGCGTTCACGCACCTGAATCCGCTTGGCAGCCGGTTCTCCGACGGCAGCTACGGCGTGTTCTACTGCGCCCGCTCACGTGCCACGGCGATCGCGGAAACGCGCTTTCACACGGGTACGTTCCTCGCCGCCACGGCCGAGGCGCCCATGCGCCAGCAGATGCGCCTGTACACGGTGATCGCTGCGGGGCAAGTGGTTGACGTACGCGACGACGCTTCGCTCGATACCGCGGTGCTCTCGCCCGTCGACTATCTGGCCGGGCAAGCGCTGGGACGGGCCGTGCGCGCGGCGGGCGCGCCGGGCGTCGTCTATCCGTCAGTGCGCGATACAGGCGGCGAATGTCTCGCAGCGTTCAAAACCACGCTGCTGCGCGACTGCCACCACGCGGCATATCTGGAATACAACTGGAACGGCAGCGCCGTGGATATGGTGTTTGAACTCAATCAGGTCGGCTAGGCCGCAGATCAGCAGACAAGGGGCGCTCAAGGGCGAGTGTCGAAGTGCACAGCCTGTCTCGCCCCGAGCGACGAATCCGAGGCAGCAGCGCCAACCTCAGCGCAAGGGCAACATCAAGGCAGCGCCAGCGCAGCCGCGCCTTCTGCGCGGGCCGCCTCGACCGTGACGGACCAGCGTTGCGGCTTGCGAGCTTCGACCATCGTCAGCTTGCCGCCCGGGCCGAACGCGCCGGTGTCGATAAACACCTGTGCTCCGATCTGCTGAATGCTGCGCATCGGCGTATGGCCGCAGTACGTCAGCGAAAGCGTGCGCTGCAGGCTTGGATCGCCGTTGCCCATCGCGAGGTCACGGCCCCATAGCAGTTGCTGGCGTTCATCGGCGGAGAACTCGCCCACATCCAGATCCGCGTCCGTGCCGAAGAATTCCGCGTGCAGGATATTAAAGCGCTCGCTGCCGCTGCCGATCACCCGCGCCAACGGCAACTGGCTCAACTGCCGTGCGTAATGCCGCAGCTTTTCGTCCGACAACTGCGCTGCCCACGAACCGCCAATGCCGTACCACCATTGACGCCGCAAGCGCCCTTCGGCCACGGCGCATAGCGTGTCCTCGTGATTGCCAAGCACGGCGTAGAACCAGGGCTTACCGAGCAGAGCCAGCGCTTCTTCCGATTGCGTGCCGCGGTCGATCAGATCGCCTACCGAAAACAGCCGGTCGCGCGCCGGATCGAATCCGACTTCGCGCAACAGATAGCGCAACGCGTCCACGCAGCCGTGCAGATCGCCCACGACGAAATCGCGGCCGTTGCGATTGACCGGGTGATGCTTGACGTCAGTAACGAGTGCAGTAGCCATTCGGTCATAATAGAACGCCGCCGCAAAGTGCGTATGCGCGGTTTCTATCTTTTCTCGGCTGCTTGCCATGCAACAAGCAGCGTCGATTTCGGCCAATCGTCAGACTATCCGCGCAAACCGGCAAACCATGCCGGACCGCGCCGCCTCACTCATGTCTCAAACGGTCATTGTTGCTGTGCCCGTAGCTTGCCCACCTGCTGGGCCGTCAGACTGGCTTGTGGATTGCCGAACTGCTTCGTCACATAGTTCGCGACCGCAGCCACCTGCTCATCCGTCAGCTCACCACCGAATGCGGGCATCAGCACGTCGGCCTGTTTGGTGGTGCGGTTCACGCCATGCAGAATCACCATCGCCAGGTTGTTCGAATCATTCGCGCCAACCGTGGTGTTGTGAATCAGCGACGGGTAAGCCCCCGGCGCACTGGCCCCCACACCTTGACCGGTCCAGTTGTGACACGACGCGCAATTGGCCACGAACAGTTGCGCACCATTCACGCCGGTAATCTCGTGGCCGCGTAGTGCCGTCACGTCGTGAGCGGGATTGCCCCACTGATCGCGCGGATGCGTTTCGCCGCCGCTGACAGGCGGCACCGAGTGCAGATAAATGACGATCGAGTTCAGATCCTCGGAGGTCAAATACTGTGTACTGTCCGCCACGACTTCACCCATCGGCCCCGCCGCGTTCGCACGCGCAGGCACGGCGCCGGTCGAAAGATAGCTCACGAGTTCGGCATCGCTCCAGTTCCCCACGCCGCTGTTCTTGTCCGGCGTGATGTTGAACGCATGCCAGCCGCCCTGCGCGGCACCGGAGAAGCGGTCGGTGGTCTTGAGCCCCTGCATGAAGTTGCGGGGCGTATGGCATTCCTCGCAATGCGCCAGACCCTGAACCAGATAGGCGCCACGATTCCACTCCGGACTCTGCTTCGGATCGGGCACGAACCGGCCCTCCGTAAAGTTGAACAGGTTCCAGAACAGCATCAGCCAGCGCTGGTTGAACGGAAACTTCATGTCGTTGCGCGGCGGCGTGTAATGGATCGGCGTCAACGTGTTCAGATACGCGCGAATCGCCTGCACGTCCTGGCTTGTGACCTTCGTGTACTCCGCGTAGGGGAAAGCGGGATACAGCCGCTCGCCGCTCTTGCCGACGCCCTCATGCATCGCACGCAGAAAGTCCGCGTCACTCCATTGGCCGATACCGGTGTCCGGGTCGGGCGTGATGTTAGGCGTATAGATCGTGCCGAACGGCGTGACGATGGGCAGGCCGCCGGCAAACGGGCGGCTCGTGTTCGCCGTATGACAGGCCACGCAATCGCCAGCGCGCGCGAGGTATGCGCCGCGTTTCACCAGATCCGGATCAGCCGCGCCCGACGCTGTACCAGCAGCGCCCACCGGTTGTGCAGGAGGCACCGCGTCGTCGGCATACGCCTGCATGAGCGGGGCTTCGTCGTTGTGATTCAACGCGGGTTCATCGACTGCGCGCCATGCCACGTACAACGCAAACAGCGAGAAGGCAGCCGCCAGCGCGCCAACCTGCAGCAGGCGGCGGCGCATGGCCCTGGCGAGCGAAGCGGCCGGCGGCACGCGAGACGTTTTGTTCGTCATTGTGGCTCTCCGTCAAGGCTCGGTTCAGATCTCATGCTTCAGCTTGTCAGCGAGCTTCAGTGACAAGGCCGCAATGGTCAGCGTGCAGTTCACCGAGGCTGCGGTCGGCATCACGCCGCTGCTTGCAATGAACAGATTCGAATGATCGTGCGTGCGGCAATCGGAATCGACGACCGAGTCCTTGGGATCGCTGCCCATGATAGTGGTGCCCATCAGGTGATTGTTCGGCGCGAAGGTGTCGTCGAATGAGATTTCGGTGCCGCCGAACAGCGCGGCGATCTGCGCATATAGCTCATGCGTGTTCGCCGCGCTCTTTTTCACGTAGTCGTTGATCGAGTAGTAGATCTCCGGCTGCGGAATACCCAGCGAATCCTTGTGATCCGCCGACGGCACGATGCGGTTCTGCGGTTCGGCGAGATGCTCGTGGAAGCTGTTGATATTCAACGTCCGCGCGGCGCGATCGCGGATCTGCCGGTCCAGCTCCGCGCCGGTCAACCCCTGCTTGATAAGCGCGGCGGTCACTGACATCGTGGGCACACCGTTGGAAAGGTGCAGCTTCTTCGCCGAGTAATCGGAGCGGAACGCGCCGTCGCGGAAGTTGACCACCGAGGTCATTTCCATCGGGCCGCGGCCCGGCCACAGCGGCTCGTTGGCGAGAAAGGTGACGCCCGTGCCCGGATGATCCATCAGGTTACGGCCCACCTGATCCGAACTGTTGCCGATGCCGTGCGGAAAGGCATCGGAGGTCGACATCAGCATCAGCTTGGCCGTTTCAATCGCATTCGCAGCCAGCACAAAGAGCTTGCCGCTTACGCGTGTGCTGTTGCCGTTCGCGTCCTTGTAGTGGACAGCGGTGATCAGCCCTTTGTTATCCGCTTCCACGCGGTACACCACGGCTTCCGCGATCAACCTCGCGCCGGCCTGTTCCGCTTTCTCCGCATGCACCACGCCGTTGTACATCGCGCCAATCGGACAGATCGGCATGCAGTTGTTATTGCCACAGCAGGTGGGACGTGCATCGTAAGGCTGGCTGTTGCGCGCAACGGGCTCGGGCACGACCTTGAAGCCCTTCGCATTGAGCACGTCGCTAAAGCGTTGATCCATGTAAGACAGCGGCAACTGGCCCATCGGATAGGGTTTCGAGCGCGGCGAGCCAAGATCGACAGGTGCGGCCGGACCCGACACCCCGAGTTGCTCTTCTGCAGCGTAGTACCAGGGTTCAAGCGTCTCATAGGGATAAGGCCAGTCACGGCCCACACCATATAACTTCTTTAACTGGAAATCCGACGGCAGGAGACGCCATGCGGCAGCGGCCCAGTGCCATGTGGTGCCGCCCACGAGCCGGAGGTATTGGGAGTTATAGGGGTACTCGCCCTTCTGGATCAGGTAGTTGTTAGCGGGGGCATACTCAGGATGCGGCGCGTAAGGCGTGGAAGGATACGGTGTCGCGAAGTCGGACTTGGCCGGCGAATTGCGAAAGTTTTCGACGATCTGCCAGCGCGGAATGCGCGGCCCCGCTTCGAGCAGGATCACCGACGCCCCCGCCAGCGCCAACTGATGCGCAACCAGACTGCCTGCCACACCGGAGCCGACCACCACCACATCGGCGGAATTGGTATTTGCCATTGTTGTCCTCTTTTACTGGCTTATCGCTGCTTGCTGACTGGTGCCTGCCGCCACGCATAATGCGTCGCACGGCACGCGAGAGGTGAATCGCTCAGGCGCCCGCGGGCTTCTGTGTCCAGTAGAACGGCACGTCGCGGCAATAGGACGGAATCGTCAGCACGTCTTTGACTGGATCGAACATCAGCGCGCTCTCGTAGGCCACCACCTGAACATGGGGCATCTCGCCAACGAGGCCGAGGTACCACGCCTGCATGATCGCGGTGACCGCTTTCGCGAGCGGCGGCTGCTCTGCGGCGAGCGCTTGTGTGACAGTGTCAGACGGCACACCGCCATGACCCGCCAACCACGTATTGAGCGCGGCGACGTTCTGCGTGAACTGATTGTCGGACTGGACGAGGGCCGCGTAGACCCGCTGGCCAAGCACCGCGTTGAAACTCGTGCGAGCGGTCAGATGTTGCGACAGCGCGAGGAAGGCATCGAGGCCGCCGCCTGCGGGCGCGTCGGCAAAGGCCGGCGTGATGCCTAATGGGTTAAAGCGTGGATTGAAGCGCGCGACGCTCGTGAACGCGAGGGCCGCTGCGGCCGCGCATGCACCTAGCAGCCACTTCCGGCGATTCATGACGCCGCCGAAACTTGCACGGCTACTCGGGTCAAACGCACCCGGCAACTGGAGATGCGTCACCCTGCGGCGCGCATCGTTCTCATCGTTCTCTTGAACATCTGCCATGGGGGCTCCACAGATGATGAGTAAGTTTCAACCGTCAACCTCGCTTGCCGCAGCGCGCTGCCGCCGCAAACTGTTTCGATCGTCTGCCCCAAACCTGGTCCACGCCGCTTAAGCGGTCTCATGACACCGTCACGCTTCGCCCAAGCCCGGCGAACAGCATGCGGTATAACGGTCTAAGCCTGTCCTGCCTCTGCACCACTGCAAGGCAAGTCAGATTAAAGCCCCGCGCAAGACCGCTGCGAGAGACTATAGCTGCCGCGAGACCATTCGACAAATGACGCCCGACGCTCGCGGTAGAATCGTCGACGCTCATGTGTGCCTAACAGCGTCGTGGCTGTGGACGACGCGTCACCTTTCATTTCCATGCCAACGAATCTCTACCCGCAATTGCTTCGCAACCGTCCGCGTATGGTGATTGCACTTGCCATCGGCATCATTACTGGCTTTGTGGTGCCCTGGCATATGCGGCCCATGGTGCGCGTGCTTGCGGCGTGGGACGTCGCGATCTGGGTCTATCTCGTCCTGATCTGGATTCACATGGCGCAAGCCGATGAGCATAGCGTCCGTGAGTTCGCGATACGCGACGATGAAAACGCAGGCGTCGTGCTATTCGTAATCTGCCTTGCAACGGTCGCAAGCATTGCGGCCATCGTGCTCGAACTCGCATCGGCCAAGAATCTGGGCGCGGCATCGACCCTCGGGCACTATGCTGTGACAGGCCTGACGCTCTTCGGTGCGTGGTTTCTGATTCCGACCATCTTCACGCTGCACTATGCGCGGCTTTACTACGGCTCCGATCCCAAACAAACGGCCCTCCTGTTCCCGGATCATGGGCTGCAGCCGAACTACTGGGACTTTCTGTACTTCTCGTTCACGATCGCGGTCGCTTCGCAAACCTCGGATGTCGTACTGCGCTCGCGTTCGATCCGCCGCGCCACGCTCGCGCAATCCATCCTGTCGTTCTATTTCAACGTCGCCGTGCTGGGGTTGTGCGTGAACATTGCAGCCGGACTGCTGGGTTCATGACATTGCGTCCCTGAACCTTGGACGCGTGACACGCTCAGCGCCCTTCGCGTGACGTGTAAATCCCGCTCCCTGCGGATCCGATTTACACGTCCAAAGCCCTCATAGCGCCGCGCTGCGCCACTGCCCTTCCCTACCCACCCCGCCCACGCTACCTTCTCCCGGCCTGCCGTTCTCTGGCACAACGCTTGCTGCAAGCCTGGTATTTATCTGGTCCAGAACCGCGTGTCTGGCGCAACCGCGTGCGTAGTGTTCGATACAGCCCTGCGGGCAATCGATCTTTGCACTACATTGACCAGTACGCGCGTCGATTTTCAAGCGACGGGCAGCATCCGGCTCTGGAAGCCCAATGAGTGGTGTGATCGCATAGCCATGCATCCACATCGCGGCAGGACGAATCTGGAAACGACCGATGGAACCTTCACAAAGGTATGCCCCGCGGATCTATTTTCTTCACTCTCCTCTGGTCGGACCGCTCGATGCGTGGCCTGCACGGTTTGCGCACGCGGCCAAGCTTGGCTTCGACCATGTCCTGATCGGCGCGCTGTTTCAGCCTGGCAAGGCGGGGAATGCGCAGGTGGTGAGCGACCACCAGCGCCTGCACCCGGTGTTCCAGGCGCAACAATCCGCACCCGAAGCCATACGCGGCCTCACTGAGGGCGCCGAGCGTCATGAAGTGCGGGTACTCGTCGATCTCGTGATCGACCGGGTTGCCGCCGACGGCGCACTCTTCGCCCACCATCCGGACTGGTTTCATCCGTTCGAATCGGAAGAAGCGCGACTGGACCCACGTCACGCGCATCGCGAGGACAACGTTGCCTACGTGAATTTCAACGACGCAGGCAGCACTGACGCGCTGCTCGACTGGTGGACACACGAACTCCTTGCGCTCGCTGAAGCGGGCGTAGCAGGCTTTCGCTTCGATTCGCCGCATCGTGTTCCCCCCCAATTCTGGCACCACCTTGGGGCGGCCGTGCGCGCGCAGTATCCGGAAGTGCACTTTCTCGCCGCCACGCCGGGCCTGGCGCGCGGCGATCTGGTCCAGCTCGAAGGCGCTGGCTTTGACAGCGTGTTCTCATCCGTGCGCTGGTGGGATTTCCGCGCCAGCTGGATGACCGATGAACATGCGGCACTGACGCGGATCGGAGCGCCCATCGCGTTTCCGGAAGCCCCCTATGGCACGCGCCTGGCCGCCGATCTCGACGGCGTGCACGACGACGCCAGCATCATCGAGCGGGCTTACCGGCGCGCGCTGTTCACGGCGGCAGCCACCGGCACGGGCTGGATGATGCCGATGGGCTTCGAATACGGCATTGCCCAACCGATGTCTTACACGCGCGGCGATCCCGCGCAATTCGTGGAGTTATGCAATCACGCGCGCTTCGATCTGTCCGAACGCATTGCCCATGTAAACGGCGTGCTGCGCGAAGCCGAACCGCTGCAGTCTGTTGGGGAACTGCGCGCGTTGAGTGGCCCTGGCGCGCCCGCTGCCGTGCTGCTGCGCGGCGATCAACTTGATCTGCGCGACAGCAGTCAGGCGACGCTGATCGTTATCAACCCCGAACTCGGAACACCCGTGCGGATCGATCCCGCGCGTTTCCTGGCCCACGTGCCGGGCAATTTCACGCGCTTCGTGCCGCTCGACGCCACCGCGCGTTCGAAACCGGGCACGCTCGCCCCTTTCAGCCTGGAAGCGGGAGCGTGCCGCCTGTTCGGCGCCGTCGCGGATAAGCCGATCCGCCTCGCCCCTCCCATCGACAAAGCCGGCAGCAAGCGCAGCGGCCGCAAGACCGTGGTGGAGGCGATCACCGCGCCGCGCGTGGCGATTGAAAGCGTGACGCCATCGATCGACAACGGCCGCTTTATCGTCAAGAAAACCGTAGGCGAGCGAGTGGAAGTCACCGCTGCCATCTTCGCCGAAGGGCACGACAAGATTGCCGCGGCTGTTGTATGGCGTGCCGCGGACGAAACGGCCTGGCACGAGGCGCCGATGGTCCCCGCGCCGCCGGCCGGCCTCGACTTGTGGCACACGCGCATTCCGCTCGAACGGGTTGGGCGACATGAGTTCACCGTGATTGCCTGGCGCGACGACTTTGCCTCGCTGGTTGAGCACGTGCAGAAGAAGCTGAAGGCAGGGCAAACCGTCGAACTCGAAATCGACGAAGCGAGCCATCTCTTTGCACTGGTGCTCGCCGAAGTGGAAACGGTGGAAGGCGCGGTGACCGAACCGCTCGAACATATCGTCAAGGTGTTCGCCAAGTCTGACCACGACACGCGTCTCGCGTTGCTGCTTGCTCCGACCACGGCCAAGGCAATGGCCGCAGCGCGTCACCGTCCGTTCCTCGCGCGTGATCCGGTCATCTATCGGATCGACGCCGAACGCACGGCCGCATGCTTCGCAAGCTGGTACGAAATCTTCCCGCGTTCGATGAGCGACGACGAGTCACGCCACGGCACCTTCGCCGACGTCACGAAGAAACTGCCGCGTGTCCGCGACATGGGTTTCGACGTGCTGTATTTCCCGCCGATCCATCCAATCGGTCTCGCCAATCGCAAGGGTCGCAACAACACGCTCAACGCTCAACCGGGCGACGTGGGCAGCCCATATGCGATCGGTGGGAAGGAAGGCGGCCATACGGCCGTGCATCCTGAACTCGGCACGCTCGACGACTTCAAGCAGATGCTCGCCGCTGCGCACGCGCATGGCCTCGAAATAGCCCTCGACTTCGCGATCCAATGCTCGCCGGACCACCCGTGGTTGAAAGCGCATCCCACGTGGTTCGCATGGCGGCCCGACGGTACGCTGCGCTACGCAGAGAATCCGCCAAAGAAGTATCAGGACATCGTCAATCCCGACTTCTATGCGCAGGACGCCAAGCCCGACCTTTGGCTCGCGTTACGCGACGTCATCCTGTTCTGGATCGAAGCGGGCGTGCATATTTTCCGCGTCGACAATCCCCATACGAAACCGCTGCCGTTCTGGGAATGGATGATTGGCGACGTGCGCTCGCGCCACCCCGACACGATTTTCTTCGCCGAAGCGTTCACGCGGCCACGGATGATGTATCGGCTCGGCAAGATCGGCTTCTCGCAGTCATACACGTACTTCACGTGGCGCGAGTCGAAACGCGAGTTCACCGATTACCTGACCGAACTTACGCAAACCAACATTCGCGAGTACTACCGACCGAATTTCTTCGTCAATACGCCCGACATCAATCCACGGCATTTGCAGTCGTGCGGACGCTCAGGCTTTCTGATTCGCGCGGCGCTGGCCTCCACGCTTTCCGGTTTGTGGGGCGTGTATAGCGGTTTCGAGTTGTGCGAGGCGGCCGCGCTGCCAAACAGCGAGGAATATCTCGACTCCGAGAAATACCAGTTGCGTGCGTGGGACTGGAACCGGCCCGGCAACATCGTCGGCGAAATCAGCGCGCTGAACCGGATTCGGCGCGCGAACCCGGCATTGCAAACGCATCTGGGCTTGACGTTCCTGACGGCGCACAATGACCACATCCTGTTCTTCGAGAAAGCCACCGAAGCGCGCGACAACGTGATCATCGTCGCCATCAATCTCGATCCGTTCAACGAGCAGGGTGCGGACGTCGAGCTTTCCTGGGCGACCTTCAATCACTGGAAGCTGCACGATCACGCGGCGCTTGAAGTGGTCGACCAGATAAGCGGGGCGCGCTTCGAGTGGTACGGTCGCTGGCAACACGTGCAACTGAATCCTGGTGCAATGCCGTTCGCGATCTGGCGCATCGCGCCTGCCGGCGGCCTGCCTGCCGAGCCGCCCAGCCCTGACGACGACAACGGCAGCCATGTCGATGCTGGCGGCCAAACCCATACCGAAGGTGCGCAATGAAACGTGACGACCCATCCGAGAGCACGTCGCCGGCCCTTACGGCCGATGGCACCGCAAGCATCGCCGCCCCTGCCAAACCACGTCCGTCGCGGCGTGGCAAAGTGTCGACGCTGAGCGACGATCCGCTTTGGTACAAAGACGCGATCATTTACCAGGTGCACATCAAGTCGTTTTTCGACGGGAACAATGACGGCGTTGGCGACTTCCCTGGGTTGATTGCCAAACTTGACTACATCGCCGAACTGGGCGTGAACGCGATCTGGCTGCTGCCGTTCTATCCATCGCCGCGTCGCGATGACGGCTACGACATTGCCGACTATCGCAACGTGCATCCGGACTACGGTCAGCTTTCCGACGTGAAGCACTTCATTCAGGAAGCGCATGCACGCGGGATTCGTGTGATTACCGAACTCGTTATCAACCATACGTCGGACCAGCATCCGTGGTTTCAGCGCGCACGGCGCGCGAAGCTCGGCTCGAATCATCGCAATTTCTACGTGTGGTCCAACACGGACCAGAAATACACCGAGACACGCATCATCTTTATCGACAGCGAGCCGTCGAACTGGACCCACGATCCGGTTGCGGGCGCGTATTACTGGCACCGCTTTTATTCGCATCAACCGGATTTGAACTTCGACAATCCGGCCGTGCTGAAGGAAGTGCTGCAGGTCATGCGCTTCTGGCTCGATATGGGCATTGATGGGCTGCGTCTGGATGCGGTGCCGTATCTGGTCGAGCGCGAAGGCACCAACAACGAGAATCTGCCGGAAACGCACGCGATTCTGAAAAAGATCCGCGCCACGATCGATGCCGAATACCCGAACCGGATGCTGCTCGCCGAAGCAAATCAGTGGCCGGAAGACGTGAAGGAATATTTCGGCGACGAGGACGAATGCCATATGGCATTCCACTTCCCGCTGATGCCGCGCATCTACATGTCGATCGCCAGCGAAGACCGCTTCCCGATCACCGACATCATGCGGCAGACGCCGGATCTGGCAGAAACGAACCAGTGGGCCATTTTCCTGCGTAATCACGATGAACTGACGCTCGAAATGGTCACGGATTCGGAACGCGACTACTTGTGGAACACCTACGCAAGCGATCGCCGTGCGCGGCTGAATCTCGGCATCCGGCGCCGCCTTGCCCCGTTGATGGAGCGCGACCGCCGCCGTATTGAACTGATCAACTCGCTGCTGCTGTCGATGCCTGGCACTCCCGTGATCTACTACGGCGATGAACTGGGTATGGGCGACAACATCCACCTCGGCGATCGCGACGGCGTGCGTACGCCAATGCAGTGGTCATCTGACCGCAACGGCGGCTTCTCGCGCGCCGATCCTGAGCAACTGGTGCTGCCGCCGGTGATGGGCTCACTCTATGGCTTTGATGCGGTCAACGTCGAAGCGCAGAGCCGCGATCCACACTCGCTGCTGAACTGGACGCGCCGTATGCTGGCCACGCGCCGCGCCAAGCAGACTTTCGGACGCGGCACGATCCGCTTCCTGAAGCCGGCCAACCGCAAGATCCTCGCGTATCTGCGCGAGTTGCCTGGAGAGCCGACCATTCTGTGCGTCGCGAATCTGTCGCGCGCGCCGCAGGCGGTCGAACTCGATCTGTCTGAATTCAACGGCTCCGTGCCGATCGAAATGACCGCGGACTCGGTGTTCCCGGCGATTGGCCAACTCACCTATCTGCTGACGTTTCCGCCCTACGGCTTTTTGTGGTTCCTGATATGCCCGGGAACTCAGCGACCTACCTGGGCGCAGGCGCACTCAGAGCCGCTGCCCGAGTTCGTCACGATTGTGATCCGCGAAGGACAGGTTGGCCCGACACCGGAAAACGTCCGGTTGCTCGAATCGGAAGTGCTGCCGTCGTGGTTGAGCCGGCGCCGCTGGTTTGCGTCGAAAGATCAGCAGTTGAACGGCGTGCGCCTTGCCTCTCTCACGACCATCCCGAACGGCGGTTTCGCCTTCACGGAAATCGAAGCGGACGTAGGCGACCATACTGAGCGTTACGTGTTGCCGATTGCGATTACGTGGGGCGGCGAGACCACTTACCCGCTGTTCATGCAACTCGCGCTGGCGCGCGTGCGGCGTGGCCGCAATGTCGGCCATCTGACTGACGCCTTCGCACTGCCGATCTTCGCGCACAACGTATTGCGCAAGCTGCGTGAGCGTGCCGTCGTGCCGACGGTGCAAAAGAGCGAGATCCGCTTTATCCCGACTGACCGCCTTCGCGAACTCGATCTGGGTGAGCGTCCTGAGATTCGCTGGCTGGCCGCTGAGCAAAGCAACAGTTCGCTGATCATTGCCGACGCGGTGGTGCTCAAACTCGTGCGACGCCTTGTAGCCGGTATTCATCCGGAAGCGGAAATCAGCCGCTATCTGACGAAGATCGGCTATGCCAACACCGCGCCGCTTTATGGCGAAGTGGTGCGGGTCGATCCGGCCGGTGTGCCGCATACGCTGTGCATTTTGCAAGGCTTTATCGATAATCAGGGCGACGCCTGGAACTGGGCGCTCGATTACCTGCGCCGCACGATCGACGATCTCGCGCTGGCCGTCGAAGCCGACGACGGCATGCCTGACCGCGAGAAAGAAGCAGAAGCGATCGACGGCTATCGCGCGATGGCCGGCATCATCGGCAAACGCCTCGGCGAACTGCACGTCGTGCTCGCCTCCCCGACGGACGATCCTGCATTTGCGCCGGAGCCCGCTACAGCAGAGCAGGTGCAGGCGTGGATCGACGGCACGCAGTCCATGCTCAGTTCCGCGCTCGATCTGCTCGAGCCGCGTCTCGATCAACTGAGCGAGGACACGCGCGGACTCGCACGCAGCCTGCTGGATCGCCGTGCGGCACTCGCCGAAACCGTCTCGAAGCTAGTGCTGGCGGATGCCGGCGCCTTGCGCACGCGCATTCACGGCGACTTCCATCTGGGTCAGGTTCTGGTTGCGCAAGGCGATGCGTTCCTGATCGATTTCGAAGGCGAACCGGCGCGAACGCTCGACGAACGCCGCCAGAAATCGAGCCCGATGCGCGACGTCGCGGGTCTGCTGCGCTCGTTCTCCTATGCAAGCGCAGCGGCGCAGTCCACCACCGAAAGCGCACCGCAACAAACTGCCGATCGCAAGCGCGCCCTGTTCGAACGCTTCCGTGCCTATGCGGCCGAGAGCTTCCTTGAGCAATATCGCGCCGCCGTCGCAAACGCACCGCAACCGCTGGTCGCACCCGGGTCCGAGCAAGCCTTGCTCGATCTTTTCCTGATCGAAAAGGCCGCTTACGAAATCCGCTACGAGGCAGCCAACCGTCCAACCTGGCTCAGCCTGCCGGTACGCGGCCTCGCCGCGCTCGCGAGCCGTCTGCTTGGCGACACCGGAACGCCCCACGACCCATCGGCGCACGGCTCTGCCGACACCACACCCCCTAACCCGGCCGAGGGCGACTATGAGTGAATACGATCCGAACGCCGGACTCCATCCGCTTGATCTCGACGCGCTGGTCGAAGCCCGCCATCCCGATCCGTTTTCGCAACTGGGCTTGCATCAGACAGACGCGGGCTCGGTGGTGCGCGCGCTGCTGCCCAACGCTGCGCACGTCACGGTGATTGCGCGCGCCGATGGCGCGACGCTCGGCGAGTTGCAACAGGTTCATCCCGGTGGGCTGTTTATCGGTCGTGTAAGCGCCAATGTGCCCTACCGTTTGCGCATTGACTGGCATGGCGCGATACAGGAAATCGAGGACACCTATTCGTTCGGTGCGGTGTTAGGCGACGAGCCTTTGCACCGGCTCGCCCACGGCGACCCGTATGCCGTGCTGGAATGCCTCGGCTCGCGCCCTGTCGAAGTGGACGGTATCCCCGGCGTGCGTTTCGCCGTCTGGGCACCGAACGCGCGACGTGTCTCCGTGGTGGGCGACTTCAACGCGTGGGATGGCCGTCGGCATCCGATGCGGCTGCGTCACCAGGCCGGCGTATGGGAGCTGTTCGTGCCGCGAATCGGTGCCGGCACGCGCTACAAATACGAGTTGTTGTCGCGCGATGGCCATCCGCTGCCGCTCAAGGCCGACCCGTGTGCGATGCAAACCGAAAAGCCACCGGCTACGGCATCGGTCGTCGCGCACGTTGATGAGATCGAGCAGTTTCCCTGGACGGACGACGCGTGGATTCAGTCGCGCGGCGCTAACCAGACACCGCGCTCGCCTATTTCGATCTACGAAGTGCATGCCGAATCCTGGCTGCGCATCGCAGAGGACGGCCAGCGTGGACTCAACTGGTCAGAACTCGCGGAACGGCTGATTCCGTACGTGCAAGGCATGGGCTTCACGCACGTCGAATTCATGCCGATTGCCGAGCACCCGTTCGGCGGTTCGTGGGGTTATCAGCCGCTTGGGCAATTCGCGCCTTCGGCGCGCTTTGGCACGCCCGAGCAATTCGCGCAGTTCGTCAATCGGGCGCACGAAGCGGGACTCGGCGTGATTCTCGACTGGGTGCCAGCGCACTTCCCGAATGACGCGCACGGTCTGATCGACTTCGACGGCACGCCGCTTTACGAGCACGCCGATCCGCGCGAAGGCTATCACCAGGACTGGAACACGATGATCTACAACCTCGGCCGCAACGAGGTAAGCGCGTTCCTGGTCGCCTCGGGGCTCGCGTGGCTCAAGCGTTATCACGTGGATGGCTTGCGGGTGGATGCGGTGGCCTCGATGCTGTACCGCGACTATTCGCGCTCGGCTGGGGAATGGGTGCCTAACATCTATGGCGGCCGCGAGAATCTCGAATCGATTGCGTTTCTTAAGCGGCTCAATCACGAGGTCGGCTACGTGCCTGGAGTACCCGGCGCCATCACTATCGCGGAGGAATCCACGGCATGGCCCGGCGTGACCGCGCGTGTCGAAGACGGTGGCTTGGGCTTCGAGTTCAAGTGGAACATGGGCTGGATGCACGACACGCTGAACTACATGCACGAAGATCCGGTGTACCGCCGCTACCATCACCACAACATGACGTTCGGGATGGTCTACGCGTATTCGGAGTCCTTCGTCTTGCCCCTCTCCCATGACGAAGTAGTCCACGGCAAGGGGTCACTCCTCGGCAAGATGCCTGGCGACCGCTGGCAGCGCTTTGCCAATCTGCGTGCGTATTTCGGCTTTATGTGGACGCACCCCGGCAAGAAGCTGCTGTTCATGGGCGGTGAGTTCGGTCAGATGGCCGAGTTCAATCACGACGCCTCGCCGCACTGGCATCTACTCGACGATCCGCTCCACCACGGTACGCAGATTCTGGTGCGCGATCTGAACCGCCTATATACCGACGAGCCCGCGCTCTACACGCTCGACTGCGAGCCTGGCGGCTTCGAATGGATGATCGGTGACGACGCCGACAACAGCGTGTTTGCGTATCGACGCATTGACGGCGCGGGCCGAGAGCTGGTGATCGTTTGCAATTTCACGCCGGTCCCGCGTCAGGCATATCGACTTGGCATGCCGGTCGCCGGTCGCTGGAGCGAAGTCCTCAACACGGATGCCAGCGTGTACGGCGGCTCGAACGTCGGCAACGCCGGTCTGATCTATACCGAGGAGGTCGCGAGTCACGGCAAGCCGCAATCCGCCCTGCTTATCGTGCCACCGCTCGCGACCATCGTGCTGCGCGCGGATACGTGAAGCGACACGGAGGCGGGTGGGCGACCGATACGGTGCGCGCCCACCCGCCCGGCTCATGCAGACCAATACGAACAGACGCACGGAAGGAACCGACCCGGCGAGCGGCCTGAACCAACGCCCCGCGAAGACACGACTAATCAGAACGAGGACGGGAACCATGTCGCATGCATTGCCCGACCGGCTGTCGCCGGGCTCGCCTTATCCGCTCGGCGCGAGCTGGGATGGACTCGGTGTCAATTTCGCGGTGTTTTCCGCGAATGCCCAGCAGATCGAGTTGTGCCTGTTCGACCCCACCGGCCGCAAGGAAACCCGGCGCTACACGCTGCCCGAATGCACCGACGAGATCTGGCACGGCTACCTCCCCAATGCCCACCCGGGCACGGCATACGGTTTTCGCGCCCATGGACCGTATCAGCCGCAGAACGGTCACCGCTTCAATCCGCACAAGCTGCTGCTCGACCCGTATGCGCGCAAACTGGTTGGGCAGTTCCGCTGGTCCGACGCGCTGTTCAGTTATCGCGTGCATTCGAACCGGCTGGATCTCTCCATTGACCGGCGCGACTCCGCGCCCGCCATGCCGAAGTGCGTGGTGATCGACGAGGCCTTCGACTGGTCGCACGACACGCGGCCTAACGTGCCGTGGGGCGATACCGTCATCTACGAAACGCATGTGCGCGGTGCGTCGATGCGGCGGCCCGATCTGCGCGCGCATGAACGCGGCACGTTTGCCGCGCTGTCCTCGCCGGAATTCATCGAGCATCTGCAAAAGCTCGGCGTGACAGCGGTCGAACTGCTGCCCGTGCATGCGTTCCTGAATGACCGTTTTCTGGTGGAGCGCGGTCTACGCAATTACTGGGGTTACAACACGGCCGCGTTTTTCGCGCCAGAGCCCTCTTATCTGAGCTTGCGTCGGCTCGATGAGATGCGTATTGCCGTGCGTCAGTTGCATGCGGCCGGCATCGAAGTGATTCTGGATGTGGTCTACAACCACACCTGCGAGGGCGGCGAAATGGGGCCGACCGTGTCATGGCGCGGCCTCGACAACGCGAGCTATTACCGGCTGATACCCGGCGACGAACGCCACCATATCAATGACACCGGTTGCGGGAATACGCTGAATTTGCCGCATCCACGGGTGCTGCAAATGGTGATGGATTCGCTGCGCTACTGGTCGACCGCGTTCAATATCGACGGCTTCCGTTTTGATCTCGGCGTCACGCTAGGCCGCGAGCACAACGGCTTCGATCCGGGCTCGGGCTTTTTCGACGCATTGCGCCAGGACCCGATCCTGTCGCAACGTAAGCTGATTTCCGAGCCGTGGGATATCGGCCCAGGCGGCTATCAGCTGGGCAATCATCCACCGGGTTTCGCCGAATGGAACGACCGCTTCCGCGACACGGTACGCCGCTTCTGGCGCGGTGACGCCGGCTTGCGCCCCGATCTCGCGGCGCGTCTGACGGGCTCTGCCGATCTGTTCAATCGCCGCTTCAGAAAGCCGTGGGCGTCGGTCAATTTTGTCGCGTCGCATGACGGTTTTACGCTCGTCGATATGGTGTCGTACGAGCAAAAGCACAACATGGAAAACGGCGAAAACAACAACGACGGCCACAACGAAAACTGCAGTTCGAACTGGGGTGTAGAGGGTCCCACTGACGATCCGGCGATCCTCGCGACGCGCGCTCGCGTGGCGCGCTCGCTGATCGCGACACTCTTCATCGCGCTCGGCACACCCATGATGCTCGCCGGCGACGAAACCGGGCGCACCCAGAACGGCAACAACAACGCGTACTGCCAGGACAACGAACTATCATGGATCGATTGGGAACATGCGGGCTCAGACGAAGGTCGCAAGATGACCGCGTTCGTGGCGCGCGTGATTGCGCTGCGCAAACACCATCCGCTGCTGCGCGAAACGCGCTTTCTGTTCGGCGACCGTGAAGTGTTGCCGGGGCTATATGACGTGGGATGGTTCGACGAGCGCGGCGATCCCCTCACCATCGAGGCCTGGCAGGACCCGGAAGGCCGCGCGCTAACGCTTCGGCGCGCCGGTCCAGGACTGAACGGAGAAACGGAAGTATTGTTGATGATGCTCAATGCGTCAGGCGACCCCTTACGTTTCACTCCCCCTGCCCCTCACCTGGAATGGCATGTGCTGCTCGACACTGCGAACCCTGATGTGGCGCCGCATCCATTGGCGGCGGCGGAAGTGGAAGTTGCGGGTCACGGGCTGGTCATGCTGGCTGCGCAGCCGGTTGGCGAAACCGATTGGCAAGCTGGCTGGAAAGCAGGTCCGGAGCACGGCCAGCGTCTTTTGACTGCGCTGCCACCCGACCCACGCACGTAACCGCCCACCGATGAGCAGTCGCACACCTGGTGCAGATCAAGCCCGACGCGGCGGAGCAAACTGAATGGTGACGAATCATGTCCGAAAGTCCGATTGATCCTCATGCACGCCATCACGTGCATTGCCTGCCGTTCGGCGCGCAACTGCTAGGCGCGGCGAGTGCCGCGCCGCGCACGCGCTTTCGCTTCTGGGCGCCGTCGTGCAAAACGGTGCAAGTGGAAATCGAAGGACCGGCCACGCCCGCTTCGATCGAGATGACGCCTACCGGCAATGGCTGGTTCGAAGCCGAAGCCGATTGCGGCGCGGGCACGCTGTACCGCTACCGGCTCGACGACGGCATGCTGGTGCCCGATCCCGCCGCGCGCTTTCAGCCGCAAGACGTGCATGGCCCTAGCGAAGTCATCGACGCACGTGCCTACACCTGGCAGCACGCGCATTGGCACGGGCGGCCTTGGGAAGAGACGGTCTTGTACGAACTGCATGTGGGCACGCTCGGCGGCTATGCGGGCGTCATGCAACGTTTGCCTGCGCTGGCCGAACTGGGCGTGACCGCCATCGAACTGATGCCGCTGAACGACTTTCCCGGTAAGCACAACTGGGGCTATGACGGCGTGCTGCCCTACGCGCCGGATTCCGCTTACGGCCGCCCCGACGAACTGAAAGCGCTGATTGACGCAGCACACGGCCTTGGCCTGAATGTGTTTCTCGACGTGGTGTACAACCACTTCGGCCCGGACGGCAACTATCTGCATCAGTACGCGAAGCCGTTCTTCCGCGAAGGCACGCATACGCCGTGGGGTCCGGCGATTGATTTCGACCGCAGCGAGGTACGCGATTTCTTCTGCGACAACGCGTTGTACTGGATCAACGAGTATCGCTTCGACGGTTTGCGGTTCGACGCGGTGCACGCGATCGACAATCACGAATGGCTGCGCGAACTCTCCGATCACATTCGCGCCAAGGTGCGACACGGTCGGCATGTGCATCTGGTACTCGAAAACGAGCACAACACGGCCAATCTGCTCGAAACGCATTTCGATGCGCAGTGGAACGACGACGCGCATAACACGCTGCACGTATTGCTGACCGGCGAAACCGAAGGCTACTACCACGCGTTTGCCGATCAACCGATCCGCAAGCTCGCGCGGGTGCTCGCCGAAGGCTTCGCTTATCAGGGTGAGCCTTCCCCGATCCACGATGGCAAGCCGCGCGGCGAGCCGAGCGGACATGTACCGCCCATCTCGTTCGTGATGTTCTTGCAGAACCACGATCAGATCGGCAACCGCGCCTTCGGCGAGCGGTTGCGCAAGCTGTGCAGCGCCGATGCATTGCGTGCCGCCACCGGTTTGTTGCTGCTTTCGCCGCAGATTCCGCTGCTATTCATGGATGAAGAATTCGGCTCCGATCAGCCGTTCCTGTTCTTCACGGACTACACCGGCGATCTCGCCCACGCCGTGCGCGAAGGACGCCGCCGCGAATTCGCACGCTTTGCTTCCTTTAGCGACGAAAAGCGCCGCGCCCAGATTCCCGATCCGAATGCAGCGCAGACGTTTGCCGCGTCATCGCCGCCCGCTGATTCCGCCGCGCAACCCGACGCACACGAAAGGCTCGACTGGATGCATTTCTACAAATCCGCGCTGACGGTACGCGCCAAACTGATTACACCGCGCCTCGCCCATTCGAAAGCGCTGGGCGCGACGGTGCTGTCGAAGCAAAACGGCGACGACGCCAACGCGCTGGTCGCCCGCTGGCGGCTCGACGATGGCGAGACGCTGTCGATTGCGCTGAATCTGGATACCGAGGCCGTCGCGCTTGCGGACACGCCCGCAGGGATGGTCGTATTCGAAACGCCGCCGCGCGTGCGCGATCATCTGCGCGAGCAGAGCTTGCCACCCAACGCCTTGATCGCCTGGCTCACCGGTGATGTCAACGAGTACGCAAGCACGCACGATGCGCGCAAGGTCGTCGAACGGGAGTGGCACGCATGAGCGCCACCCGACGTTCCGGTGAAACCATCGACAGCCTGGCAGCGCGCGCGGGCTTCGAGGTCGAATGGCAAGATGCGCATCACGCGATGCAGCATGTGCCCGAAAGCACCCTTGCGGTTCTGCTCGACCGCATGGGGCTGCCGTGCGGCAACGCGACCCAGATTCGCCAGAGCGCCGCCGCGCTCGACGCCGAATTGTCGGGCCGCAAGCTGGCGCCGCTAATGACTGCAGAGTGCGGCCGTGGCATCAACCTGCCCGCCGCCGCGCTCAGGGCCAATAGTCACTACCGGATCGAGCTCGAAGGCGGCGCCGTGATCGATGGCCGCTTTACGGCGCCGAAGGGCGAGGCGGCGCTGCTCTCTCCGATTGACGAGCCGGGTTATCACACGCTTGTGATCAACGACCACCGCATCACGCTGGCGGTCGCGCCAGCGCGTAGCTACACGGTCGCAGATGCATGGCGAAGCCTGAGGGGCGACGCGCCCACGCCGCCGCTCTGGGGGATCGCTGCGCAGCTCTATGGTCTGCGGCGAAGGGGCGATGGAGGTGTCGGCGATTATTCGGCGCTCGCGCAACTCGCGACGCTAAGCGCGAACCGCGGCGCGCACGCACTCGCCGTCAGCCCGACGCATGCCATGTTCAGCGCCGAGCCGGAGCGCTTCAGCCCCTACTCGCCGTCCTCGCGCTTGTGGCTCAATGTCACGCATATCGATCCGGCGGCGGTATTCGGCAAGGAAGCCGCGCGCGCTGCAATCGACGCCGCGCAGGCAGGCGAAACATGGTCGCAACTCGAAGGGCTGACGCTGATCGACTGGCCGCAGGCGGTGCGGCTCAAGCTCAAGGTCTTGCGCACGCTGTTCGAGCAGTTCTGCGTGAACGAACGCTCACAGGATGCGCTGCGTGCGCAGGAATTCAATGCATTCTGCGTGCAGGGCGGCCGTTCACTTGAGGACCATGCGCGCTTCGAGGCGCTGCAAGCGGTTCAATTGGCACAGCCGGACGGCGACGGTCACTGGCGCAACTGGCCCGAAGCATTGCGCGATCCGCGCAGCGCCGAAGTCGAAGCGTTCGCGCACGCGCATCGTCACGAAGTCGAATTTCATCTGTTCCTGCAATGGCTCGCGGCCAAGGGGCTTTCGCATGCGCAGAACGCGGCTCGCGACGCTGGCATGGCCGTTGGCCTGATCGCCGATCTCGCGGTGGGTTGCGACAGCGCCGGCAGTCATGCGTGGTCGTATCGCGATGACATGCTTCAGGGTGTGTCGGTTGGCGCGCCCCCCGATATCTTCAACCAGGCCGGCCAGGCTTGGGGGCTCACCACGTTCTCACCGCGCGCCATGCGTACCCAGGGCTTCTCGGCTTTCATCGACATGCTGCGTGCGGCGTTTGCGCACGCTGGTGGGATTCGCATTGACCACATCCTCGGTCTGCGTCGTCTGTGGCTCGTGCCCGAAGGAGAAAGCGCTCGCAATGGCGCTTATCTACGCTACCCGCTCGAAGACATGCTGCGGTTGATCGCGCTCGAATCGTGGCGGCACCGTGCGATTGTGATTGGCGAAGATCTCGGCACCGTGCCAGCGGGCTTTCGTGAAAGGCTCGACGAACACGGCCTCGCTGGTATCCGCGTGCTGTGGTTCGAACGCGGCGAATGGGGCCACGGCTTCAAGATGCCGCGAGACTGGGACCGCAATGCGGTGGCGACCACCACTACGCACGATCTGCCGACGGTCACCGGTTGGTGGCGCGGGGCGGATATCGTGTGGCGCAACCAGATCGGACAAACCATGCCGCGTGCCGATGGCCGCGACCCGGTTGAAGTGGCGCTCGCCGAGCGAGCCAGCGATCGCGCCTCGCTATGGGATGC
>NZ_JBAURZ010000066.1:0-28607 GCF_049581445.1 Paraburkholderia sp. | reverse complement strand
GCGTCGACGAAAAGAAAGTCGCCGCGCAGGTCGGTGAGATCGCCCGCGCCGACGCGAAGTTCGTGCGCGAGAAAACCGGCTATGCGATCGGCGGCGTCTGCCCGATCGGTCACGCCACGCCGCCCGTCACGCTGATCGACGCTGACCTGCTCGCGCTTGATAGCCTGTGGGCCGCCGCCGGCCACCCCCATGCTGTGTTCAACCTGTCGCCGCAAGAACTGGTCGCACTGACCGGCGCTCCGGTCGCCGACGTCGCCCTGCGGGAATCCGCATGACGGCCGGCACTGCGGCATCGCAGGACGTCGTGACGTCCGTGCCGTCGCCGTGCATCAACGTGTGCAGGATGGACGACGCCACCGGACTGTGTGAGGGGTGTCTGCGCACCATCGACGAAGTCAGCGGCTGGGCCACCTATGACGACGCAAGCAAACGCGCGGTCTGGGACCTGCTGGAAGGCCGGCATGTGCAATGGCTCGCGCAGCATCAGCAGGCGCGGGCATGAGATTGCCCCCATCCATCCAGGTGTTCGAACGAGGCTGGCTATCGTCGAACAATGTGCTGCTGGTGGATCACGCGTGCGCCGCGCTGGTCGACACCGGCTACGCGAGCCATGCGCCGCAAACGCTCGCGCTGGTGCAAAACGCGCTTGGCGAGCGACCCCTCGATCTGATCGTCAATACGCATCTGCATTCCGACCACTGCGGCGGCAACGCCCTCTTGCAGGCTACGTGGCCGTGCCGTACCGCGATTCCGGTGGCTGAGAGCGAAGCGGTTGCGAATTGGGATCAAACACGTCTGACGTATCGCGCCACCGGTCAACATTGCGAACGCTTCACCTTCACGGAAACCATTGCACCCGGCACGCCGTTCAGGCTCGGCGGACTGGACTGGCAAGTGCTCGGCGCGCCGGGCCACGATCCGCACTCGCTAATGCTCTATTGCGCCGACGAACGCGTGCTGATCAGTGCGGACGCGCTCTGGGAAAACGGCTTCGGTGTGATCTTCCCGGAACTGGGAGGCGAAAGCGGCTTTGCCGAACAGCAAGCCGTGCTTGAGACGATCGCGCAGCTTGACGTGCGCACCATCGTTCCAGGCCATGGCGCACCCTTCACCAACGTCGCGCTCGCGCTGGAGCGGGCGTTTTCGCGTGTCGCATGGCTGCGCGCCGATCCAGCACGCAACGCAAAGAATGCGCTGAAGGTGCTGATCGTGTTCAAGCTACTGGATGTGCGCGAGATGAGCTTCGATGCGCTAATGCGCATGCTCGACGAAGCCGCCGTGATGCACGCCGCTGCGGCCATGCTCAAACCGCGCGCTGCATGGCCGGCGTTGTTGCGTGAACTAATCGAGGAACTGGCGGCAAACAGCGGGCCGTTGATCGTGGATGGCGCGCGCATCGTGGCACGCGGCCGTGCCTAGCGCGACTCAATCACCATGGGTTAAGGCCCATATTGCAACCGCCGTATTGCGCCCGTTGCGCGGCGGCGACCACCCATGAGCAGGACAAAAAGAAAGCCGCTTGCCATGCTGGCAAGCGGCGCAATTCGGTCGACGTGATCATCGTCAGGAGAAATCATACTCGTGCTCAATTTTTGACCGCATCGGTGATTTCCCTACAAAATGTTGACACTCGCCTTAAGCCCGCCTACGCCGGGCACCCATCACGATCATTGCGCTAATCGAGTTCAACTGCCTCGAAGAACGACAGCATCTCCGCGATCAGTTCTCCCGGTGCTTCTTCGGGAATGTAATGTCCGCACGGAACTGCGCGCCCACTGACGTCCCGCGCCACGTGGCGCCATTCTGCAAGCGCGTCGAAGCACTGTTCGATCACGCCTTCCGCCCCCCACAACACGCGTAGCGGACAGCCAATCTTGCGGCCGCATTCGATATCGGCGCGGTCGTGATCGAGATCGATCGTCGCCGACGCACGGTAGTCCTCGCAGATCGCATGCACGGCGCCCGGTTGACGCAGCGCCTCACGATACGCCGCGAGCGCCTCTGGCGCGAACGGTGTAAGCCCGGCGTGGCGGCTACCCATCACACGGTCGACGTAGACGTCGGGGTTCGCGCCGATCAGCGTTTCCGGCAGCGGCTCCGGCTGAATCAGAAAGAACCAGTGGAAGTAGGCCGTGGCGAAGGCGCGATCCGTGGCTTCATACATGGCGAGCGTGGGTGCGATATCGAGCAGCATCAGACGCTCGACTGCGTCCGGATGATCGAGCGCCATCCGGTGCGCGACTCGTGCGCCGCGATCATGGGCGCAAACGAGGAAGCGCTCGAACCCAAAATGACGCATCACCGCCACCTGGTCGGCCGCCATCGCGCGCTTTGAATAGGCCGCGTGACTCGGGTCGCTGGGCGGCTTGCCGGACGCGCCGTAGCCGCGCAAATCCGTGGCGATCACCGTGAAGTGCTCGGCAAGCTGTGCGACACACCGATGCCAGATCAGATGGGTCTGCGGATGACCGTGCAGCAGCAACAGAGGCGGCCCTGCCCCGCCCTTGACCCCGAAAATATCGACGTCACCCACGGCGACGCGAAAGGGCGTGAAATCCTCGTAGGGCATGGAGATGTCTCTTCTCGTTGTAGGTCAACTCATTGTAGGAGCGCTGTGTGGCACTGAGGGGTGGGTTAGGCCACGTTAACGTCGAACCTGAATACTCCTTCCAACTCCACACGCTCACCGCCTGGCTATGTATTGGCCTATAATAGAACGATCGTTCGTAAATTCTTCCCAGATAGCGGGGGGTTAAGCGTTCAACCCCGTAAGACAGGCCGCCTCGCTTCGCGCTGCTGCCGATCCCGCTAAACTCACCTATGCCGGGCGTCCGACGCGCGTCGGCCCAGTTTCAGGAGACTCACACCATGGCATTGCCCGCCGTCCTGCAACACCTTGCGCTGCCCGTTGTGGCCTCGCCGATGTTTATCGTCAGCTATCCCGAGCTGGTGCTGGCGCAGTGCAAGGCCGGTATCGTCGGCTCATTTCCGGCGCTCAACGCGCGGCCGGCGGAATTGCTCGACGAGTGGCTCACGCAGATTCAGGCGTCGCTTGCGGAACACAAGGCAGCCAATCCGGATGCAGTGATCGGACCGATTGCCGTCAACCAGATCGTCCATCAGTCGAATACGCGGCTCGAGCACGACGTGCGCGTGTGCGTCGAACACAAGGTGCCGATCTTCATTACCAGCCTGCGCGCGCCGGCCAAAGAGATCATTGATGCGGTGCACAGCTACGGCGGCATCGTGCTGCATGACGTGATCAATATCCGCCACGCGCAGAAGGCGCTGGAAGCCGGTGTCGACGGTCTGATCCTGGTCGCGGCCGGCGCGGGCGGCCATGCTGGCACCACCTCACCGTTCGCGCTCGTCGGGGAAGTGCGGCGCATCTTCGACGGCCCGCTCGTGCTGTCAGGCGCCATCGCAAATGGCGGCTCGATCCTGGCCGCGCAGGCGATGGGCGCCGACCTCGCGTACATGGGCACGCGCTTCATCGCGACCCAGGAAGCGCACGCGGTGGACAGCTACAAGCACGCCATCGTCAATTCGAGCGCGTCCGACATCATTTACACGAATCTCTTCACCGGCGTACACGGCAACTACATCCGCGAAAGTATCGTCAACGCGGGGCTGGATCCGGAAGCGCTGCCGGAATCCGATAAAACGAAAATGAATTTCGGCAGCGACAAGGCGAAGGCCTGGAAGGACATCTGGGGCGCAGGCCAAGGCGTCGGTCTGATGCATGACGTGCCGAGCGTCGGTGAACTGGTCGGGCGGCTGACCCAGGAATACAACGACGCGAAAGCGCGCCTCGGTATTTCCCGTTGATGCATCGAAGGGGCGCACCAGGCGCGCTCCGATCATCAGCTCACGGCCAGCGCCTTGATCTGCTCGAACGAGGGCCACAGCGCCTCGTTCGCAAAGCGCGCTGCCAGGAAATCGACGAACGAGCGCACCTTCGCCGACAGATGGCGGCGGCTCGCGTACACGACGTGGATCGGCAACTCGCGCGGCGGCACCTCACCGACTAGCAGCGGCACGAGGCGCCCGGTGGCGAGATCGTCGCCGATCACTTCGGTGCCGAGCATCGCAATGCCCGCGCCTTGCAACACGAGAACGCGCTGCGCTTCAAGGTGATTGACGATCAGGTTGCCGGAGAGCCGCATACGGGGCGCGCCGTCACTGCTGCCTGGGCCGAGCTCGGGCGCAGCGACACCGGCGTACTGCAGATAGTTATGACGCGCCAGATCGGCAATTTTTAGCGGCGTGCCGTGCCGGCGCAGATACTCGGGTGACGCGCACAGCACGAGATGTGCGGTGGCGATTTGCCGGGCAATCAGCGAGGACGATTTCAGGCCCGACGGCGAGGCCCGGATCGCGACATCGAACCCCTCGTCGATCAACTCGACCACCCGGTCGGACAGCGTCATTTCGACGGTTACTTGCGGGTACTGCGCTGCGTAGTCGGCCACCGCACTCATAACGTAACTCAGGCCGAAGGCCGACAGCGACGACACCCGCAGCCGGCCTTGTGGCACCACGCTTGCGGCACCGACCGCCTGCTCCGCTTCCTCGAGCTCGGTCAGCACCTGACTCAAGCGTTCGAAGTACTCACGACCGGCTTCGGTGGGCGCGACGCGCCGGGTGGTCCGGTTGAGCAACCGTGCGCCCAGCTGCTGCTCCAGATGCATCACGTGCTTGCTCGCCATCGCCGCGGACATCTCCATGCGCTCGGCCGCACCGACGAAGCTGCCGACCTCGACCACGTGGCGAAACACCTTCATGCTGACGAGGGTATCCATGACAATCGCTCGCAGGGGGAATCAATCGGCGTCATTTTGCCGGTTTTATCAACGATGCGTGAGCAAAACCCTTCTCTCATTCCCCAGAAACGACAAACCCCGCCTTCTTTCGAAGGCGGGGTTTGCTTTGTCGCGAGCCTGGATCCGTTGTAGCAGACCTCGCTCAGAACTTCGTGCGGATACCCACGCCGTACGTGTCACCCGGCGACTGCGTGGCGAAGTGGTCGTACATGTAAGCCGCATAGACATCCGTACGCTTGGACAGCGGATAGTCGTAACCGATTGCCGCCGTTTGACGCGTCTGGTCAAGACCGCTGCCGTCTCGTGAGTACGCATACGAGGCCATGATCGTGCCCGGGCCCGCCGGTACCGTCACGCCGCCTTGCGCGGTATTCACGTGCCAGCTACCCATGGTCTGATCGTTGTACGTGTACATGTACTGGCCGTAGAACTTGATGTACTTCAGGTCATACGACAAGCCGAGTTGAGCGACGCTCTGGCTCTTCATGTTGGTGAGCCCGACGCTCTGCGCGAGCGAGGTCAGGTCGCCCGGCGCGTCGTTGAAGTTCACGTACTGATACACGCCAGTCGCTGCAAACGGGCCATGGAAGTACAGGAACTGCGCGCTCCATTTCTTCGCGCCATTGTCGCCGGCCGTGTTGCCGAGGCCATACATGATGTTGCCGCTCAAGCCATTGAAGTTCGCCGTCGAATACTGGACCGCGTTGTTCCAGCCGGAATCACCCACCACGCCCTGATCCGTCGTGTAAGTCGGGAACGTGCCGAGGCCGAGGTAGGTGTGCCACACCATCGGCGAGAACTCGTACGAGTCGACGAACGGGTTGAACAGAATGGTTGACACGAACAGCGGCGTCGTCAGACGGCCAGCCGTGACCGTGCCGTACGGCGACTCGATACCGACATACGCGTTACGCGAAAACATCGTGTCGCCGGTGAAGCGGCCGTACTGGCCGTTCTGCGCGAGGAAGAAGCCTTCGAGTGCGAAGATCGCCTTGTAGCCGCCGCCCAGATCCTCATTGCCCTTCATGCCCCAGTAGGAGGTGGACATCCCCCCGCCTGACACCTCCGCAGCACTCTTGCCGTCCGGAAATTTCTGCGCGCCGACCCATTCGTCGACCTGACCGTAGAGTTGCACGCTCGACTGTGCAAACGCCGACGACGCACCAGCCACGAGGCCCGCGACGAGTGTGGCCTTGAGCGTGGCTTTGAGCGCACGGCGGGTGTTTGTATTCATGGGTTCTCCTGTCTTTGTCAAAAAGGTGCGGCTGTGCGGCGGGGAGCTCACGCCAACGGTTTATTCGTGGTCCGTTGGTTCGCCGAGCTAATCTGGGCGGGACCATCTTTGCGGATCATTTTTATGGACAAAAATATGTCTTGTTATTGCCGGTATATCGGTTTGATTAGTTTTGCGATTTATCGGGCTGGTAAATGGTGACGCCGTCGTCGTCGCGGCTGCGCCGCCGCGATTGTTACAAAGGCCTGTAACGCACGCCAGTCCTGCAATATGCAAAATGACAAAGAATGAATCGCAGTGCCGATGACTATCATTCGCACGCGGCGCAAGAGCAGAAATCTCGCGCCGAGACTGCGCATCGCACTCACGGAAAAGTGTGGCGTGAATACGTCACTCCGACAGACGCGAATCTGCATGTCAGGCGCGCCGAGCGTTACCTGACAGAGTGAAAGCTGGAGGGGGATGGGTTTGCTAAAGGAGCGAGCTTTCCGTTGCGCGGTTTATTGCTCTGCTTGTTGCTGCGCTTGTCGCTCCGTTTCACACAGTGCAGGGAACACTGAGCGCGTCAGGCTTACAGGCGAGTCTGCGCAAGGGGCGAAGCGCTGCCTAGTTACGATAAGGCGACGGCCCAGGTGGGCGCGACATATATTCCGGCGGCCGGGGCGGTGGGCGCGGGGCGCCACGTTCCTCGTTGTACCGGGCGACATCCGCCCGGATCGAACCGGCACGCACCATCGATTCATCCTCAGGCGGACGCGGCACCGAGCGCGTCTCGGCGCTCACCGGCGTAATGGCGCCGGCGTACTGAAAGCCGCCGCTATCATCCCGGTTGTAGCCACGATTGTCGACGCGATAAGCGTCGTTCGGTCCTGCCATCCGCTGGGTTGCGTTGTATCCGCCGTGGCCGCCGCTCACGCCATGCGTGGCATGTTCGTTGCGGTAAGCATACGCACGTGCGTTGTCATGAACCTGATGCTGGAAACCTGCATGCGGATAGCCACCACCGGACCCACCGCCATGCGGCATGGACGGGCCTTTGGCAAGGGCGAGCGAACTCAGCACAGCGAAGACTGCGCCCAGCACCCAATGCGTCGATTTCGACAACCCTGCGTCCACCATGTTTCACCTGCCCGAGGTCCTGCCTGAAGCCTGCCGTTCGAGCCGCGGCAGGCTTGTTCCGGGAGTCGCGTAACCCTTGCAGGTTTTCTGCAGCGGGGCACATCCCAATGGCCTTTGAGCAGTAATTTATGGGTCGCTCCATGGGGTGTCGAGCCAAAAAGTGTTAGGCCCCATACGGCCTTGTAACACCATGTTACTGCGACGTTTTTTCACGACAAATTGCTTGCGCCAAGGTCCATTTAGGGCTTCTGAACTACTCCATTTTTGCGCCCGATCCAAGCTCGATTTGAGTGGAACCTTCGGCCTCACAAACGTCTACAAAAAGAGCAAACAGAGATGGACCGACTGCCCCTCGTCGCCAATACTGAGAGTGGGTCGAACGCGGGCACCAGCGGCAGCAACCGCCCTTACATGCGCCGTCCTCATTAATCAATTCGGCAAATGAATTTGCATTTTCAATCGCTTTCCTTTACTAATGGACGCTTCCCCTACGGCCCATAACCCGTGCCCCAGCGCACGCGTTCCTGTATTTCCGCTTCACCCGCATTGAGATTCCGAAAATGGCTCGCCCGAAACTGCTTCCCGATAACTTCACGTTGTGCCTGGTTAGCACCGTGATCCTCGCCAGCCTGCTGCCCGTGCATGGACAGGCAGCCGTCGGCTTCAACTGGCTGACGAACATCGCGGTGGGCCTGCTGTTTTTCCTGCACGGCGCAAAACTGTCACGGGAAGCGATCATTGCCGGCGCGACCCACTGGCGTTTGCATGTCGTCGTGCTGCTGAGTACGTTTGCGCTGTTTCCGCTGCTCGGACTCGCGCTCAAGCCGCTTATGTCGCCCCTTGTCACGCCTGCGCTCTACGCCGGAGTCCTCTTCCTCTGTACGCTGCCATCGACGGTCCAGTCGTCCATCGCGTTCACCTCGATCGCCAAAGGCAATGTGCCGGCCGCCGTGTGTAGTGCCTCGGCCTCGAGTTTGCTTGGCATCTTCATTACGCCGGCACTGGTCAGTGTCGTGGTGACGAATCAAACGGCCGGCGGCAGTTCTGCGTGGCACACGGTCTGGAGCATCGTTTTGCAACTGCTCGTGCCGTTCCTCGCCGGTCAGCTGTTGCGCCCGGTGATCGGCAAATGGATCGAGCGCAATCGCGGCGTGCTGAAGTTCGTCGACCAGGGCTCGATTCTGCTGGTGGTGTACGGCGCCTTCAGTGAGGCCGTCAACGAGGGCTTGTGGCGCCACACCCCGCTCGCGGCCTTGGGTGGGCTGGTGGTGATCAATATCGTGCTGCTGGCGCTGATGCTGGGCATCACGATCTTCGCCAGCAAGCGGCTTGGCTTTAACCGCGCGGATCAGATCACCATCATCTTCTGTGGCTCGAAGAAGAGTCTTGCCGCCGGCGTGCCGATGGCCAAGGTCATTTTCGCTTCGCACGCGGTCGGGGCTGCGGTGCTGCCGTTGATGCTGTTCCACCAGATCCAGTTGATGGTGTGCGCCGCGCTCGCGCAACGCTGGGGCGCGCGCGACACCAGCGGAGAAACTCACGCGACCACTCAGGACCGCGCCGCGGCAGCCGTGGCGCGCCGCTGATTCGCGGGCAAAGTCGAAAAGAAGATTCATAAGCGCTCTCCCTGAGCCTGTTTAAAGAAAGCCGCCTGCGGGCGGCTTTTCGTTATTTCACGCGTAAAGGTGCGCGCTGTCTGCCTGGCCTAATGGCATAAGTCAACTACTGCGTCGGGCGTGCGCATCATTTCGGTGCAACAGGTCATTAAAAGTTCACTTAACTTGCCGGCGGCGCTGCCGATATACCATCGAGCCACCCCTTTAACTGATTGCAATGTCAATTTCCTCGCCCCCTCGATCCGTTGCGCCGAGCATCGAGGACCTGATCGCCCGGCGTCAGTTGTCCGCCGTGTTCCAGCCCATTGTCGATTTCGATGGCGGCGCGATCCTTGGCTACGAGGGATTGATTCGCGGGCCCGCCGGCACACCACTTGAATCGCCGTTCGCGCTGTTCGCGCAGGCCCACGCCGAAGGCCGTGTGGTCGAACTCGAACGCGCCGCTGCGCTCATCTGCATCCAGGCGTTTGCCCGGTCCGAGTGTGACGGCAAGCTGTTCCTGAACTTCAGCGCCGGGGCGCTGCGGCATCTGGCGAATGCGCGCGACGACGCCCTCGCGCTGCTGCGCCAATCCGGCGTGGAGCCCGAGCGCATCGTGATCGAGCTCACCGAGCAAAGCGCCATCGTCGACATCAACAATTTCCTGCCGGTCCTTGCGACGCTACGCACGGCGGGCGCCCAATTCGCGCTCGACGATTACGGCACCGCGAACGCCAGCATGAATTTGTGGGTGCGGCTGCAACCTGACGTGGTGAAAATCGACCGCTTTTTCATCCACGACATCGCGAGCGACCCGCTGAAATTCGAAGCCGTGCGTGCCATGCAGCATTTTGCGAACGCGAGTGGCGCGAAACTGGTCGCTGAGGGGATCGAGAACGAAGCCGACCTGATCGTCGTACGCGACATGGGGATTGGTTGCGGCCAGGGTTATTTCTTCGGCCGTCCAAGCGCGCAACCGGCCCGCATGGTGGCGGACGACGTCCGGAAAGCGATCCGCGCCGGCCATATCGCGGTCTTTCCTGAAGCCACCCGCACGGTCAGCGCGTCGCCCTCAGGCGGCATGGCGTCCGCGAAAATGCTGGTGCGCGCGCCGTCGTTGCAGCGCCGCGCCACCAATAACGACGTGCTCGAACTGTTCAACCGTTTGCCCGACCTGCACGCCGTGGCCGTGGTCGAACATGACGAACCGGTCGCGCTGATCAACCGGCGCGCTTTCATGGAACGGTATGCGCTGCCATATCACCGTGAGCTGTTCGGCAAGCGCCCCTGTCTTCTGTTTGCAAATGCGTCACCGGTGATCATCGAGAAATCCATGACGGTCGAGCAGATGGCCAAGCTCCTCGCCAGCGACGACCAGCGCTATCTGGCCGACGGATTTGTCATCACCGACGATGGCAAATACGTGGGGCTGGGCACGGGTGAGAAGCTCGTACGCGCGGTCACTGAAGTGCGGATCGAAGCGGCGCGCTACGCGAACCCGCTGACGTTCCTGCCGGGCAACATCCCGATCAGCTCGCACATCGCGCGGCTTGTCGACAACAACGCGGGCTTCTATGCCTGTTATGTCGACCTGAATCATTTCAAGCCCTTTAACGACCAGTACGGCTACTGGCAGGGCGACGAAGTGCTGAAGTTCGCCGCTGCCGTGCTGGCTGACGTGTGCGACCCGACCCGCGACTTCCTCGGCCACGTGGGTGGCGATGACTTCCTGATCCTGTTTCAGAGTGAGGACTGGCAAGAACGCGTGATGCGTGCGATTCACGCGTTCAACAAAGGCGTGATGCGTTTCTACGCTCCCGCAGACCGCCTCGCGGGCGGCATTCGTGGCGAGGACCGACGCGGCAACGCCACCTTCTTCGGATTTGTGACGATGGCGATTGGCTGTGTGCGGGTCGAGCCTGACGGCGGCCCGGCGCTGTATAGCAGCGAGGAGATTGCATCGGTAGCGGCAGTGGCAAAGCGCCGCGCGAAACAGGATGCGACGGGGTTTGTGTTGATCGATGCCAAGGAGAGTGCTGCGTTATTGAGGGGGCAAGCGGAGGCGCATCACCACACGCGTGACTGAGTTCGTCACCTAGAATGTCGCAAGGCATTTCGTTAGCCGCATCATTGGGGACCTCGCTGAACACTCCACGGGGCTCGCGCCACAGGCCCACCTCGGATAAGCCCGCGCCTGCATGGCGCGACGCCCCCCTCGCTCCCTCCTCACTCTTTCGTCGCCCACCGTTGGCGCTTCGCGTCGGACCTCGCCGCGTGACTGGCAAGGTCATCGAGAGACACCCCAAACCCTCGTTCGCCGCACTGTTTAGTAAATTTTACTAAACGCCGATAACCCCATTCTGGTCCCTACCTACTGGTATTTACGCGTATCAAATCACGCTAAACACGGCAATTTTGATCGCGTTTTACTATACAATCCCGAAACTCGATAACGGCCGCCCAGGCCAGCCCAACTCACCGCCCACTCCGATGGCAACAACCATCCGCGATGTCGCCCGTGCAGCCAGCGTGTCGATCGGCACCGTTTCCCGCGCGCTGAAGAATCAGCCGGGACTCTCTGACGCCACCCGATTGCGGGTCGTCGAGGCCGCGCGCCAGCTCGGCTACGACGCTGCCCAGTTACGCCCGCGTATCCGCCGGCTCACCTTTCTGCTGCATCGCCATCACAACAACTTTGCGGTCAGTCCGTTCTTTTCGCACGTCCTGCACGGCGTCGAGGACGCCTGCCGCGAACGCGGCATCGTGCCGTCGGTGCTAACTGCCGGCCCCACTGAAGACGTGATCCAGCAGATGCGCCTGCACGCGCCGGATGCCGTCGCCGTCGCCGGGTTTGTGGAGCCGGAGACGCTCACCACGCTGGTCGCCATGCAGCGTCCGCTCGTGTTGATCGACCTGTGGGCGCCCGGCCTGCGCTCGGTGAATCTTGACAACGCTGGCGGCGCCGAACTGGCGATGCGCCATCTGTTCGCCCAGAAGTACGAGCGCATCGCCTTTATCGGCGGTTCGCTTGCGCATTTCAGCATCGCGCAGCGCGCCCTCGGCTATCGACGCGCGTTCTTTGAAGCGGGTCTGTTGTTCGACCCGTCGCTCGAAGTGACCATCGACGCCGGCCTCGACCCCGACACCGGCGCCGCGCTCGCCATGCAACGGCTGCTCGATGCGCCCGGCGCCACTGATAAGCGCCCCGACGCTGTGTTTGCCTACAACGACGCCGCTGCGCTCGCCGCGCTACGCGTCTGTCTCACGCGCGGTCTGCGCGTTCCGCAGGACATTGCGATCATCGGTTTCGACGACATCCCCGCCGCCGCTCACGCCACGCCGCCCTTGTCGACCATCTCGGTTGACAAGGAAGCGCTCGGCCGACGCGGCGTCGAACTGCTGCTCGAAGACTCGCCTGCCGAACTCGAAGTCCGCTTGCCCGTCCATCTCATTGCCCGTGCCAGTACCTCGGTGAAAAAGCCATGACGCAATCCGATACGCCTCAACCTCAATCCGCAGCCGGCATGCCGCCGGTGCCTGCCGTCGCCAGCTTCCGCGATCGCGACTTCCTGCACGCCCATGTGCAGGACACTTTGCGTTTCTACGCACCCAACGTGTTCGACCCGAGCGGCGGTTTCTATCACTTCTTCCGCGATGACGGCTCGATCTACGACCGCAGCACACGCCATCTCGTTAGCAGTTGCCGCTACGTCTTCAACTACGCTATGGCGTTCCGCGAGTTTGGCGATCCAAAGCATCTCGAGTACGCGCGTCACGGCCTGAGTTTCCTGCGCGACGTGCACTGGGATCCCGAGCACGCCGGCTATGACTGGGAGCTTGAATGGCGTGACGGCACGAAGCGGACGCTCGACGCCACGCGTCACTGCTACGGTCTCGCCTTCGTGCTGCTCGCGTATTCGCACGCAGCGATGGCCGGGATCGAAGAAGCGCGGCCCATGATCGGCGCCACTTTTGAACTGATGGAACACCGCTTCTGGGATGCCGCGGCCGGACTCTACGCGGACGAGGCAACCCAGGACTGGCGTGTGAGTTCGTACCGTGGCCAGAACGCGAACATGCACACCACCGAGGCGCTGCTCGCCGCCTACGAAGCGACCCGCCACCTCGTATACCTGGACCGCGCGGAACGGGTGGCGTCGAACATCACGCTGCGCCAGGCCAAGCTCTCGCAAGGGCTGGTGTGGGAGCATTTCCATGCGGACTGGTCGGTGGACTGGCACTACAACGAGGAAGACAGCTCGAACATTTTCCGTCCGTGGGGCTTCCAGCCCGGCCATCAGACGGAGTGGGCCAAGCTGCTGCTGATTCTCGAGCGCCACCGCCCGCTGCCCTGGCTGCTGCCGCGTGCCATCGAACTGTTCGACGCGGCCATGACGCGCGCCTGGGACGATGACCACGGCGGGCTCTATTATGGTTTTGGCCCGGACGGCACGGTGTGCGATCACGACAAGTATTTCTGGGTCCAGGCGGAAACCTTCGCGACCGCCGCGCTGCTCGGCAAGCGCACCGGAAACGAACGCTTCTGGGACTGGTACGACGAAATCTGGCGCTATAGCTGGGCGCATTTTGTCGACCACAAATACGGCGCGTGGTATCGCATCCTCACGTGCGACAACCGCAAATACAGCGACGAAAAGAGCCCAGCCGGCAAGACCGACTACCACACGATGGGCGCGTGCTACGAAGTGCTCGCGCATGCATTGCCGGATGCCAATCCGGCCGCAACATCGGCCCCGAACGAATCCGCGAGGTGAGCACCATGACCGCGACCACCGAATTCCCCCTCTTTGTCTCGCCCGGCGACATCCTCACCGACCTCGTCCGTACCGGCGACTCGCAATGGGTATCGCACCCGGGCGGCGCCGGCTGGAACGTGGCGCGTGCGGTGGCGCGACTCGGCTTGCCTACGGCCTGCGTGGGCTCGCTCGGCACCGACAACTTCTCCGACGAACTCTGGAATGCGAGCGTCGCGGCCGGCCTCGACATGCGTTTCATGCAGCGCGTCGAGCGGCCGCCGCTGCTGGCGATCGTCCATCAGACGCATCCGCCCGCGTACTTCTTCATGGGTGAGAACGGCGCCGACCTCGCCTTCGATCCGGCGCTCCTGCCCGAGGGCTGGATGGGCCAAGTGAAGTGGGCCCACTTTGGCTGTATCAGTCTCGTGCGCCAGCCGCTCGGGGACACGCTTGCGAAACTGGCTGCGGAATTGCGTTCGCGCGGCGTGAAGATCAGCTTCGACCCGAATTACCGCAATCTGATGGAGCACGGCTACGAGCCGACGCTGCGCAAGATGGCCGCGCTCGCCGACCTGATCAAGGTCTCCGATGAAGATCTGCGCCTGCTCTTCAAAACCAGCGAAGCCGATGCGCTCGCCCAGTTGCGCGCCATGAACCCCGCCGCCACGGTGCTGGTGACGCGCGGCTCGGAGAAGGCCACGTTGATCGACGGCGATACGATGATCGAAGCCCAACCGCCGCGCGTCGAAGTCGCCGATACGGTCGGCGCGGGCGATGCGTCGATTGCCGGTTTGCTGTTCAGCAAGATGACCGCGCCGCAACGCACGTGGGCCGAGCATCTGGCATTTGCGCTGGCGGCAGGCGCCGCCGCTTGCCGTCACTCGGGCGCGCACTCGCCGTCGCTCGATGAAGTGGTGGCGTTGCTCGAAAGCTGACGTCCGCGAGTCTCGGTCTTGCCGCGCCTCGCAGGGGGCGCTGTCGCCAACGCGCGGGCCGGTGAGTCTAAAGACGGCGTGCTACGATTGAATCTCCCCCTTGAAGGAGAAGCATCATGGAGGACGTCACCTATACCAAAGGGCTCTACACGGCCACCGCAGCGGTGGTTCCCGTAGAGGGCGGAGAGTTCCGGGGTATCGTCGCGCTGGCACGCGACGAGGGCGGCGAACTGGAGAACACCGTCTACGAAGTCGAGGCCACCTCGGCCACCGAGGAAGAGGCGCTTGAAGAAGCGAAAGCGCTGGCCCACCGGATCCTCGGCGAAATCGAATTCTAGGCAGACCGGGCGTCGCGTGCGCCGATTACTACTCGTTGCGTGCGGCGCCTGTTCCGAACCAACCGGCAGGAGGCGAAGATGACCGATCAGCTCTTCCTCTACGGCGTGTATGCGATCCATGTGCGCCCGCTCGAACTGCAAGGCGCACGCTGGGACGCGGAGTATGAAATCCGCCATCGCGACCACGCAGTGCAGGTGTGGACCACCGTCGGCGGGGACGCTGGATTCCCGAACGAAACCGACGCGATAGAAGCCGCGCACCGCCAGGCCGTCGCAGATATTGAACACGGAGCGGGGATTCCGAAGCCGCGTACGTTCCCGTGACTCCGATGCCGGTTTATTTCACGCAGATCTGACGCTGCCGCAGGGCACCAAACCCAAACCGTTAAGGCATGCTACGCTCTGCGCGTTTTCATGTTCACGAACGCGCAATGGCCATTGACACCTCAGACCGCACCACCGGCACTCGCGGGGCCGCAAGCTCATCGGGAAAGTACGCGGGACAGCGTGGCCACCGGGTGGAGTTGAACTCGCGCGTGGTGTACGTGCATGGCATCTCCATGCGCTTCTGGCAAGATCTGTATCACCGGGCGCTGGTGGTGAGGTGGCCGACCTTTTTCGTGTCACTCGCGGTTATTTTCCTGCTGCTCAACACCACCTTTGCATCGTTGTACATGCTCGGCACCAAGCCCATCGCCAATCAATATCCGCCCGAATTCATGGGCGCATTCTTTTTCAGTGTTGAAACGCTCGCCACGGTCGGTTATGGCGACATGCATCCGCAGACGATGTACGGCCATCTGATCGCCACGCTCGAGATTTTTGTCGGAATGTCGGGCATCGCCTTGGCGACCGGTTTGATTTTCGCGCGCTTCTCGCGGCCCCGCGCCATGATCATGTTTGCCCGCTACGCGATCGTGCGGCCCCTCGAAGGACGCATGACCCTCGCGATGCGGGCCGCCAACGCGCGCCAGAACGTCATCGCCGAAGCCCACGCCAAGATGCGGATGATGCGCCGCGAAACCACCATCGAAGGGTTTACGTCGCTCAAAATCTACGATCTGAAACTGGTGCGAGACCATCAGCCCATGTTTCTGCTGAGCTGGGTGATGATGCACGTGATCGACGATACCAGTCCGCTGTTCGGGGAAACTGCGGAGACGCTTGCAGCAAGCGGCGCATCCTTGCTGATCACCATTGAGGGCTCCGACGAAACCACCTCACAGATCATGCAGGCGCGCCATGCGTGGACCGGCGCGGAGATTCGCTGGCAGCACGCCTATGTGGATCTGATCCACGAAGAGGACGGCGTGACGCATGTCGACTACGCCAATTTCCATGACGTCGTACCGCTCACCCCGTTGCCGCCTTCAGAAACGGTCAAGCCGCGCTCGACACCCGCCTGAACAGCGACAGCAACGTTCGGCGTTGCAGCAGTGGCCGCGTCATTCAACGCGCCTCTTCCCCGTAAAAACGCCACGTCAATGCTTTAGTGCCGCCAGTTCGCGCTGCTCGACGGCCACCGCGCGCACATGCGCGTCGCGCGAGACAGCGCGCTCGACGTAATCGCCGATCACGCCTTTCGGCTCCAGCAGCTTCGCCATGAAAGCGATCTGCAGCGTTCCGGCCAATAGCAGATCCGCCGCGGTGAAGCGTTCGCCGAGAAGCCATTCCCCTTCTTCCAGCGCACTTTCGACGGCATGCCTGACGCGATCGAAGTCGCCCCAGCCGAAGCTGAAGGTATTGCCGGCTGAGCCGATGATCTTTTCAGCCATGGCGGGTTCGAGGCAACCGGGTGTGAAGAACAGCCACTGCAGGAAACGGCCGCGCAACGGATCATCCAGCGTAGCGCCCAGATTTGCGCCGGGAAACCGGTCCGCCAGATACAGCAGCACCGCACCCGACTCGGCCACCTGCACGCCGTGGTCGTCGAGCGCGGGCAGCTTCGTCATGGGATTGACGCGGCAAAAGTCATGAGCGCCCTGCTCGCCCGCGCGAATGTTCACCCGCACCAGTTCATATGGCGCGCCGATCTCTTCCAGCATCCAAAGCGCGCGAAAGGCTCTCGTTTTCGGCCAGTAATAGAGTTTCATCGGCGGCTCGGTGGGAAACATGGATTCTTCAGCGTAACTCAATGTTGTGCGCGCGGCGAGCGGGCGCCCCTGTGAAAATAGCGCGCTCATCCCTTTCAATCCGTTAATCCAGCCCACGTCGCGAAAATCTGACTCAAAAAGGGACAAAATCGCGTAGCACTTCGCTTCTTTATGCGGACTCAGCCGCAAACTAGCAAAAATATTCTCCAATCGGCGTTAAAAAATAGAGTCTCTTTCGACGCGATCCGGTTCGGTCCTCACCTTGTGGTCCCCACGCACACGCGCGAAGGCATAACAACGGAGACTCACAATGACAGCTCGCCTGCCCATCGACGGCACGCCCGCCTTGGCCGATTACAAGCTCTCGGATAACCTCACCGCGACGCGCGGCCGCATTTTTCTCACCGGCACGCAGGCACTGGTCCGTCTCGTGTTGATGCAGCGCTCGCTCGACAAGCGCCGTGACATGAACACCGCCGGCTTTGTCAGCGGCTATCGCGGTTCGCCGCTTGGGATGGTCGACCAGCAGTTGTGGAAGGCGAAGAAACTGCTCGCGGAGAGTGACATTCGCTTTCTGCCCGCGATCAATGAGGAACTCGGCGGCACGGCTGTGCTTGGCACGCAGCGCGTCGAATCGGACCCGGAGCGCACCGTCGAAGGCGTGTTTGCGATGTGGTACGGCAAGGGCCCGGGCGTGGATCGTGCGGGGGATGCGCTCAAACATGGCAACGCGTATGGTTCGTCACCGCATGGCGGTGTGCTGGTGGTGGCCGGGGACGACCACGGCTGCGTGTCGTCTTCGATGCCGCATCAGAGCGACTTTGCGTTGATGGCGTGGCATATGCCGGTGGTGAATCCGTCGAACGTTGCCGACATGCTTGAGTTCGGGCTGTACGGTTGGGCGCTGTCGCGATTCTCCGGCGCGTGGGTGGGCTACAAGGCGATTTCAGAGACTGTCGAATCCGGTTCAACGGTGGACCTCGACGCGCTGCAAACGCAATGGGAAACGCCGCAGGATTTTCATGAACCCGCCGGCGGCCTGCATAACCGCTGGCCCGATCTGCCGAGCCTCACCATCGAAGCGCGGCTCGCCGCCAAGCTCGACGCCGTGCGCCATTTCGCGCGCACGAATAGCATCGACAAATGGATTGCGCCGAGCCCTCATGCAAACGTCGGCATCGTCACGTGCGGAAAAGCGCATCTGGATCTGATGGAGGCGCTGCGCCGCCTCGATCTCACGGTCGGTGATCTCGAAGCGGCTGGCGTGCGGATCTATAAGGTCGGTCTATCGTTTCCTCTGGAGATGACGCGCATCGATACGTTCGTAGGTGGCCTGTCTGAAGTGCTGGTGATCGAGGAAAAAGGGCCGGTCATTGAACAGCAGATCAAGGACTATCTGTACAACCGGCAAGACGGCGCGCGGCCGGTGGTGATCGGCAAGCACGCGCAAGATGGCTCGATGCTGCTGTCGGCACTCGGTGAGTTGCGGCCTTCGCGGATTCTGCCCGTGTTCGCGAACTGGCTGGCGCGGCACAAGCCCGCGCTCGATCGCCGCGAACGGGTGGTCGATCTGGTCGCGCCGCAAATTCTCTCCAACGAAGCGGATGCGGTGAAACGCACGCCGTATTTCTGCTCGGGCTGCCCGCACAACACCTCGACGAAAGTGCCCGAAGGTTCGATCGCACAAGCGGGGATTGGCTGCCACTTCATGGCGTCATGGATGGAGCGCGACACCACGGGCCTCATCCAGATGGGCGGCGAAGGCGTCGACTGGGCTTCGCACTCGATGTTCACGAAGACGCGTCACGTGTTCCAGAATCTCGGCGACGGTACCTACTTTCACTCCGGCATTCTGGCGATTCGTCAGGCGGTCGCGGCCAAGGCAACCATCACCTACAAGATCCTCTATAACGACGCGGTGGCCATGACCGGCGGCCAACCGGTCGACGGCAGCATCTCGGTGCCGCAGATCGCGCGGCAGGTCGAAGCGGAAGGAGTTTCGCGCTTCGTCGTAGTAAGCGACGAGCCGGAAAAGTACGATGGCCATCACGGCCAGTTTCCGCAAGGCACCACGTTCCACCATCGCAGCGAACTCGATGCCGTGCAACGCGAACTGCGCGACACCGACGGCGTCACCGTGCTGATCTACGATCAAACCTGCGCGGCCGAAAAGCGCCGCCGCAGGAAGAAAGGCGAATTCCCCGATCCGGACAAGCGCCTGTTTATCAACGAGGAAGTGTGCGAAGGATGCGGCGACTGCGGCGTGCAATCGAATTGCCTGTCGGTCGAGCCGGTTGAAACGGCGCTGGGCCGCAAGCGCCGCATCGATCAGTCGTCGTGCAACAAGGACTACTCATGCGTGAACGGCTTTTGTCCAAGCTTCGTGACGGTCGAAGGCGGCAAGCTGAAAAAGGCTGTCGGCGCTGCGTTCGATGCAGCCGCACTGGCCGCGCGCGTCGACGCCTTGCCTGCGCCCACCACGCAGCTCGACGCCGCGCCGTACGACATCCTGATTACCGGCGTGGGCGGGACGGGCGTCGTCACAGTAGGCGCGTTGATCAGCATGGCCGCGCATCTGGAAGGCAAGAGTGCGTCGGTGCTCGACTTCATGGGCTTTGCGCAGAAAGGCGGCTCGGTGTTGTCATTCGTGCGCTTCGCGGCGCGCGATGAGTGGCTCAACCAGGTGCGCATCGACACCCAGCAGGCCGACGTGCTGCTCGCCTGTGACATGGTGGTCGGCGCGAGTTCCGATGCGCTGCAGACCGTGCGTCACGGCCGCACACGCATCGTTGTGAATACGCATGCCATCCCGAACGCGACTTTCGTGCAAAACCCGGACGCCAACCTGCATGCCGACGCATTGATCGACAAGATGCGTCACGCGGCTGGCGAAGAACGCATGTCGACCTGCGATGCGCAGGCACTCGCGACGCGTTTCCTCGGCGATACGATCGGCGCCAATATCCTGATGCTCGGCTTTGCGTGGCAGCTTGGGTTAGTACCAGTGTCGTTCGGCGCGATGATGCGTGCAATCGAACTGAATAACGTCGCAGTGCAGATGAATCAACTGGCTTTTTCAGTGGGCCGTCTGGCTGCTGCCGATCCGGCTGCGCTCGAATCGCTGTGGCAGGCGCGCCATACCTCCCAGGAAGCGGTGCGCATTGAGACACTCGACCAGGTGATCGCGCATCGCGAAGCACGACTGGATGCATATGGCGGCGAACGCTACGTGCAGCGTTATCGCACGCTGGTGGATGCTGCACGACGTGCCGAAGCCGCACTTGGCAGCGCCACAGGCGATCGCCTCGCCCGTGCGGTTGCGACAACGTTTTATCGCCTGCTGGCCGTGAAGGACGAATACGAAGTCGCGCGTCTGCACACGGACAGCGCATTCCGCACAGCGCTCGAAGCGCAATTCGAAGGCGTGGCCGGCAAGGACTTCGGCATCAAGTTCAATCTCGCGCCACCAACCCTGTCGCGTCCCCAGCATGGCGCGAAACCGGTCAAAAAGACCTTCGGCCAATGGATGTGGCCGGTGCTCGGCACGATGGCGAAATTCCGCGGACTGCGCGGCACGATGCTCGATCCGTTCGGACGCACGCTCGAACGCAGGATGGAACGTGAACTCGCTGACGATTACGAAACGACCCTGCAACGCGCATTGGCGAAGCTCGATGCAAACAATGTCGAAGAGATCGTCAAGCTCGCCGACCTGCACGCCCGCGTGCGGGGCTACGGACATGTGAAGCTGGCGAATCTGGCTGGCGTGAAGCGCAGCGAGCGCGAACTGGCCTCGCGTCTGCAGATTGAAGCGGCGACCGGCGCGGCGGTCAAACAGGCGTTGGAGGAAGTAAAGGGCGCGGGAACTTTGCGGGGAATTCCGGTGGTGGTGGCGAAGTGAACGCGGCGAACTGAAGTTTTAAACGGGACAACGGACGCACCACCTTGGGCTGATTTCTACCCACAAGTGGCTGCGTCCGGTTTTTGGATTCTCCCTCTCAAGCAATCGCGAAACTTGCCGTTATAGAGGCATCGACGGAAAGACGCCGGCCAACGTGAAGCATGGCCATCGGCGATGCGACGCGCATGCCACTGGCATGCCGCAGCCCGGCTAAGGGCTGCGCAATGCGTCCATATCGCCATCACACCCGCGAACCTACAACGACGTCATTCCTTACCCGTTATTACCTGAATGCTGACGCACGTCCATGCGTCGCATGCTCAGATTGAATAAGGATGACTAACGATGTCACGGGATAATCGCGTCCGGACGCCAATCGACGCCGCGCTTCTGTTCTCGCGCGCGCGTATGCGGCCATCCAGTGTTGTGGACGCTCCGGCGTCGCGACGCAAGTTTTTGAGTGGACTGCTTGCGGGTGCGGGCACTCTTGCATTAGCCGCGTGTGGCGGAGGCGGGGGCGCTTCCGGGGCAGGCGCGTCGACGAGCGTCAATACCAGCAACAGCACTAACCCGGCCAACACAAGCACAAACACCAGCAGCGCCACCTCCACCGGCACGACCACGGTGAGTGGCACAACTACCGGAAGCAGCGGCACGCAGAACACCAGCAGTACTACGGATACCTCGGGCACCTCTACTCCTTCAGGCACCAGCAGCGCTGCAACCGAATCAACGTCCGGTACGACGATCCCACCCGCCAGCGCGATAATCGACAGCGCTGGCGCCCAGTGGACGCTATCGAATGGTGCCGTGCTGAAAGCCGCGGTCGACACCGACTTCCCCGCGACATCGACGTTGCTGCTGTACTGGAACCACACGGTGTACGCCGAAGATGGATCGGGCAACTGGTACGTCAGCGGAAACAATGGCTGGAGCGTGTCGTCGGACCCGCGCAGCACCACGAGCACCCCGCCCGTTACTTCGCTCTTCTACGGCATGAACGGGCACATGGCGTACACCTCGGGCGTCTACGCGACAGTCACGCCCGCCGAGCAACTGGCCCTGCTGCAAGACCTTGGCGTGAACAACTATCGCGCCGACGTCTATAACCAGAATGACGCGCAATTGCTCGCGAATATATTGACGGGCGCCTTCGCCAACAGTGGCGTATCGATCCTGCCGTGCATGCTCCCGGTGTTCCTCAACCAGTCGGGGACGGAGACCGACGCCTACAACCTTGGCTATCAGCTTGCCGTGTCGGTGGCGACACCGCTCAAGGGGCTGGTGAAGTACATCGAGTGCGGCAACGAACTCGACGCGGGCGGTCTCGTCAGCACCCCACCGGGGAGTTCATTCAGCGATTTCAACCCGGCTTACTGGCCCGCTTATCGTGGCGTGATTCGCGGCATGATCGACGGCGTGAAGTCGGTGGACCCTACCATCCAATGCGGCGTCGACGTGGGCGTACCACTGGCCTATCCGGCGCTGCAAATGCTGTGGAACGGCATCACACCGGATGGTTCGCCGACGGGTGTGAGCGGTGCGACCCCGGTCCGCTGGGACGTCACGATGTATCACTGGTACGAAAGCTCGGGCGACATTCAAGGCGCAGGGGCGAACGGCAATATCAACGTGCTGGAGATTCTCGCGCAATCGTTTGGTCTGCCGATCTGGCTGACCGAATGGGGCTTCGTGCCAAGCGATTCGCCAGCGGCCCAGGCGTCATACGTAACGGGCAGATTGAACGAGTATTACTCGGTGCGCACGCAGTACAACCTGCAGTCGATCATGTTGTATGAGTTGATCAGCACTGCGTCGAGTGATGATTTCGGGCTGATCGAAACGGATGGAGCGACGAAGACACCGGCCTACGCCGCGTTCAAGAGCTTCACGGCGGCGAATCCGGTATAGGCGAGCTATGCGTTATCCAGCAGCGACCTCACCCGGGCGACCCGTTGCGGGTCCACCGGCGCCATTGCGTTGCCGTCCACCCGCACGCCCGACCCAAAGTGCACCGCCTTGACCTGAGTGGCCCGCACGAAACCGGCCACCGAGTCGACCGTCAACCCGGCGCCTGCGAGCACCGTGCAATTTGAGCCTTCGGCCTGCTTCACCAGCGCGCGAATCGTCGCTTCGGCCTGGAGCGCCGAGGGTTTGCCACCCGAGGTCAGCACATTCGTCACCGCGTCAAAGCCGAGCAGCACATCGAGCGCGCGGCGCTGGTCGCGCGCTTCGTCAAAGGCCCGATGGAAAGTGATGGCGAGGCCGTCCGCCGCGTCAATGACCCGGGCGAGACCCTCACGATCGATTTCACCGTCAGGCGTCAGCATCCCGATCACAACACCATGCGCCCCCGCCGCTTTGACCGCTTGCACGTCGCGCAGCATCACCGCGTAGTCGTCGGCGTCGAATACAAATGAGCGGCTGTGCGGACGCACGATCACATTGACGGGACAGTCGCCCACACCGACCACTTCCTCGATCAACCCCACACTCGGCGTCAACCCGCCTTCACCCGTTGCGGTGATCAGTTCAAGGCGGTCGGCGCCCGCCTGTACGGCAAGCCGCGCATCGGCAACGGTGGTGGCAATGACTTCCAGCAAAACGGATGATTGAGACATGGCGGCCAGACAAGTGGGTCGTGAAAACCGACATGATCTCAGAACCGCTCTTCCTCCACCCAGTCAATATCGCCGCATAGCACGCACGTCTGCTCACCCACATGCGTCGCCACCGACAACGTCACGCATGGCAGCGCCTCGTTGATCGACAGATACGGCCGCGTCACATGCACCCGTTCCGGCGCATTGATCGCCGCGCGAAAGTAAGGACGGCGCAGCCAGTTCGCGCCCTGCGCATCGGCGAGCGGCAAGAAGCGTGTCTCGTGGGCGGCACGGTCGGCGCGCAGCACTACATTGCGTCCCGCCTGACGGCCTTTGGCATCCAGCAGGAAGCAACGCGCCGCATGGTCGAGCGCGAGAAAATTCCAGCACACCTCGTCGAGCGGTTCGCCCGCAGCCAGCCGTTCCGCCGCCCGCTCAAAAGCGCGGATATACGGCGCGAGACGGCTCGCATTACGGCGCTCGCGTGCCTCGGTTTGGGTCCGGTAGCGCTCAGTGACTTCGCTGATGCAGGTCACAGCCTGAGGACCGTCCGCTGAGCCCGGGCTGGGCCGGCCAAAGAAAAAACCCTGCACGAAATCGGCGTCGCAGGCGAGTGCCATCTGCGCCTCATGTTCAGTCTCCACCCCTTCGATCAGCACCAGTTTGCCCGCCTCGTGCAACAGGGACACGAGCCCCGGCAGGATCGTCGCCATATCGGCGCGGTGTGCGGCATGCGAAAGCATGATGCGATCGAGTTTCACAATGTCCGGGTTCAGTTGCCAGATCCGTTCGACATTCGAATGCCCGGCGCCAAAGTCATCGAGCGCGATCAAAAAGCCCAATTCACGGAAGCGACGCACGGCTTCGGCCAGACGTTCCAGATCTTCCGCGCGCTGTTCGAGCACTTCGAGCACGATGCGCCGGGGAGGCAGGTCAAGCCGCCGCAGATTCGCGAGCAGCGCGGCGGCGTGATACGGATCAGTCAGCGCGCCGGGGTGCACGTTCAGAAACAGCCACTCCGTCTCCGCGCCCAGCACCCGGAAATTTTCCAGATGCAGCGCCTGGGCGAGGCGGTCCACTTGCAGCACATCGCCCACTCGCGCGGCCTGCCCAAACACGTCTAGCGGCGACACCGGCCGGTCCAGCGCGTCGTGGGCGCGCAGCAAACCCTCGTAGCCAACCGCGCGCATGTGCGACAAGCTGAAGATTGGCTGAAAAACGCTCGTCAACTCCAGTTCCCCGTGTCGCACCGAGTAGCGTTCCAACCCCGAAGTCACACTGACTTCAAAGCCGTGCGGCGGCGCGGCGCTCGTTCTTTCCTGTTGCGCAATCGTCATGCATCCCTCTCACGCGAGAGCTGGGCCGGTCCGATCGCGGAGGCGAACAACCACGGCGTCATCTCTCAAAATGTGCGTCTTATTTACTCCTTAAGCAAGCTCCATGCGCACGCTGGCGCACGTACAAACGAAATTTGCATCCACCGCTGCACCGACAAAAGCTTCTTGCGTCGCGTCGAGGCGCACGACGCACCATAGCGGTGCGCGCTCCTTCGTTGGTAGGCGGTCAGATTTGCTGCTCGCGCACGTTGTGCCACTGTAAGCCTCGCGACAGCGTCACCCCGCCCCAGGCTAAACTTCCAGGCTGCTGCCCCAGTTCCGCCCTCATCCCGTCAGCCGGCACCGTCTCCGATAAAGCGATCCAGATGGAAATAGTCTTCACCGTTCTGATCCTGCTGCTTGCGGTGGCCGTCTCCGGTATCGGCACCCGTGCGCTGCCGTTCAAGCTGCCCTTGCCACTCGTGCAAATCGCCATCGGCGCGGTGCTCGCGTGGCCGCGGCTCGGATTGCACGTGAGCTTCGATCCGGAAATCTTCATGATGCTCTTTATTCCGCCGCTGCTGTTCGCGGATGGATGGCGCATCCCGAAGCGCGAGTTTTTCATGGCGCGCCGCTCGATCCTGCTGCTCGCGTTCGGACTCGTCTTTATGACGGTGCTGGCGGTCGGCTACTTCATCCATGCACTCGCGCCGGAGATCTCATTGCCGGTAGCTTTCGCGCTGGCAGCAGTGCTGTCGCCGACTGACGCAGTCGCGCTCACCGGCATCGCGGGTAAGGACCAGATTCCGGCGAACCTGATGCACATCCTCGAAGGCGAGGCGCTGATGAACGATGCGTCTGGCCTCGTGGCGTTGAAATTCGCCATTGCGGCCGCGTTGACGGGGGTGTTTTCGCTGCGCGATGCATCGGTCAGCTTCGTGATCATCGCCACGGGCGGAATGGCGACCGGCGCTGCGGTGAGTTGGCTTTTCAGCGTGGTCTCCGGGCGCTTCCTGAGCGTCAACGAAGAGGGCGATCCAGCGCCGGGCGTGGTGATGACCCTGCTGATCCCGTTTGCCGCGTATCTGTTTGCGGAGCATTTCGGCTGGTCGGGCATTCTCGCCGCCGTGGCCGCCGGGATGATGATGAACTACACCAGCATCGCGAACATCGGGCCGGTGGCCTCGCGCGTGCGCACGACCAGCACCTGGACGATGATCGAATTCGTCTTCAACGGGATGGTGTTCATTCTGCTCGGCCTGCAGTTTCCGCATATCCTCGGGCGCGCGCTGATCAACGCACACGAGACCAGCAACGAACAGATGGCCCTGTTGATCGGCTACGTCGCGGCCGTGGCGGTGGCGCTGTATGCACTGCGTTTCGTGTGGGTCTGGCTGTTGCGCTGGTATGCGAGCCGCGGCGCTGCGAAGCGGGGCCTTACCAGCGCGGTGCCCGGCATGCGGACCGTCGCGGTCACCACCTTGGCGGGCGTGCGCGGTGCGATCACGATGGCCGGTATCCTTGCACTGCCTGAAACGCTGCCCAACGGCGCACCGTTGCCCGGTCGAGACCTCGCGATCTTTATCGCGTCAGGTGTGATTCTGCTGTCGTTGCTGCTAGCAGTAGTCGGACTGCCGCTGCTGCTGCGCGGCTGGCGGCGCGGGCGCGATCCGCACGCAGCCGAAGAGCGCTTCGCCCGCAAACTCGCCGCACAGGCGGCGATCCGGGCTGTCGACCAGTTGCACGAAACCGCCACCGCCGATCTCGACGAATCGGCCTCGGCGTATGCGACAGATGTGACGGCACGCGTGATGGATATCTACCGCCGGCGCCTCGCTACCCTCGGTGACGAGAAGACCGCGCCGAGCGAACGGGCCCGTCGCGCGGAGGCCCTCGAATTTCAGATGAAGCTGGCGGCGATGCGCGCCGAGCGTGCTGTGCTGGTATCGCTACGCAATACGCAGAAGATCAACGACGAGACGCTCAGCAAGCTGATGCGGGAAGTGGACCTGACGGAGAACGCGTTGATCACTCGCGGACGTGCGAAGGCTTGAGCAGCCAAAGCAGTCGGCGCGTCAACGCGGACCCGCCTAAACCGCCGGCTGTTGAGCCGGCTTACGACGCAACAACGCATAAAGAATAATCGCGCCGAACGTCGCGGTGCCGATCCCGCCCAGTCCAAAGCCGCCCAGTTTCAGCGAGAAGTCACCGGCGCCGAGCACCAGCGTAACGGCGGCGACGATCAGGTTGCGGTTGTCCGAGAAGTCCACCTTGTTGACGACCCAGATACGCGCGCCGGTCACGGCAATCAGCCCGAATACGACAATCGACACGCCGCCCAGCACCGGCCCCGGAATGGTCTGGATCACTGCGCCGAACTTCGGCGAGAAACCGAGCACCAGCGCGATCAGCGCGGCGATCACAAACACGAGCGTCGAGTAGATTTTGGTGACGGCCATCACGCCGATGTTTTCCGCGTAGGTGGTGACCCCGGTGCCGCCGGCGAAGCCGGACAGGATCGTAGCGAGACCATCGCCGATGAACGCGCGGCCCACATAGCCGTCAAGATTCTGGCCAGTCATCGCGCTCACCGCTTTGATGTGGCCGAGATTTTCCGCGACGAGGATCACGGCGATCGGCGCGAGCAAGGCCATGGCCTGCCCGTTGAATACCGGTGCGGTGAAATGCGGCATGCCGAACCAGGCAGCGTTCGCGACGATGGAGAAATCGATCGGCTTACCCATGCCGAGACCATTCGTGACGATCGCATAGATCACGTATGCAATCAGCAATCCCACCAGAATCAGCAGACGCTGCAGCATACCGCGCGCAAACACGGCGACGGCGGCGACGCACAGCACCGTGACCAGCGCCATCCATGAGTCGAAGTTGCTGCCGCTCACGCCCTTCACAGCGATCGGGGCGAGGTTCAGCCCGATCACGCAGACGATCGCACCCGTGACGACCGGCGGCATCAGCGTCTCGATCCACTTCGTGCCAACGGCCGAAACAATCAGCCCGATGATTGCGTATACCACGCCACAGGCGATGATCCCGCCCAGCGCCACCGAAATGTTCAGATTGGGTCCGTGGCCGGCATAACCCGTCACGGCGATCACAAGCCCGATGAACGAGAAGCTCGAACCGAGGTAGCTCGGCACCCGGCCGCCCACCAGCACGAAGAACAGCAACGTACCGATCCCCGACATGAAAATGCACAGGTTCGGATCGAAGCCCATCAACAACGGTGCGAGCACGGTCGAGCCGAACATGGCGACAACGTGCTGGATGCCCATCGCAAACATCTGCGGCCAGGCGAGCCGCTCATCGGTGTTGACGATGCGGCCTTCGGCAGCGCTTGGCTGCGTGCGCCAGCGGGGGAAATAAGAATTGGCCATGGCGGGGGGTTCTCCTCTATCGGCGTATTTATCGCAGGACGAGAGACGAACCGGCCGTCCCCCACACGCTGCTTTGTTGAACCGCTGGTTTAAATTACGCGCGAGTGTACGGAGAGCGCCAGGCCCTGACAAGCGCCGTCGTGGGAGCACTGCGGCAATGCGAGTTCAGCGGTGTCGCGCCTCGAGCGCGAACACCGCCACGGCAGTCTTCAGTTCACGCGCCTGGTCGGCCATCGACGCCGCCGCAGCCGCGGCCTGTTCGACCAGCGCGGCATTCTGCTGGGTCGCCTCGTCCATTTGCGAGACTGCGCGGTTAACCTGTTCGATGCCGGTGCTCTGTTCGTGCGATGCAGCAGAGATTTCACCCATGATGTCGGTCACGCGCCGCACCGCATGGGTGACTTCGGCCATCGTCTGGCCGGCTCGCTCGGCCAGCGCTGCGCCGCTGTCGACGCGCCCGGTCGAGGTCTCGATCAGCTCCTTGATCTCCTTGGC
>NZ_JBAURZ010000065.1:0-21774 GCF_049581445.1 Paraburkholderia sp. | reverse complement strand
GCACCGGCTTCGCCGTCCGCGCTCGCCCAGGCACCGCTGATTCCGGCTGGTGAAGGCGGTGAGCGTAAGGCTAGCCACGCTTCGCCGTCGGTGCGCAAGTTCGCTCGCGAGCTGGGCGTCGACGTGTCGCGCGTGCAGGGTACAGGCCCGAAAGGCCGGATTACGCAGGATGACATCACCGGCTTCGTCAAGGGTGTGATGACGGGTCAGCGTGCGGCGCCTGCTGCGGCTCCGGCTGCTGGCGGCGGTGGTGGTGGCGAGCTGAATCTGCTGCCGTGGCCGAAGGTGGATTTCACCAGGTTCGGTCCGGTCGATCCGAAGCCGCTCTCGCGTATCAAGAAGATTTCCGGCGCGAACCTGCATCGCAACTGGGTCATGATCCCGCACGTCACGAACAACGACGAAGCGGATATCACCGAACTCGAAGCGCTGCGTGTGCAACTGAACAAGGAAAACGAAAAGGCTGGCGTGAAGTTCACGATGCTGGCGTTCGTGATCAAGGCTGTGGTGTCGGCCCTGAAGAAATTCCCGACGTTCAATGCGAGCCTCGACGGCGATAACCTCGTGTTCAAGCAGTATTACAACGTGGGTTTTGCTGCAGATACGCCGAATGGTCTGATGGTGCCGGTGATTCGCGATGCGGACAAGAAGGGCCTTGTGGATATCGCCAGGGAAATGGCTGATCTTTCCAAGGCGGCACGCGAAGGCAAGCTCAAGCCGGATCAGATGCAAGGCGGATGTTTCTCCATCTCGTCACTGGGCGGCATTGGCGGCACGCACTTTACGCCGATCATCAATGCACCTGAGGTGGCCATTCTGGGTCTGTCGCGCAGCGCGATGAAGCCGGTTTGGGATGGGAAGCAGTTTGTGCCTCGGCTGACCATGCCGCTGTCTTTGTCGTATGACCATCGGGTCATCGATGGGGCTGAAGCTGCGCGCTTCAATGCGTATCTGGGTGCGATTCTTGCCGATTTCCGGCGTGTGATTCTTTGATGTGTTGATGTCGCACGAGCGCCTGGGGGAGGTGGATTTTGGTGGTCATCCATCTCCCTCGTTGAACCTGCTTTCATGTCGGTCTATTAGCGTCACCCCTGTGCGGGGCGGCACCTACTTTTCTTTGTACCCCAAGGGCACTTCCTGCGGGGCGTCTTCCAAAGAAAAGTAGGCAAAAGAAAGGTGCGTCCTTGGGCGGACGGCAAAGGATGCTTCTGTCCGCCGCGCTGCCAGCTTTTAGGCCCGGGTTTGGCAGTTTGTTTTTTTGCGCTCCCTCGTCAACGATCAATAAGAGAAGGGGACACTATGAGTCTCGTCGAAGTGAAGGTGCCGGACATCGGTGATTTCAAGGATGTCGACGTCATCGAAGTCAATATCAAGCCGGGCGATGTCATCGAGAACGAACAGGCTCTCATGACGCTCGAGTCGGACAAGGCTTCCATCGAAGTGCCCAGCGATACCGCCGGCACGGTCAAGGAAGTGCGCGTCAAAGCCGGCGATAAGGTCTCGCAAGGTACCGTAATCGCGCTCGTCGAATCATCGGCGGACGCGGCTCCGGCCAAAGATGCACCCAAGGCTCCCGCTAAAGAGCCCGAAAAGGCGCCTGCTCAGGCCGAAGCGAAACCGCAAGCTGCGCCTGCTGCACCTAAGGCCGCCACCCCCGCTCCGCAAGCGGGTAGCTTCTCCGGCAACGCCGATATCGAATGCGACATGCTCGTGCTCGGTTCGGGTCCAGGTGGTTACTCGGCAGCGTTCCGTTCGGCTGACCTGGGCATGAAAACCGTGCTCGTGGAGCGTTATGCCACGCTCGGCGGCGTCTGTCTGAATGTGGGCTGTATTCCGTCCAAGGCGCTGTTGCACACGGCCCTCGTGATCGATGAAGCCGAGGCGCTCGGCGCACACGGCATCACGTTCAGCAAGCCGCAAATCGATCTCGACAAGCTGCGCGACTTCAAGTCGGGCGTCGTCAAGAAGCTCACCGGTGGTCTCGCCGGCATGGCCAAGATGCGCAAGGTCGAAGTCGTCACCGGCAACGGCGCGTTCGTCGACCCGAATCACATGGAAGTCGTGACGGAAGGCGGCAAGAAGGTCGTCAAGTTCAAGCAGGCCATCATCGCCGCCGGCTCGGAAGCGGTGAAGCTGCCGTTCATTCCGGAAGACCCGCGTGTGATCGATTCAACCGGTGCGCTTGAACTGCGTCAGCTTCCGCAGCGCATGCTGGTGATCGGCGGCGGCATTATCGGTCTCGAAATGGCGACGGTGTATTCGACGCTTGGCGCGAAGATTGACGTCGTCGAAATGCTGGACGGTCTGATGGCCGGCGCCGACCGCGATCTCGTCAAGGTCTGGGAGAAGTTCAACAGCAAGCGTTTCGCTAACGTCATGCTGAAGACCAAGACGACTGCGGCAGAAGCCAAGGACGACGGTATTTACGTGACGTTCGAAGGCGAGAAAGCGCCGCCTGAGCCGCAACGCTATGACCTCGTGCTGGTTGCGGTGGGTCGCAGCCCGAACGGCAAGAAGATTGGCGCGGACAAGGCCGGTGTTGCGGTGACGGATCGCGGCTTTATCGATGTCGACAAGCAGATGCGCACCAACGTGCCGCACATCTTCGCCATCGGCGATATCGTCGGTCAACCGATGCTCGCGCACAAAGCCGTGCACGAGGGTCACGTGGCCGCTGAAGCTGCGCATGGCGAGAAGGCTTACTTCGACGCGCTGCAGATTCCGTCCGTGGCGTACACCGATCCGGAAGTGGCCTGGGCCGGCAAGACCGAAGACCAGTTGAAGGCCGAAGGCGTCAAGTACGGCAAGGCCGTGTTCCCGTGGGCTGCGTCTGGCCGCGCGATTGCCAATGGCCGCGACGAGGGCTTTACCAAGCTCATCTTCGACGAGGAAACGCATCGCGTGATCGGCGGCGGCATTGTGGGTCTGAATGCCGGCGACCTCATCAGCGAAGTGTGTCTTGCGATCGAAATGGGCGCGGACGCAACGGATATCGGCAAGACCATCCATCCGCATCCGACGCTCGGCGAATCGGTCGGCATGGCCGCCGAGCTGTACGAAGGCGTCTGTACGGACCTGCCGCCGCAGAAAAAGAAGTAACGCGGCAAGGGCGCTCGTGCCATCCAGGTGCGAGCGCGCCTGCAAGAATGGAGTCCGGCTTGGGAGCAATGACGTCAATCCAATGACGTGAACCCGATACGCCAAACAAAAAAATGGCGCGCCCTTTGCGGGGCGCGCCATTTTTATTTGCAGCGGGGCAGGGCAACAGCGCGTTTCGTTGAATTGCTAGGCTGGCTGAGCCTCAACCAGTCAGACAAAAAAATCCCGGCGTTGGCCGGGCAAACGATACGCTGTTCAACGTATCGGAGCGTCGGGCCAGGCAGTGAGCGGGTTGGACGCCACGCTGCACGGCACTGTTGCTGCGATACCGCCGGTCGGTCGAGCCAACCGGCGTGCGTCGATACTTGAAGCGTTAAAACCTTAAACAGCCTTCTTCGCCGAACGCGAAGCTTGAGCAGCCGCTTGCGTGGCTGCCTTCGACGCTGCCGTAGCGGCCGCGTTGAAGTTGCTTTCAGCGATTTCGACAGCTTGCTTCGTTGCCTTGTGAACCGTTTCGTACGTGGTGTTGGCGGCGGTGATTGCCGACTTCATCACAGCGACTGCGGTTTCCGAGCCGGCCGGAGCATTCTTGGCGACGTTGTCGACCAGCGATTGCACCTTGCGGTTCTGTTCTTCGTACTGCGCTTCAGCGACGCGGGCAAATTCAGCTTGCGTAGCGGATACGATTTCATACACGTGACGGCCATACGACAGCGCCTTTTCCGACATCGGCTGCGTGAGGCCGGCTTGCAGCGAGAAGTATTCCTGGGCGTCCTTAACCGACAGGGCCCGTTGTGCGTTTTCCTGGCTTTCCGCGAGCGTCGACTTCACGACTTGCAGGTTCAGTTCGACCAGCTTTTCGATGCCTTCGAAAGCTTTGGTGGTCAGACCGAAGAAAGTGTCGAAGTTGGCTTTCTGTGCTGCGGCGATTTGCTCAGGGGTCAGCAGAGTCATGTTTACGCTCCTGGATAGCGGTCCGTCTGGTGCGGCCCGCGTTGGGTTAATGGCAAGACTTTGTGAATCACACTTCGGGCAACGATGTATGGTGCATCGCAGCAATGAGTGTCATTTTAGGATGATGGCGACGAATGTCAAGTACTTTTTGTGCGTCGCACAATGCCTGGAAATTGTCAATAAATCAAGGTGTTATGAGGCAAACGCCTCATACATTAGACATGCCGAAACGACCGTAGCACCATGTCGGTGCTCAATAAATCGGTATTTATTACTCGGAAAAATGTGCTGTTTTCGTTTCAGCAGCGGAGCGCAAGCAGAAGCTTCTGACAGAATTCAGAAGTTTTCTGCGTTCGACGAGGCAATCCATGTAAACCGGAATGTGTCACTGAACGTTAATGCTGCATCTCGGTCGAATGCGCGACGGTCTGATGACAGTGGGTACTTAATAGCCTGGCGGTCATCCGACAGTCGTCGTATGCGTCGCTGTGCCCGGGAAAACGCCGCTGTGCAATGGCAGTGCGGGTTTCGCGACCCGTGCAGCGACCGTATTTCCCCTGATCAAGGTTGTTTTCAAATTGCCGTTATGCTGAGAGGATTGCCCGAATCCGGTGCATCACGGCTTCGCTGAACATCTGCTAAGCTGATCGTTTTTTTCGATCAGGTTTGCAAAACCTATAGGCCTTTGGCGATCGGATCTTACAAGCCGGTTTAAAGAGTGTCGATAAGTGCTTAATATTGCTAATTTTTCGTGGTTTTACTACACTTGCGTAAAACTTTCGCCGCCCCTGATAGAACACCAATGAAAACCGACATGTTTTCGTCGCTCAAAGTGATCCATGGCGTAGCCCTCAGCACCGCTGTGTCGGTGGCCGCCTCGGTGGTCATCGCAGCCGCGTTTGCTGCGCCCGTGAACGCTTTCGCGGCGGCGGCGGATACTGCCCCCGCCAAAACCAGCAAAAAATCCGTCAAGACCGCCAGGTCGGCGAAGAAGACGGGCGCCGCAGTGGCTGCCAAGTCATCTAAAGCCGCGAACACCGTGGCCGCGACCGACGACGCGCCCAAGGTCGAAACCCGCCGGCACCGCGTTTCGTACACGATGAACGGTCGCCGCCACTCGGTGGTGCGCCAGGTCGCGTTCGAACCGCGCCAAGCCTCGGTTGGGCAGGCTTTTGGTCTGCATGACTCACCAGACGGCCTTGCGTTACGCTCAAGCGTCGCCTACGTGATCGACCAGAATACGGGTGAGACGCTGTTCGACAAGAACTCGCGCGCTGTCGTACCCATTGCTTCGATCTCGAAGCTAATGACGGCGATGGTGGTGCTGGACTCGAAGGCCGCGTTGACCGAGCAGATCGAAGTGACGGACGAAGACCGTGACTACATCAAGAATACCGGGTCGCGCCTGTCGGTCGGTTCGGTGCTTTCGCGTGAAGATATGCTGCACATCGCGCTGATGGCATCGGAAAACCGCGCGGCCGCAGCATTGTCGCGTTACTTCCCCGGCGGCCGTCCGGCCTTCATCGCTGCAATGAACGCGAAGGCCAAGCAACTCGGCATGACCGACACCCACTTCGAAAGCCCGTCGGGTTTGACGAGTGAGAACGTGTCGAGCGCACGTGACCTGGTGAAGATGGTCAACGCTGCGTACCAGTACCCGATGATCCGCGAGTTTTCGACGGATCGTAGCTATGAGGTGTACACCGGCAAGCGTTCGATTGCCTATAACAGCACGAATGCGCTGGTGCGTAACCCGACGTGGGACATCGGTCTGCAAAAGACCGGCTTCATTAACGAAGCGGGTGAATGTCTCGTCATGCAGGCGACCATTCACGGTCGTCCGATGATCGTGGTGCTGCTCGATTCGTCGGGCAAGTATTCGCGCTTCGCAGACGCAACGCGCCTGCGTACGTGGCTCGACAACGGTGGCGATCAACACATCACCAGCGCCGACGCAACCGGTACCTGAGCGATTCGCACCGGCCCACTTGGCCGGCTGGCATCAAAACGAAAAGCCCCACGTCTGCGGGGCTTTTTCTATTTGCGGCGCTAGCGGGATTGGCGACACTCGCCGTGCCTCCATGAGAGGCGTTTAGCCGCTCGCTCGTTCAGGCGTGTTGTGCATGCCCGTGCCCAGGCGGCGTTTCGGGCTGATAGCCGAGCGATGCGGAAATCACCAGCGCTGTTTTGCTGAGCTGGCTAAGCCAGGAGTCCTGCAGACGGTCGGCCGGCGCCGACAGCGAAAGACCCGCAACCAGCTTGCCGGTGTCGTCGTAGATGCCGGCTGCGATGCAGCGCACGCCGAGTTCCAGTTCTTCGTTGTCACGCGCACAGGACTGCTGACGCACGTGGCTCAGCTCGCGTTCGAGCTTGCCGAGATCGGTGATGCTGTTCTGGGTGTGTCCCGACAGACCCGTGCGGGTCGCGTAAGCGCGAACCCGCGTCGATTCGTCCGCGGCGAGAAAGAGCTTGCCCACCGACGTGAGATGCAGCGGCGCCCGTCCGCCAATTGCGCGCACCACCTGCATGCCGGAGCGCTCGGAATAGGCACGTTCTATATAGACGATCTCATCGCCCTGACGCACCGAGAGGTTGACCGTCTGGCCCGTCTGCCGATGCAGTTCCCGCATGGGCGTCAACGCCGCGTCGCGCACAGACAGGCGCGCTTTGACCAGATTACCGAGTTCGAGCAGCCGCATACCGAGACGGTAAGTACCGGGATCCGAACGGTCGACGAGACGGCACGTCACCATGTCGTTCAGGATGCGGTGGGCGGTGGAGGGGTGCAGCTCCGTGCGCAATGCGAGTTCTTTCAGGCTGACCGGGTCGCTATGCGCAGCCAGTGCATCCAGCAGGCGCATCATACGTTCGATCACCTGGATCGAAGTCTTGGGATCCGGGTTCGTGTCGCTCATGGGGGAAATCGGTTGACGCGTCAGACAGCGGAGAATTGATTGTATATCGTATTGTGAAAAAAGCGAACGCTGTTGGAAGCGGGATTCGAATTCGACGCCGCGCTGGAAAAGAGCGCCTTGGGGCGCGTACAGCGTTGGTATTGTTCGGTAAACAGCGGATAATCAGGGACGTTTTCCCGAAGGAGCGCCCATGCGAGTCGGATTGTTCGTCACCTGCCTGATTGACCTGATGCGTCCCGAAATTGGCTTCTCGGTGATCAAGCTGATCGAGCGCGCAGGCTTCGAGGTCGTCGTGCCACCCGCGCAAACCTGTTGCGGCCAGCCGGCCTACAACTCCGGCGAGCGCGGCATTGCGCGTGATCTGGCAGAAAAGACGCTGCGGGAGTTTGAGCAGTTCGACTACATCGTCGTGCCGTCGGGGTCGTGCGGCGGCATGATCCGGGTGCACTATGGCGATCTTTTCGCGGACGATCCGCAGATGATGAGCCGCTTTGGCCGGCTGCGTCCCAAGGTATATGAACTGACGGATTTCCTCGTGAACGTGGCGAAGGTGGAATTGCCGCCGGGCGAGTTCGCGGGCCCGGTCACGTATCACGACTCCTGCTCGGGCTTGCGCGAACTAGGCGTCAAGACGCAGCCGCGCGCGCTGCTTGCGCAAGCGGGTGTGGCGCTCACGGAGATGAAGGACTGCGAACATTGCTGCGGTTTCGGCGGCACTTTCGCGGTCAAGTATGGAGACATCTCGACGGCGATCGTCGATGAAAAATGCGCGAACATCGGCGCGAGCGGCACGGGCGCCGTTGTACTCGGGGACCTCGGCTGCATGCTCAATATTGAAGGGCGGTTGCGCCGTCAGGGCGACACGACGACGCGCGTGCTTCACATTGCGCAGGTGCTTGCCGGCGACGCGTAGCGCGTTCCCGGATCTACGGATCACGTCTTGATCAAGCATTGAAGAAGCTGCCGCAAAAATACTGTGAAGCCGTTTTAGCCTCATGCGGCGGTGCCTGAAGCGCCGTCATACATGGAAAACGCAAAGGCCGCCATGCAAGTTCAAACCATGCAGTTCAAAGCGCGCGCGGGCGAGAAGCTCGCGGATCAACGCCTGCAACAGAACCTCACCAAGCTGTCGACGAAATTCGTTTCCGCGCGCGCGAGTGCGATCACCGCGATCGATTTTGACGCCACCCGCGCCGCGCTCAAAGAGCGCCGCAATCGCGCGCTTGAGAATCTCGATGTGTGGCTCGAGACCTTCGAACGCGAGGCCACGCGGCGCGGGGTGACCGTGCTGTTTGCGGAAACGACCCAGGAGGCGGCCCGGCTGGTGGCGGATATCGCGCGTCGGCACGATGTGAAGAAGGTGATCAAGACGAAATCGATGGTCACCGAGGAAATGCAGTTGAACGAAGTGCTTGGCCAGATGGGCGTGCAGTCTATCGAAACGGATCTCGGTGAGTACATTCTGCAGATCAACGACAGTGAGCCGCCGAGTCATATCATTGCGCCCGTCGTCCACAAGGACAAAGACGAGATCGCCGACCTGTTTGCTAAAACGCACCAGAGGCCGCGGCTGACCGAGATTCCCGACATGACCCGCGAGGCGCGCGAGGTATTGCGCCCGCACTTCATGACGGCCGACATGGGCGTGACCGGCGGCAACTTTGTGGTGGCCGAGACGGGCTCGGTCGCGCTTGTCACCAATGAGGGGAATGAGGGCATGTGTACGGTGATGCCGCGCGTGCACGTGGCGGTGACCGGGATCGAAAAGGTCCTGCCTACGCTTGAGGACCTTGCGACCGCGATGCGTTTGCTACCGCGCTCGGCGACCGGCCAGGCCACGTCAAACTATTTCTCCCTGTTGACCGGACCGCGGAGCGCCGACGATCAGGATGGTCCTCAGCATATGTATGTGGTGCTGGTCGATGGTGGCCGCACCGGGCTGATCGGCGGCGACTTCCAGGAGATGCTGCGCTGCATCCGCTGCGGGGCTTGCATGAATCATTGTCCGGTATACCAGAAGGTGGGCGGGCATACCTACGGCTGGGTATATCCAGGGCCAATGGGCTCCGTATTGACGCCAAGTTACGTGGGGCTCGACCGCGCGCTCGATCTACCGCAGGCGGCCACGCTGTGCGGCGAGTGCAACAGCGTCTGTCCGGTCGGCATTCCGTTGTCCGATCTGCTGCGCAAGCTGCGCGAAAAGCAGCTGGAGCGCCGCCTGCGTCCGTGGCGCGAGCGGGCAGGGCTGGCTGTATGGGGCTTTCTGGCGCTGCACCCGGACGCCTACGCGCTGTTCACCAAGCTGGCCGTCCGTGTGCTCGAAACGATGGGCGGGCGCAAGCGCGCCATCGCACGTTTGCCGCTCGCTGCGGGATGGACCAACACACGGGACCTGCCGGCGCCAGTCGGGCGAACCTTCCGCGAGCTTTACGCGGCGCAGCGCAGTCACCTCGGATAGGCGCGCAGCGGGGACCTGGCTCGTACGAACCACCCCTCACTATTGACTCCCACGCAACGCTGTATCACACGGGGGTGGGTTTTTCCCGATTGATTCGTTCTATATCATTTGGACTTGGCATAGTGGGTCACAAGCTCCGGGTGCCTCAATCGGAAGAGAACGACATCATGAAAAAGAAAATATTGGTGTACTGGCCGTTGGCCTTATTCATGCCGCTCGCAGCGGCAGCCTATCTGTACGTCAGCAGCGAGACCACGTCGCGGGTCGCGCAACAGCCGCTCGCGGCCGATCAACTGAGCGCGGAACTGGCGCGCACAGTGTCGTACGGGTTCGTGGGCAGCGACGCGGCTGCGCCGGTCAAACGCATGCCTCCTGTGGTCGCGATGCCGACGCCGGAAGTGTCCTGAGCGAGTGCTCTGGCCAAACGCTACCTTGAACGTCTGAGGGGGTGCGAACACCCGTTGTCCATGCATCCAAGCGGGCGTGACACGTATCCGGCGCGATTTTCACTGCCTTTGTATAATCGCGGCACTTCTTGCTTACCGTCGCTGGATGCGCTGCATCCCGAGGCTCTGATGAAAACCATCTCCATCTGTTTTGTCTGTCTAGGGAACATCTGCCGTTCCCCGACCGCGGAGGGGGTGATGCGTCATCAGGTGCGTGAAGCAAAGCTGGACGGGCGCATAGCCATCGATTCTGCCGGCACCGGCACCTGGCACATCGGCGATGCGCCGGACGAACGCGCCCAGCGCGCCGCAGCCAAGCGGGGCTATGACCTGTCGGCTTTGCGTGGCCGTCAGATTGCCGTGCCGGACTTCGAGCGCTTCGATCTGCTGATTGCCATGGATGACGCGAATCTCGCCGCCCTGCGGCAGATCTGCCCGCCAGAGCAGCGCGACAAGCTTCGCCTGCTGATGGAATTCGTACCCGAAATCGATCACCGCTGGGCCGGCGAGCGCGAAGTGCCCGATCCCTACTTTGGCGACGCGGCAGGCTTCGAGCAGGTGCTGGATCAGTGCGAGGCCGCGTGCCGCGGTCTGTTGGCCGCCTTGCATCCCCAATTGGCGCCGTGAGCAAGCGTCTGTGGTGGGCCTTAAGCAATTAAGCAAATGACCCACATCACGATAGGGATACTTGACTAAATTGCTCATGTATTTATACTTGACAAAACTTGTCGAGAATTGCGCCCCCCATATCATGAGACTCACCACGAAAGGCCGTTTCGCCGTCACGGCGATGATTGACCTGGCATTGCGCCAGGAGCAGGGCCCGGTGACGCTTGCGGGTATCAGCCAGCGCCAGCATATTTCCCTGTCTTATCTAGAACAGTTGTTTGGCAAGCTGCGGCGGCACGAGATCGTTGAATCCGTGCGCGGCCCAGGCGGCGGCTACAACCTGGCCCGCCGTGCCGAAGACGTGACCGTCGCGGACATCATCATCGCCGTGGACGAACCCCTGGACGCCACCCAATGCGGCGGCAAGGGCACCTGCGAAGGCACGAAGCAGCACGACGGCCACTGCATGACGCACGAATTGTGGTCCACCCTGAACCAGAAGATGGTCGAGTACCTGGATTCGGTCTCCCTGAAAGATCTGGTCGATCAGCAACGCTCGCGCGAAGGGGCGCCGGCTGTGCTGCGCGACCGTCGCAGCGAGGCGCCGGTGGTCGAGCCTGCCCGCGTGGCGCCGAAAGGGCCGAATTCCGTTTTTAATATGGCCGGTTCATAGGGCGCGCTAGTGCAATAACGCCGTGGTCTAGCGGCGAGCCCCAACGAAGAACCCGAAAGCCAGAGCAATGATGTCCCCCGGAGCGATTCATGAATAACGACATTCCCCACCTGCCCATTTACATGGACTACAGCGCCACGACCCCGGTCGATCCGCGCGTGGTGGACAAGATGATTCCGTATCTGCGCGAGCAGTTCGGCAACCCGGCATCGCGCAGCCATTCGTATGGCTGGGACGCGGAGCGTGCAGTCGAAGAAGCGCGCGAGAACGTCGCTGCGCTCGTCAACGCTGATCCGCGCGAAATCATCTGGACTTCGGGTGCAACCGAGTCGGACAACCTGGCCATCAAGGGCGCCGCGCACTTCTACAAGAGCAAGGGCAAGCACATCATCACGGTGAAGACCGAGCACAAGGCTGTGCTCGATACCTGCCGTGAACTCGAACGCGAAGGCTTCGAAGTCACGTATCTGGACGTCAAGGACGACGGCCTGATCGACCTCGACGTGTTCAAGGCCGCGCTGCGTCCGGACACGATTCTGGTGTCGGTGATGTCGGTGAACAACGAAATCGGTGTGGTCCAGGACATCGAGGCGATCGGCGAGATTACCCGTGAAAAAGGCATCATTTTCCACGTCGACGCTGCGCAAGCCACCGGCAAGGTGGTGATCGACCTGCAAAAGCTGAAGGTCGACCTGATGTCGTTCTCGGCACACAAGACCTACGGTCCGAAGGGCATCGGCGCGCTGTACGTGCGTCGCAAGCCGCGTATCCGTATCGAAGCGCAGATGCACGGTGGCGGTCACGAGCGCGGCATGCGTTCGGGCACGCTGGCTACGCACCAGATCGTCGGCATGGGCGAAGCGTTCCGCATCGCACGCGAAGAAATGGCGACGGAAAACGAGCGCATTCGCATGCTGCGCGACCGTCTGTTGCGTGGTCTGTCGGAGATGGAAGAAACGTATGTGAACGGCGACATGGAACAGCGTGTGCCGCACAACCTGAACATCAGCTTCAACTTCGTCGAAGGTGAGTCGCTGATCATGGCGGTGAAGGATGTCGCGGTGTCGTCGGGTTCGGCGTGCACGTCGGCTTCGCTGGAACCCTCGTACGTGCTGCGCGCCCTTGGCCGCAACGACGAACTGGCGCACAGTTCGATCCGCTTCACGGTGGGCCGCTTTACGACGGAGCAGGACGTCGATTACGTCATCAACCTGCTGAAGACCAAGATTTCGAAGCTGCGCGATCTGTCGCCGCTGTGGGAAATGTACAAGGACGGGATCGATATTTCGACGATCCAGTGGGCTGCGCACTAAGCGCGCAAGTTTGTGCGACTGCCGCATCCACTGTGACAAGTACAGCGCGAAACATCGCACCGAATGCAGGTTGAAACGAATCAAGGAGTGTAATCATGGCTTATAGCGACAAGGTTCTGGACCATTACGAAAATCCGCGCAACGTAGGTTCCTTTGCAAAGGACGACGATGCAGTCGGCACCGGCATGGTCGGCGCGCCGGCTTGCGGCGACGTGATGAAGCTGCAGATCCGCGTGGGCGCGGACGGCATTATCGAAGACGCGAAGTTCAAGACGTACGGCTGCGGTTCGGCTATTGCGTCGAGCTCGCTCGTCACCGAATGGGTGAAGGGCAAGACGCTCGACCAGGCCATGTCGATCAAGAACACGCAGATCGCCGAAGAACTCGCGCTGCCGCCGGTGAAGATCCATTGCTCGATCCTCGCGGAAGACGCGATCAAGGCAGCGGTCGCTGACTACAAGCAGCGCCACGGCGAAAAAGCAGAAGTGGGCGACAAGCAGCACGCTGCTTAAGCGCAGACCGTCTCTCTGAGCGGACAAGCCCGCGGGTAAACCGCGGACAGGCCGCGAAGAAGCAAGGCAAGGTAGCAGGCAGCGTCGCATGAGCGCGTTGCCGGGCATAGGCGATATTTGATGCAGGCAGGGTGGCAGCGCGCGTGAAACATGCAGCGCTGTCCAATGAGAAACGCTATGGCAATTACGTTGACCGAAAAGGCAGCACAGCACGTCCAGAAGTACCTGGTTCGCCGCGGCAAGGGCGTCGGGCTGCGCTTGGGCGTGCGCACGACCGGGTGTTCGGGTTTGGCCTACAAGCTCGAATACGTGGATGAGCTCGCACCTGAAGATGAGGTGTTCGAGTGCAATGGCGTGAAGATCATTGTCGACCCGAAGAGCCTCGCCTATATCGACGGCACGGAACTCGATTTTGCGCGCGAAGGGCTGAACGAAGGCTTCAAGTTCAATAATCCGAACGTGAAGGACGAGTGCGGCTGCGGCGAGTCGTTCCGCGTCTGAGTGCGTTGAGTCCGCGTGAAGCGGAAAAAAGGCGGCGCGGGCCGCCTTTTTAATTTCAAGTCGCGCTGGCGGTGATGTTGCGATCGCCCCGAATGCGCCCCTTAAACGGACAACATGATTGCATGGCCTCGCTGAACGACAGCCACTTCGACCTGTTTGATTTGCCGGCGCAATATACGCTGGATGCCGGCACGCTGGATCACGCGTATCGCACGGTGCAGTCGCAGGTTCACCCCGACCGCTTTGCCGCAGCAGGTGACGCGCAAAAGCGCATCGCGATGCAGTGGGCAACGCGGACCAACGAGGCGTATCAAACCTTGCGCGATCCGCTCAGGCGCGCGCGATATCTGCTGTCGCTACGCGGCATCGATGTCGACGCGGAGAACAACACCGCGATGGAGCCGGCGTTTCTGATGCAGCAGATGGAATGGCGCGAGGAAATCGAAGATGCGGCAGCGGCGAAAAACGTCGACGCGCTCGATGCCTTGCTGACCGAACTGCGCGACGAAGAGCAGGTCCGCTTCACGAAGCTTGGCGCGTTGCTTGATAGCGGCGTGAACCAGGCGGCGGGCGAAGCAGTGCGTCAGTTGATGTTTATCGAGCGGGTGGCGGCGGAAATCGGCACGCAGATCGAACGGCTTGAGGACTAGGCTGTGCAGCCTGGCGCGCCGCAGTAGATGCTGGACACGCCAAAGAACGCTGTGGAACGCTAAATCGTCGTAATACGTACCCAATTCAGCAACGCGAACCATTCAGGACGGGGCCGAACGATCCCCGAAGAAGATCTCAGATGGCTTTACTGCAAATCTCCGAACCCGGCATGGCGCCCGCCCCGCATCAGCGGCGGCTCGCGGTCGGAATCGATCTCGGCACCACCAATTCCCTCGTCGCCGCAGTGCGCAGCGGTGTTCCCGACGTGTTGCCCGACGCGGATGGCCATGTGCTGTTGCCCTCGGTCGTGCGTTACATGGAGAAGGGCGGACGCCGTATCGGCCGCACGGCCAAGGCCGAAGCCGCGAGCGATCCGCGTAATACGATCGTCTCCGTCAAGCGCTTCATGGGCCGCGGCAAGAGCGAAGTGGAAGGCGCCGAAAACGCGCCGTACGACTTCGTGGATGCGCCGGGCATGGTGCAGATTCGCACCGTCGACGGCGTAAAGAGCCCGGTCGAAGTGTCGGCGGAAATCCTCGCCACGCTGCGGCAGCGCGCGGAAGACTCGCTCGGCGACGATCTGGTCGGCGCAGTGATTACGGTGCCCGCCTATTTCGACGAAGCGCAGCGCCAGGCCACCAAGGACGCGGCGCGTCTGGCGGGTCTGAATGTCCTGCGCCTGCTCAACGAACCGACGGCGGCTGCAATCGCTTACGGGCTAGATAACGGCTCAGAAGGCCTATACGCCGTGTATGACCTCGGCGGCGGGACCTTCGATTTGTCCATTCTGAAGCTCACCAAGGGCGTGTTCGAAGTGCTCGCAGCGGGCGGCGACTCCGCGCTCGGCGGCGACGATTTTGACCATGCGCTGTATCGGCACGTACTCGAAGAGGCCGGGATCGCTCCGAAGACGCTCGCTGCGGAAGACGTGCGTCTGCTGCTGGATAGCGTGCGGGTCGCCAAGGAAGCCTTGTCGGATGGCCCGCAAGCCAGGCTGGAAGCGACGCTTTCCACGGGCGCGAAGCTCGATCTTACGATTGACGACGTAACCTTCGAAGCGATCACGCAAGCGCTCGTCCAGCGCACGCTGGGACCGACGAAGAAGGCGCTGCGTGACGCCAAGGTAACGACCAAGGAAATCAAGGGCGTGGTGCTGGTGGGCGGCGCAACCCGCATGCCGGTGGTCCGCCGTGCAGTGGAGACGCTGTTCGGCCAGCCGCCGTTGATCAATCTGAATCCCGATCAGGTGGTCGCGCTCGGCGCGGCGATCCAGGCCGATCTGCTGGCCGGCAATCGCAGCGCCGATGGCGACGACTGGCTGCTGCTCGACGTGATTCCGCTCTCGCTCGGCGTTGAGACGATGGGCGGCCTGACCGAGAAGATCATCCCGCGCAATTCGACGATTCCGGTCGCGCGTGCGCAGGATTTCACGACCTTCAAGGACGGCCAGACGGCGATGGCGATTCACGTCGTGCAGGGCGAGCGCGAACTCGTGGCGGATTGCCGCTCGCTTGCGCGCTTCGAGTTGCGCGGCATCCCGCCGATGGCTGCCGGCGCGGCGCGCATCCGTGTGACCTATCAGGTCGACGCGGATGGCTTGCTGTCGGTGTTTGCCCGCGAGCAGCTTTCCGGCGTGGAAGCGTCGGTGGTCGTCAAGCCGTCCTATGGCCTCGCCGACGATGACATCGCGAAGATGCTCGAAGAGAGCTTTACGACGGCCGAAGTCGACATGCGCGCCCGCGCGCTGCGCGAAGCGCAGGTCGAGGCGCAACGTCTGATCGAAGCGACCGATGCCGCACTCGCTGCCGACGCCGAATTGCTCGACGAAAGCGAACGCGCGGCGCTCGATGCACTGGTGACGGCGTTGCGCGAGGTTGCGCCAGGCAGCGACGTCGACGCCATCGAAGCGGCGACTAAAACGCTGGCCGAAGGTACCGACGAGTTCGCGGCGCGCCGCATGAACAAGGGAATTCGTCGCGCGCTGGCTGGCCGCAAGCTCGACGAGATCTGATCCGGCGCCCCGCGCGGCTCCCTGCAATGAATCACGTGGCGCGCGCCAAAAACGCGCGCGCCACCAGTAAAATGGTACGCAGCCCGTTCGTCGGCTGCCGTGCCTCAGACTAAACGGAAATCGTATGCCTCAAATCGTTGTGCTGCCCCATGTCGAACTGTGTCCGGAAGGCGCGGTAATCGATGCTGTGCCGGGCAAGAGCATCTGCGACAATCTGTTGGAACACGGCATCGAAATCGAGCACGCTTGCGAGAAGTCCTGCGCTTGTACGACGTGCCATGTGATCGTGCGTGAAGGTTTCACTGCGCTCACGCCGTCGGAGGAAGACGAGGACGATCTGCTCGACAAGGCGTGGGGGCTCGAACCCGAATCGCGTCTGTCGTGTCAGGCCATGGTGCCTGCCGAGCAGGATCTCGTTGTTGAAATTCCGCGTTATTCGATCAATCACGCGAAGGAAAATCACTAACAGGAGCGCGCAGCCATGAAGTGGACCGACACGCAAGACATCGCGATGGCCCTCACCGACAAGCATTCGGAAGTGGACCCGCAGCAAGTGCGATTTACCGATCTGCACCGCTGGGTGACAGAGTTGGACGGCTTCGATGACGACCCTAACCGTTCGAATGAAAAGATCCTCGAAGCGATCCAGGCAGCCTGGATCGAAGACGCGGATTATTAAGCGGGGCGAGGGTTTCTTTCGTTAGCAAAAAATGGCGATTCCAATGGAATCGCCATTTTTGTTTCTGCGCTAGCCGAGGCGCTTTGCGCAGTTGCTGGCAGCACGCGGGCTGCCAGCAAGCTCATGCCGCGGGCTTAACCTGCCGCGAGCGTACCGTTCTCGAGGTGCACGTGCTCGCCTTGCTGGAACGGCGGGGCTTCGTGATAAGTGAAGTAACGGTTCTTGCCGCTTTCCATCCGCACGTGGACGGAGTAGGCCGTCGTGGTTCGCAAATGCTTTTCGACCGAGTTGCCGGCGAAACCGCCACCGACCGCACCAAGCACGGTCATCGCGCCGCGGCCCACGCCGCCGCCGAACTGGTTGCCGACCAGGCCGCCTACTACCGCACCACCCACCGCGCCGACGCCGGTGCCATGACCTTCCTGACGTACCTCGGAGATGGCTACTACCGTGCCGCAAGTCGCGCAATAGGCCGGTTGCGGTGCGGGTTGCTGTGCGTATTGACCGCCTTGCGCGGGCTGCTGCTGGGCATAGGGCTGTTGCTGCTGGCCCGGCGCCGGGACTGGGACGGGCACAGGTGCAGGCGGTGCAGCCTGCGCCTGCTGCTGCGCATCAGCGGGTTGCGCGGATTGTGCCGGCTGTGGTTGCTGCTGCTGCGCGTACGTAGCCGGATTGGCGGGTTGTGCCGAATCGACCACCGCTTGCGACGCAACCTGAGCAGCTTGCGTCTGATCGTTCTGCTCGCTGCTGCTCGACGCCTTCGTGAACACGCCCGTTACGGCGGCGGTGGCTGCGAGGCTCGCGACGATAACTGCGCCTGCCGCGGTTGCGACGAGCGGGTGAATCCGGCGTGGTTGTGTGTCTGGGTTGCTCATGATGTGCCTCCGTCTAAGCAGAGTCGTCTTTACTTTATTAAGACATAGTGTCCGACAGCTTGCTCAAGCCAAGGTTTCAAGTTGTAACCAAATCTGAGCGAGCAGCAGGGGCGGACAAGGCGATAAAAATTGGGAAGGTGCCGTCGCGCTTGAAACACGCAGGCGGAGCGGGAGGAGGGTTTCGTGGGCCCGCGAGGTATATCGCGGAGCTTTTACCGATAGTTACAAACCATCGTCCTCGCCTGCGCCATCAGAACACCGGCGAGGCGAGTTCGACAGCCGGACACCCGGCGTTGCACCGGACGTCGAATCGATTGACGTGACGCGAACCGATCAGTCTTCGCGGCGCAGATGCGGGAACAGGATCACGTCGCGGATGCTCGGGCTGTTGGTCAGCAGCATGACCAGACGGTCGATGCCGATCCCACAACCACCTGCCGGCGGCATGCCGTATTCAAGCGCGCGGATGTAGTCTGCGTCGTAGAACATCGCTTCTTCGTCGCCGGCGTCCTTCTGGTCGACCTGCTTCTTGAAGCGCGCGGCCTGGTCTTCCGGATCGTTCAGTTCCGAGAAACCGTTGGCGATTTCGCGGCCCGTGATGAACAGTTCGAAACGCTCGGTGATGCCTGCCACCTTGTCCGACGCACGAGCGAGCGGTGACACTTCGACCGGGTAGTCGATGATGTAAGTCGGCTCCCACAGTTGCGACTCAGCCGTCTCTTCGAACAGCGCCAGCTGCAATGCGCCCACACCGGCATTGAGGAACTGCGGCTTTGATGCATCGACACCAAACTTCTTCAGTTCGGTGCGCAGGAATGCGCTGTCGGCCAATTGCGCGTCGGTGTATTGCGGCGCGTACTTCTGGATGGCCTGGGTGATCGTCAGGCGATGGAACGGCTTGGACAGATCCAGTTCCCGGCCCTGATACGTAATGTTCGCAGTGCCGCGTGCGTCGATGGCGGCCTGGCGAATCAGCTGCTCGGTGAAGTCCATCAGCCAGTGATAATCGGTGTACGCCGCATAGAACTCGATCATCGTGAATTCCGGATTGTGGCGCACGGAGACGCCCTCATTACGGAAATTCCGGTTGATTTCGAACACGCGCTCGAAGCCGCCCACTACCAGCCGCTTCAGATACAGTTCCGGTGCGATACGCAGGAACATCTGCATATCCAGCGCGTTGTGGTGCGTGACAAACGGCTTGGCGGCCGCGCCGCCCGGGATCGGATGCAGCATCGGCGTTTCGACTTCCATGAAGTCGGCATCGGCCATAAATTTGCGGATCGACGACATGGCCTTGGTACGCGCCACGAAGGTCTCGCGCGTTTCGGGCGTGACGATCAGGTCGACGTAACGCTGGCGATACTTCATTTCCTGGTCGGACAGGCCGTGAAACTTGTCCGGCAGCGGACGCAGCGACTTCGACAACAGGCGCAATTCGGTACAGCGGATCGACAGTTCGCCCTTGTTGGTGCGGAACAGCACGCCACGCGCCGCGACGATATCGCCCAGGTCCCACTTCTTGAAGGCGTCGTAAGTGGCTTCACCGACGTCAGCGGGCGTGATGAAGAACTGAATCTGACCCGAGCCATCGCGTACGGTCGCGAAGCTTGCCTTGCCCATCACGCGCTTGAGCATCATCCGACCGGCGAGGGCGACTTCGAGCGGGTTGGCTTCGAGCGTTTCCTTGTCCGTCTCGGCGTATTGCTTTTGCAGATCGCCGGCATGGTGGGTCGGACGGAAGTCGTTCGGATAGGCGACGCCTTGCTCACGCAACTCGCGCAGCTTTTCGCGGCGCTCGGCCATGATTTTGTTGTCGTCGCCCTCGGGCAGCGCATTCGGCTGAATCGGTTCGGTCATGATGGTCTGGTGTTCGAGTGGCCCACGTTTGGGTGGCCCGCATTAGGGTGGCCCGCTTCAGTTGGCGCGCAGCCGGTTCAACGGCGTGCAGGTGAACTGCATGTGGGTCGCCTGGTAATCCTGGTAATCCTGAACTAGCTTGGCGTCAGAACTGCGGCAGGCGGTCAAAAGATACGGCGCGACACACAATGCCGCGCCGCTTGAGCTTTACGCCTAGATGCCCTGTTTCAGGCTGGCGCTGATGAACGGATCGAGATCGCCATCGAGCACGCTCTTGGTATTGCTGATTTCCACGTTGGTGCGCAGATCCTTGATGCGGCTGTTATCCAGCACATACGAACGGATCTGATGACCCCAACCCACATCGGTCTTGCCCGCTTCGAGCTTGTCCTGTTCGGCCTGACGCTTGCGGATTTCCGCTTCGTACAGACGCGATTTCAACATGGCCATGGCTTCGGCACGGTTACGGTGCTGCGAGCGGTCGTTCTGACACTGCACGACGATGCCCGACGGCATGTGCGTAATCCGCACGGCGGAGTCGGTCTTGTTGATGTGCTGACCGCCTGCGCCGGACGCGCGATACGTATCGATGCGCAGATCGGCCGGGTTGATGTCCACTTCGATTGAATCGTCGATTTCCGGGTACACGAACACCGACGAGAACGACGTATGGCGCCCACCTGACGAATCGAACGGCGACTTGCGCACAAGACGATGCACGCCGGTTTCGGTGCGCAGGAAGCCGTAGGCGTATTCGCCTTCGATCTTGATAGTGGCGTTCTTGATGCCGGCGACATCGCCGTCGGTCTGTTCCAGCACTTCGGTCTTGAAGCCCTTGCGCTCGCAGTAGCGCAGGTACTGGCGCAGCAGCATGGCGGCCCAGTCGCACGCTTCGGTGCCACCGGCGCCGGCTTGAATATCGAGGAAGGCGTTGTTCGGATCGGCCGGATTCGAAAACATGCGGCGGAATTCCATATCGGCGACGCGCGATTCCAGACCGGCTGCATCGCTTTCGCAGGCGACCAGGGTGTCCTCGTCGTTTTCTTCGCGCGCCATGCCGAACAGGTCCTGGGCATCGCGCAGATCGTTGTCGAGCGACGTGAGTTTGCCGACGACGTCATCGAGCAGCTTCTTTTCCCGGCCGAGGGCCTGGGCGTGCTTCGAGTCGTTCCAGACGTTCGGGTCTTCGAGTTCCCGGTTGACTTCGATTAGACGCAGTGCTTTGTCGTCGTAGTCAAAGATACCCCCGTAGCTCGCCCGCGCGACGGCGCAGGTCGGCCAGAGAGGCTTCGATCGCGTTGAGACGTTCCGCTTCCATGTCGATCTTTTATAGCTTCGTAAAAAGGGGAAATTATAGCCGATCGAGGCTGTCAGCCGGAGGTGAGCGCGTGCTCCACGATCAATTGCACCCGCGATACACCGTTCCACGTATCGCTTGTCAGCCGGTAGGCGATGGTGGTGCGCGCGGGCAGCGAGTCGGTGTGATTGAACCAGATCGCGTTGAAACGCTGCCGGCCACGCAGCAGTTGCAGCTTCAGATGCTTGTCCTTCACCAGTGCTTGCGAAACCACGTCGAATTCGCCGGAGAATACCGGTGCCGGGAAGCCCTGACCCCATACCGCGGCGTCGAGCATTTCGACAAATTGCGGCGTGAAATAGGCGTCTTCGAGATCGCCATCCGTTTCGACCACGCGTGCGAGCGCGTCGGCCGAGAGCCATTCGCGCCCGACGGCTTCGAAGGCGGCGGTAAAACGCGGCACGTCCGCTGCGGCGAGGGTCATGCCCGCAGCCATCGCGTGGCCGCCGAATTTGACGATCAGGCCCGGTTCGCGCTTTGAGATCAGATCGAGCGCGTCGCGCAGATGGAAGCCGGGGATCGAACGCCCGGAGCCTTTGGCGAGCACGCCGGTTTCATCGGCCGGTGCGAAGGTGAAGGCGGGACGGTGGAATTTTTCCTTCAGCCGTCCTGCAACAATGCCGATCACGCCCTGGTGCCAACTGGCGTTGAACAGCGTCAGGGTGGCCGAGCCGGCTGGATCGACGCTCGACAGATCCTCGAGCGCCTGTTGCTGCATGCCGGCTTCGATTTCGCGCCGTTCGCGGTTGATCCCATCGAGCTGCTGCGCCAGTTCCCACGCGCGGCCGATATCGTCAGTGGTCAGACATTCGATGCCCAGCGACATGTCCGATAGCCGCCCCGCCGCGTTCAGCCGTGGGC
>NZ_JBAURZ010000064.1:0-20202 GCF_049581445.1 Paraburkholderia sp. | reverse complement strand
CGCTGGCCGTGGTCGGCGCGGGCACCTGCGCGACCTACGGCGGCATTCACGCCATGGAAGGCAATCCGACCGGCTGCATGGGTCTCGCTGATTATCTCGGCTGGGACTGGAAATCGAAAGCCGGGCTGCCGATCGTCAATGTGCCAGGCTGCCCGGTGCAGCCGGACAACTTCATGGAGACCCTGCTGTACTTGCTGTACCAACTGGCGGGTCTCGCGCCGATGATTCCGCTCGACGAAGCGCTGCGGCCCAAGTGGCTATTCACCCGCACCGTTCACGACGGTTGCGACCGCGCCGGCTCCTACGAGCAGGCGATCTTCGCGAGCGAATACGGCAGCCCGAACTGCATCGTCAAGCTCGGTTGCTGGGGACCGGTCGTGCAGTGCAACGTGCCCAAGCGCGGATGGATGGCGGGCATCGGCGGCTGTCCGAATGTGGGCGGCATCTGCATCGGCTGCACCATGCCGGGCTTCCCGGACAAGTTCATGCCCTTCATGGACGAGCCTCCCGGCGCAGTGCTGTCGTCGAACCTCATCAAGAGTTATGGCCCGCTGATTCGCAGTCTGCGAAAACTGACCAACAACACGCTCAACGACGAACCGAAATGGCGTCACAACGGCGCGAAACTCACTACCGGGTACCGTCGCTGAGCAGGCGCAATTTGACTCGTCAGCATCGTTAGCATTGTCAGCAGGGAGAAGGTCATGGCTGTCAGCACCGCACCTGAAGCGAACACCACCATCCAGGCAGCGCCGGGCAAACTGGTCGAGATGAACTGGGATCCGATTACGCGGATCGTCGGCAGTCTGGGGATTTACACCAAGATTGACTTTGCGAACCGCCGTGTGGCGGAGTGCTACAGCACATCGTCGATCTTTCGTGGCTACAGCATTTTCATGAAGGGCAAGGACCCGCGCGACGCGCATTTCATCACGAGCCGTATTTGCGGCATCTGTGGCGACAATCACGCAACCTGCTCAGTCTACGCGCAGAACATGGCATACGGCGTGAAGCCGCCGGCGATAGCCGAGTGGATCGTCAATCTCGGCGAAGCGGCCGAATACATGTTCGATCACAACATCTTTCAGGACAACCTGGTGGGCGTGGACTTCTGCGAGACCATGGTCAAGGAGACCAATCCGGGCGTGTGGGCCAAGGCGCAGAAAGCGGCCGCGCCGCATGCGGAAAAGCATGGCTATAAAACCATCGCCGACATCATGACGGCGCTCAATCCGTTTACGGGCGAGTTCTATCGCGAGACGCTGATGGTCAGCCGTTACACGCGCGAGATGTTCTGCCTGATGGAAGGGCGGCACGTGCACCCGTCGACGTTGTATCCCGGCGGCGTAGGCACGGTGCCGACCATCCAGTTGTTCACCGACTACATCACTCGTTTGATGAAGTACGTCGAGTTCATGAAGAAGGTCGTGCCGTTGCACGACGATCTGTTCGACTTCTTCTACGAAGCGCTGCCCGGTTACGAGGAAGTGGGCCGGCGCCGCATTCTGCTCGGTTGCTGGGGCTCGTTCCAGGATCCAAACGTATGCGACTACAGCTACAACACGATGACGCAATGGGGCCGCGGCATGTTCGTCACGCCGGGCGTGGTGGTGGACGGCGAACTGGTGACGACCGATCTGGTGGACATCAACCTGAACATTCGCATTCTGCTAGGCAGCTCCTATTACGACGACTGGGATCACGAAGAAACCTTCGTGAAAAACGACCCACTTGGCAATCCGGTGGACCGCAAGCACCCGTGGAACCAGACCACGCTGCCCCATCCGCAGAAGCGCAAATTCGACGGCAACTACACGTGGGTCATGTCGCCGCGCTGGCTCGATAAACGCACGGGCGACCACCTCGCGCTCGATACCGGCGGTGGTCCGATCGCGCGCCTGTGGGCCACGGCGCTGGCGGGACTGGTCGATATCGGCTATATCAAGGCGACCGGTCATAGCGTGAAGATCTATTTGCCGAAGACAGCGCTCAAGCCCGAAGTCGAATTCGAATGGAAGATTCCTAAGTGGAGCAACGCGCTCGAACGTGATCGCGCGCGCACCTATTTTCAGGCCTATTCGGCGGCAGCGGCATTGTATTTCGCGGAGCAGGCGCTCGCCGAGTTGCATGCGGGACGAACACGCACGTTCAGCGATTTCAAGGTGCCTGAAGAGGGCATCGGCTGCGGCTTCCATGAAGCGGTACGTGGTGTGCTATCGCATCACCTCGTGATTCGCGACGGCAAGATCGCCAACTATCATCCGTATCCACCTACGCCATGGAACGCTAATCCGCGCGATGTCTACGGCACGCCTGGACCCTACGAGGACGCGGTGCAGAACACGCCGATCTTCGAAGAGAACGGCCCCGACAAATTCAAGGGTATCGACATCATGCGCGCGGTGCGCAGCTTCGACCCGTGCCTGCCGTGCGGCGTGCATATGTATGTGGGCAACGGCAAGACCATCGACACCTCGCACTCACCGACCTTCGGTGTGATGCAGGGAGCGCACAAATGAGCGGACAAGCCAGCGACCAGCGTGCGGTCGCCGCCCAGCAACACCGCATCGAGGAACTGATTACGGCGCTGGAAGCGCTCGACGATCCAACTGCGCGCGAGAGCGCTCAGGAACTGCTGCAGGTGGTGCTCGATCTGCATGCGAACGGGCTCGCGCGTCTGATGGAAATCGTCTCGGGCTCGGGCGCATTGGACGACGCCATGGTCGAAGCGTTCGAACGTGACGCGGGTGTCTCGGCGCTGCTGCTTTTGCACGGCTTGCATCCGCAAGAGTTGCCGACGCGCGTGTCGCGCGCGGTGGAGAAGATGCGGCCGCTGCTCGGCGTGCAGGGGATCCAGATCGAGTTGCTCGACGCTGCGGAAGAAGCGGTGCGCTTGAAGGTGTCCGGCCGTCTGCAAGGCAAACACAACTCAGTCGGCGAATTGCAGCAGGAAATCGAGCATGCCATTTTTGAAGCGGCGCCCGAGGCGATGCGCGTCGACATTGCGGGTTTGCAGGACGTCAACGTGCACGAACTGCGTTTCGTGCCTACCCCGCACACTGAGCATACCGAAGTAGCCAGCCGGACCGAGGCCGGCGCGCAATGACACCCGCCGCAACGACGCGCGGCTGGGTCGCGCGCGTGCGCCATTTCGTGCGCAAAGCCGACAACCTGCGCTGCGAATTGTGCGGCGCGCAGTTGCTGGCCGACCATCCTCACCTGTTCGAAACGGACAAACGGCAACTGTGTTGCTGCTGCCGCGCCTGTGCGCTGCTGTTCGGCAATCAGCAGAATGCGCGCTACCGTCCGGTGCCGCGCGATGCGCGTTATCTCGACGGTTTTCGCATGAGCGACGCGCAGTGGGACGCGCTGGCGATCCCCATCGACATCGCTTTCTTCTTTCACGACAGTTCAGCACAACGTATTGTCGCGCTTTATCCCGGACCGGCAGGTGGCACGCAATCGCTGCTGGAGTTGCAGGCCTGGGCCGAACTCGTCACCGTAAACCCGTGGCTCGCGCAACTGGAGCCCGACGTCGAAGCGCTGCTTGTGAACCGCAGCGAAGGCACGCGTGAGTACTATCGCGTGCCGATCGACCAATGTTATGCGCTGACCGGCGTGATTCGCGCGCGCTGGCGCGGCGTATCGGGCGGCCGCCAGGCGTGGGAGTCGATTCATCACTTCTTTGCCGCGCTGAAGACCCATGGCCGCGTACCGGAGGGCTTGCTCCATGCCTGATCTTGCGTTCACTGTCGAGTCAGCGGAAGTGGTGCCGTTTGCTGCGGCACCGCTGCTGATGTTCAAGCTGCATATCGTTGACACCGCGGTGGACATCCGGGCACACGGCGAGATCGCCAGCATCACGCTGCAATGCCAGATCCAGATCGAGGCCACGAAACGCCGCTACGCGCCCATCGAGCAGTACGGACTCGAAGACCTGTTCGGTGCACCACCCCGGTGGGGCCAGACGTTGCGCACGATGCTGTGGACACACGCGTCAGCGGTTGCGCCACCTTTTACCGGCGAATGCATGCTCGATCTGCCCGTGCCATGCACTTACGACTTCAATGTGGCCGCCACCAAATATTTCCACGGACTTGAAGAAGGCGAGATCCCGCTGATGCTGCAATTCAGCGGCACGGTGTTCTATCGCGAGACCGATGGCGCATTGCAGGCTGCGCCGATTCCTTGGCACAAGGAGGCAGCGTACCGTCTGCCGGTCGCGCTATGGCGCGACATGATGGCTCGCTATTACCCGAACGGCGCTTGGCTATGCATGCATCGCGATGTGTTCGATCGCCTCTCGCGCTTTAAGACCCGCCGGGGTCTCACGAGTTGGGAGCAGGCGATCACGAGCCTGCTCGACAAGCTCGAGGAGGACATATCGTGAACGCGGTTGAGAGTGTGGTGCAGGCGGTGCTGTACGAAGGCTACATGCTGTATCCGTACCGGCCGACTTCGGTGAAGAACCGGCAACGCTGGACCTTTGGTGGCGTTTATCCGCGCGTCTATGCGGAAGCGTCGGGCAGCGATCCGTGGGTGACGCAAAGCGAGTGTCTGCTGCGCGGTGACGAGCATACGCGCGTGGCAGTGCGGCCCGGATTCTTGCAGGTGATCGAGCGGATGGTGCTGGATATAGCGGACAGTGCCGCTGTGCGGCCGGAGTCGGGTGAGCCTGCGTGGCGCAAGGTGCCCGTGCTCGACATCGACGAACGGCGCTATACGCCGTGGCAGGAAGCGGCGGAAAGGCATATCGCGCTGCCAGTGCTGGCGCTAGGCGACTTGCTGACGGCTCAGCACGAAATTCCATTCACATTCGATGCCGGCAGCGAACTCGAACCGCTGGCGGACCGGCACGGCGCTCTGCGTGGCGCGTTGCGCCGTACCCGTGCGTCGCTGCAAGGCCGGGTCGAAGTGAGCGTGGGGAGCGTGTCGGCCGGCGCGGGCGGCGTCTATCGACTGAAAGTGCGCATCGTCAACGAGACGCCGCTCGATCATGCCCGCAGCCTGACGCGCGACGCCGCTTCGCTGTACGCACTGGTTTCGTGCCACACCGTGCTGAGCATCGAGCGCGGCACATGGATCTCGTCGATCGATCCGCCGGACGACCTCGCGGCCGCGTCGGCTGCGTGCCGCAATATCGGCGTATGGCCGGTGCTGGTCGGTGATGAACAGCAGCCCGACACGATGCTCGCCTCGCCGATCATCCTCTACGATTTCCCGCAGATCGCGCCCGAAAGCGCCGGCGATCTGTTCGACGCGACGGAGATCGACGAGATTCTCACGCTGCGCATTCTCACCATGACGGACGAAGAAAAGCGTGAAATGATTGCCACCGACGAGCGCGCTCGCGCCTTGCTCGCGCGCACTGAGGGTCTGGGTGCCGAACAGATGCAGAAGCTGCACGGCACCTTGCGGCAGGTGCGCGGGCTCGACGCCACGAGCGTGGGCGCGTCATTCTCGTCGGAAGAGACTGCCATGCCCGTTTCGCCATGGGCCGAACTCGACGCACGGCCGCATCTTGCCTGCGTGCGGGCGGCAGGCGTGGAAATCCGGATCGGAGATCAGGTGCGCTTGCGGCCGCGTGGCCGCGCGGACATCTTCGATATCGCGTTGAGCGGCATGGTCGCGACGATCGAATCGATCGAACGCGATTTCGACGACCACGTTCATGTCGCCGTGACCATCGACGACGACCCTGGCAAGGACTTCGGCACGCAGCGCATGCCGGGCCATCGCTTCTTCTTCGGCCCGGACGAGATCGAACCGCTCGGCCAGGCTACAGGCATTCGGCGGGGACCCGTATGAGCACGATTCTGGTGGCCGGCATCGGCAACGTGTTTCTCGGCGACGACGGCTTCGGTGTCGAAGTGGTGCGGCGTTTGCAGGAACAGTTGGCCGCGGGGGAATTGCCGGCGCTTGCGGCCGGCGTGAATATCGCCGACTTCGGTATTCGCGGCGTCGATCTGTGTTATGCGCTGCTCGACGGCGTGGACAGCGCGATTCTGATCGATGCGACGCAGCGCGGCGGCCCGCCCGGCACGCTATATGTGATTGAGCCATCCATAGAGGGTCCGGGCTGCGCGGCAAGCGGTGATCCATACGCGGCGCCTATCCTGATGTCGCCGCACGAAATGGACCCGGCCAAGGTGCTGGAAACCGTGCGCATGTTGGGCGGCGGTTGTGAGGATATCGTCGTGCTGGGCTGCGAGCCGCTGGATTTCGGCTGTGAAGATGGCGAAGAAGGACGGATGAGTTTGAGCCGCCCGGTGGCGGCGGCGGTGGAGCGGGCCGCAGAGGTGGTGGTGCGACTCGTCACGGCGAGACAGGAACAGCGCGCCTCGCACGTGGCATAGCATGCAGGCTACGCGACAGCCCGTCGTGGATACGGTGCGAAATAATTGAAGCGGGAGACATCATGAAAGGATTTCTAAAGTACCTCTTGTTGCCAGCCCTGGTGGTCGGCGTATTGGCGAATATGAAGGATATCAAGCGATATATCCGTATCCGCAACATGTAGGCGACGGCGGCCAGGGAGAGGGCGATGAGCACCCATGCACAGCCTGACGGACAGGGTTCGACCCAGCATCCGCCGGTCGTGGGACCGGTCGGCGAAGAAATCCGCGTGCGCGGACTGGTGCAGGGCGTTGGCTTCCGGCCGACCGTGTGGCGACTCGCGCATGCGTGCGGCGTGGTCGGCGACGTGCGCAACGACAGCGACGGCGTGTTGATTCACGCATGGGGCGACGCGCGGACGTTGCAGCGCTTCATCGACGACCTGAGCACCGAGTGTCCGCCGCTCGCCCGGATCGACGCGATTGAGCGGCATCAATTGAACGAGGCGGCCGAGGCGAACGACTTTCGTATTGTGCCGAGCGTGAGCGGTCATGTGCAAACCGGCGTCACACCCGATGCGGTCATCTGCGCCGACTGCGCGGCGGAAATCGCCGACCCGACGAATCGCCGCTATCGTTATCCGTTTACAAACTGTACGCATTGCGGACCCAGGCTTTCGATCGTACAGGCCATTCCCTACGATCGCGCCACCACGACGATGGCGGCGTTCGTCATGTGCGATGCGTGCCGCTCGGAATACGACGCCCCCACCGACCGGCGCTTTCACGCACAACCGATTGCATGCCCGGCATGCGGCCCGCGTGTCTGGCTGGAGAGCCGTGACGGTGTGCGTGTCGAAGGCGACGACCCATGCCGCGCAGCGCACCAGTTGTTGCGGCACGGCACGATCCTCGCGATCAAGGGACTGGGCGGCTTTCAGCTTGCTTGCCGTGCAGACGACGAAACAGCAGTTGCGCGATTGCGGCGACTGAAAAAGCGCGAGCGCAAACCCTTCGCGCTGATGGCGCGCGATCTGCAAGCGGTGCGCCGCTATTGCACGCCGTCCGAAGCCGAACACAAGCTACTCCTTAGCGCGGCCGGACCTGTCGTGATCATGCGCGCTGATGGTGCCGAAAGTGTCGCCGCGAGCGTAGCGCCGGGTATCGGCACGTTGGGGTTCATGCTGCCGTCCACGCCGCTGCACCGGTTGCTGATGGAGTCGATCGATTCCGCGCTGGTGATGACTAGCGGCAACACCAGCGACGAGCCGCCGTGCACCGATAATTCGGACGCCCGCGCGCGGCTCGGCCGTATCGCCGATGTCTTCCTGATGCACGATCGCGACATTTCGCGCCGGGTAGACGATTCCGTGACCCGTGTGGTGCAGGGTACGCCGCGTATCGTGCGGCGCGCGCGCGGTTATGCGCCCGCGCCGCTGCTGTTGCCCGAAGGCTTTGCCGGTAGCCCGGCAGTGCTGGCCATGGGCGGCGAACTCAAGAATACCTTCTGCCTCGCGCGCGACGCGCAGGCGATCCTCTCGCATCACATTGGCGATCTGGGAGACGCGTTGACGTATGCGGACTATCGTCGCGCGGTGGCGCAGTATCTGCGCCTGTTCGAGCATGAGCCGCAGGCCATCGCGCTGGATCTGCATCCCGAGTATCTGTCGCGCAAGATTGGTTACGACCTCGCGCAAACCTCTCAAATTCCCGTGGTCGAAGTGCAGCATCATCACGCGCATCTTGCGGCCTGCATGGCCGAAAGCGGTGTCGCGTTCGATGCGTTGCCGATGCTCGGCGTCGCGCTCGACGGACTGGGGTACGGCGACGACGGCACGCTGTGGGGCGGCGAATTCATGCTGGCGGACTATCGCGGCTACACGCGGCTCGGCCGGTTCAAGCCGGTGGCGATGCCTGGCGGCACGCGCGCTATCGACGAACCGTGGCGCAATGCCTATGCGCATTTGCGGGCGGCATTCGACTGGCACGATTTCACGCGGCACTACAGCGGCCTCGACGTGCATCAGTTCCTGAGCAGGCGTCCGCGCGCCGCGCTCGACTCCATGATCGCGCAGCACGTGAACAGTCCATTGGCGAGCTCCGCAGGACGTCTCTTCGACGCGGTGGCGGCCACGCTCGGCGTGTGCCGCGAGCGCGTGCTTTACGAAGGGCAGGCCGCGATCGAACTGGAGGCGCTCGTCGATCAACGCACGCTGCGAAACGATAGCGACGTCCACGCATACCCGTTCGAGCTGACCAACGCCGTTCCGGGCGGTTTGCGCTGCCTCGAACCGAGACCAATGTGGGAAGCCTTGCTCGACGATCTGTTGCGCGGCACACCGGTGCCGGTGATTGCGGCGCGTTTTCACAAGGGCGTGGCGATTGCAATCGTGCGGATGGTGGAGTGTCTTGCCGATCTGCTCACGGACGCAGCCGACGCGCGCAGCGTCGCGCTATCGGGTGGCGTGTTCCAGAATTGCATCCTGTTCGAGCAGGTTGCAACGCGCCTTGGGGAAGCGGGTTTTCACGTGCTGACGCACCGGCAGGTGCCGACCAACGACGGCGGATTGTCGCTCGGGCAGGCGGTCGTCGCGGCAGCGCTGCGACGCGACAGGGTTTGACGCGGGTGTGGGGTAGCGGCCAAGAAGTGCATTGAGGGGGGAGAGCGACATGTGTTTGGGCATCCCAGGGCAGATCGTCGAAGTGACCGATGCGGCGAACGATCTTGCGCTCGTCAACGTAGGCGGTGTGCGGCGCGTGATCAACATCGCGTTTGTGATCGACGAAGACCGGCCGGCGAGCGCGTGCGTCGGCGAATGGGTCCTGGTGCATGTCGGCTTTGCGATGAGCCGGCTCGACGAGCAGGAGGCGGCGCTCACGCTTGCACTGCTGCACGAGTTGGGCGTCGCGCAGGGCGAGATGGATGAGCTGCGCAGTGCGCCGTGAGGGCGCCAACATCAGCACACGGAGACCGGCCATGCCCGAACATGAAATGCTGAAAGCGCTGTATCCGTTCCTGCATGGTGCGCATCAGGACGCGGACCGGCTCGACGCTGCTTTGCTCGAATCGGTGCGTCGCAAAGCGCAGGACAGCGTCGACGCGAAGACGCAATTCTTCGAAGAGAGCGCCCCAGAGGTCGTGCGCATTGCGCACGCCATTGCCGACGTGTATCGCACCGACGGTCGGCTCTTCGCAATGGGCAACGGCGGTTCGAGTTGCGACGCGGCGCATATTGCCGTCGAGTTTCTGCATCCCGTGACGACGGGACGCCCCGCGCTTACTGCCATCAATCTCGTCGCCGACATGGCCATGCTAACGGCGGTCGGCAACGATGTAGGCTTCAATCACATTTTTGTACGGCAACTGGTTGCGCAGGCGCGGCGCGGTGATGCGCTGATCGGCGTGTCGACGAGCGGCAATTCGGAGAACCTGCTGGCCGCGTTCGCGAAGGCGAAAGAGATGGGGTTGCTGACCGTCGGACTCTCCGGTCACGATGGTGGGCGCATGTCCACGAGCGGCGCGCTCGATCACTGCCTCGTGGTGAGAAGCGACAGTATCCATCGCGTGCAGGAGACTCATGTCGCGATTTATCACATTCTCTGGGACCTCGTGCATACGTTGCTCGCCGACGACCGCGGAGGTCTCGGTGCTTCGGCCACGGCGCCCGCGGAAGACGCGCCATGAAATACGTCGATGAGTTCCGTGACCCGGAAAAGGCGAAAACCCTCGCCAGGGAAATCCGTGCGCTGGTGGCCCGCATCGAACGAGCGAAGCAGCGGCCACTGCAAATCATGGAAGTTTGCGGTGGGCACACGCATACGATTTTCCGCTACGGCATCCAGCAATTGTTGCCAGACGCTGTCGAATTCGTTCACGGTCCCGGCTGCCCTGTGTGCGTGCTGCCGATGGGCCGCGTCGACGATTGCGTCGCTTTGGCGGAGCGCCCTGAAGTGATCTTCACGACGTTCGGCGACGCGATGCGTGTACCGGGTTCGAAGAAAAGCCTGCTGAAGGCGAAAGCCGACGGCGCTGACGTGCGGATGGTCTATTCGCCGCTCGATGCACTGAAGATCGCGCAACTCAATCCGGACCGGGAAGTAATCTTCTTCGGCCTTGGCTTCGAGACGACTATGCCGAGCACCGCGATGACCGTCTTGCAGGCACACGCGAGAAAGGTCATGAATTTCTCGCTGTTCTGCAATCACATCACAATCATTCCGACCATCAAGGCGATTCTCGATTCGCCGGACTTGCACCTCGACGGCTTTCTCGGTCCGGGACATGTCAGCATGGTGATTGGCACCCGGCCTTATGACTTCATTGCGCGGCACTATCGCAAGCCGATCACGGTCGCTGGATTCGAACCGCTCGACGTGATGCAATCGATGTGGATGGTACTGAAGCAGATTGCGGAAAACCGCTGCGAGGTCGAGAACCAGTACGGGCGGATCGTGCAGGAAGACGGTAACGTGCAGGCTTTGTCGGCGGTGACGCGCGTGTTCGAGACGCGCGAGTTTTTCGAGTGGCGCGGACTGGGCTCGATCGATCATTCCGGCGTGAGGGTGCGCGAGGCGTTTGCGCAATTCGATGCCGAGCGCAAATTCGCGGTGCCGAACCTGAAGATCGCCGACCCCAAGGCATGTCAATGCGGCGAGGTGCTCAAGGGCGTGATCAAACCGCATCAATGCAAGGTTTTCGGCACGGCCTGTACGCCCGAGTCGCCGCTCGGCTCGCTGATGGTCTCGAGCGAAGGTGCCTGCGCGGCGTACTACAACTATGGACGAATCGACACGTCGCGTATCGACGGGCGGCTAAACGCGCGGAAAGCGGCGGCCCCAGTCGCGACACGTCCAGGCGCGGGCGGCAATGCTGAAACGGCTGCGATCACAGAAACGGCCGCCATATCCACCGTGCGAGGCGGCCTATGAACGATCGTTCTGCCACGCCGATCGAAGCGGTTGCGCCGCACCGCGTGCGGCGCGTGCGCGATGCGTCCGTCAATCTCGCGCACGGCAGCGGCGGTCGCGCAATGCGCGATCTGATCGAAGACGTGTTCGTGTCGACCTTTGACAATCCCACGCTCGCTGCGCTGGAAGATCAGGCCGTCTTCGCGCTCGCCGATTTCGCCACACGCGGCGACCGTCTTGCCTTCACGACCGACAGTTATGTGGTCGATCCACTGTTCTTCCCGGGCGGCGATATCGGCTCACTAGCCGTATCTGGTACGGTCAACGATCTGGCGGTGTGCGGCGCAATGCCCTTGTATCTGTCGTGCGCAGTAGTGATCGAGGAGGGGTTTTCCGTCGATCTTCTGCGTCGCGTCGCTGCGAGCATGCAGCGCGTCGCGCTCGAAGCCGGCATCGCGATCGTTACGGGCGACACGAAAGTGGTGGAACGCGGTTGCGCTGACAAGCTGTTCATCAATACTTCGGGCATTGGCGTAGTACGCCACGGCGCGTCGATCTCAGCGCGCAACGCACGTCCCGGCGACGTGGTGATCGTCAATGGATATCTGGGCGATCACGGCGCGGCGATCCTGGTCGCGCGTCAGCAGCTTGCACTGGAAGCGGACATAGAGAGCGATTGTTGTCCCCTCAACGGCCTGATCTCGGCGATGCTCGACGCGTGCCCGCAGATTCATTGCCTGCGCGATGCGACGCGCGGCGGTGTTGCGACCGTGCTCAACGAATTCGCGCAGAGTTCGAACGTAACGATACGGCTCGATGAGGCCGCGTTGCCCTTGCGTGAGCAGGTGCAGGGCGCCTGCGAGATCCTCGGGCTCGACCCGCTGTATCTGGCTAACGAAGGCAAGCTGGTGGCGGTCGTACCCGCCGATGCCGCTGAACGCGTGCTTGCAGCCATGCGCGCTAATCCGGCAGGACGTGAAGCCGCAGTGATCGGCACGGTCGAAAGGAGCGAGGCGCAGGTGGATGGACTCGTCGTCATGCAGACGGTGTTCGGCGGCCAGCGTATCGTCGATATGCTGGTGGGCGAGCAGCTGCCGCGTATCTGCTAAGGAATCGAAGAGAGCGCCATGCATGAGTTGAGTATTGCGAGCAGCGTCGTCGAGATTTGCGCGGAACAGGCGCACGGTGCGCGCGTGCGACGCGTGACGCTGGAGATCGGGCGCTTGTCGGCGGTGATGCCGGAGGCGATCCGGTTTTGCTTCGACGTATGCGCGAAAGACACGGCCGTAGAAGGCGCGGCACTGGACATTGTCGTGATGCCGGGCGAGGCACGCTGTCTGGCGTGCGGTGCGACGCTTGCGGTCGACGTGCCGTACGGGCAATGCGCATGTGGGAGCGAGAATCTCGAACTGATTTCCGGTCAGCAGTTGAAGATCCGGCAGATGGAGGTGGTGTGATGTGTACGACGTGTGGATGCTCGAATTCGAAGGGCGCGGCGGTGACCGATCTGGATGCGGTGGACGCAGTGGAGAGCAATGCTCAGTCGCAGTCGAAATCGGAGCGGGACGCCGGGGGAGTGGGTGGGGTCGAAGCCGCCTATCGGCGAGTCGACGAGCATCGTCATGCGCGTCTGAATACGCACACGCAGAGTCACTCGCATTCTCACGCTCACGGCCAGCACGATTCGGATGACCATGCTCATCATCACGAGCACGGTGATGCCCATGCTCATTTCCACACTCATGAGCACGAGCATTCCCACGACCACGCAGACGGCCACACTACATCCATCAAGCTGGAACGCGACATCCTTGCAAAAAACCAGCTATTGGCCGAACGCAATCGCGGCTGGCTCGCGGGTCGATCGATACTCGCGCTGAACCTGATGAGTTCGCCAGGCGCCGGCAAGACGACATTGCTTGAACGCACGATCCATGATCTGGATGGCACGTTCCCGATGACGGTGATCGAAGGCGATCAGGCCACGTTGAACGACGCGGAGCGGATTCGCGCGACCGGCGCGCGGGTGGTGCAGATCAACACCGGCACCGGATGTCATCTCGATGCGGAAATGACGTCGAGGGCGCTGACGCAACTCGATCCGCCTTTGCATTCGGTGGTGATGATCGAAAACGTCGGCAACCTGGTGTGTCCGGCGCTATTCGATCTCGGTGAAGCGGCCAAAGTATTGATTCTGTCGGTGACTGAAGGCGAGGACAAGCCGATCAAATATCCGCATATGTTTCAGGCGTGCTCTTTACTGTTGCTGAACAAGATCGACTTGCTGCCGCATTTGCGCTTCGATGTCGAGCGTTGCATCGAATTTGCGAAGCGTGTGAACCCTCAGTTGCAAATACTGCAGGTCTCTGCGCAAAGCGGCGAGGGCATGGAAGCGTGGTACGGTTGGTTGCGAGCGAGAGCAACATCCTGCGGGGAATAGATCGGAGCGCTCACGCCCGGATAAACCCGTAGCGTTGCCAGTTCCGCTTTACCGATCCGCGAGCCGCCCCGAGATCGCGCGTACCATCACCGCGCCGATCGCCATGAATGCCGCAACGGCATAGAGACCGATGCGGTTGTCGTGTGTCGCGACATTGAGCCAACCGACCATATAGGGCGAAACAAAGCCCGCCAGATTGCCAACGCAGTTAATGCCGGCGATGCCCGCCGCCGCGGACGTACCCGCGAGAAATGCCGATGGGATCCCCCAGAACAGCGACAGCGCCGACAGGATGCCCGCAGCAGCAACACTCAGCGCGATCACCGCGAGCACCGGTTGATGCCCGACGTAGCCGCTCGCGGCAAAACCCGCTGCACCGATCACGAGCGCCACCGAGAAGTGCATGCGGCGCGAGCGGAATCTGTCGGCGCTCATGCCCGTCAGGATGATTGCGGGAATCGCGAGCAGGTACGGAATCGCGGAGAGCCAGCCGATCAGAGAGACTTCCGTGAGGCCGCTGTCCTTGATGATCGACGGCAGCCAGAAGCTTATGCCGTAGAGGCCGATGATCTGGCAAAAATACACGGCGCACAGTTTCCAGATGGTCCTGTCGGTGAGGAAGGCGCTAGCGCTGGCGTGCGTGGTTTTCTCTGCGTCCTCGCGTTCGATCGCCTGGGTGACGCTCCACTTCTCGTCGTCGGTGAGCCACTTCGCCTGATGTGGCTTGTCGACCATCAGCGCGAGTACCGCAAGGCCCGCGACCAGGGCCGGAAACGCTTCAAGCAGGAAGAGCCATCGCCACGCTGCCATCGTCGAATGCGTGAAGGCGCTGAGAATCCAGCCCGACAGCGGGCCGCCGACCACGCCGGCGAGCGGAATCGCGATGTAGTACACGCCGAGCGCGAAGCCGCGCTTCTTCGCGGGGAACCAGTAGGTGAGGTAGAGCATGATGCCCGGCGAAAAGCCTGCCTCGGCAACGCCCAGGAAGAAGCGCACGATGTAGAACTGCAACGGCGTCTTCACGAAGAGCGTGAGCGCCGAGACGATCGCCCACGTGATCATGATGCGCGCGATCCAGCGGCGGGCGCCCACACGGTGCAGGATCAGGTTGCTCGGTACTTCAAAGATGAAATAGCCGATGAAGAAGATGCCGGCGCCGAAGCCATAGACAGCGTCGCTGAAGCCGAGGTCGGAGAGCATCTGGAGCTTCGCGAACCCGACGTTCACGCGGTCCAGATACGCGCACAGATAACAGACCACAATGAATGGCATGATGTGCCACGTGATCTTCCGGTAGACGTCGGCGCGCGAAGAGGGCGCCACGCCGAGGGTATCGCTGATATGGATCATGTCTCCTCCGTCGCCCTTTGGCGGGCGTTTAGAGAGTGGCGGCCCGCACGCCCGAAGGCGTGCGGGCGATGCGTGCTTTAGCTCGCCAGCTTGTGTGCCGGAACGTCCAGCTTCATTTCCGCGCGGAACATGTCTTCCATTTCGCGGCGCACGCGCACGGACTCCTTGCCCGCGTCGAACGCGACGTCGCTCCAGCGCACCGGCTGGCCCGCCGCGACCGGACGTTGCAGCACCATGTTGTGTGCGAGGCCGATCGGGAGGGCGCCAAGCAGCAGCGAATCGGCTGCGGGCATCAATTTGCCGTAGACGGTGTGGCCGCCTTCGCCGTCGAGGCGCTCGCCTGCGCGCAGGTCGCGCTTGGCGGTCGCCGCGACATCGCCGCTGAAGCCCCCCGTCGCACCGGTCGCCTCGCCGCGTACGGCGATGCTGGCAACCGACACGCCCAGTTCCAGCCCGATCAGGTGATACGGCTTGTACATCGCGGCGTAGCGACCGGTGTTGTCGGTCTTCAGGCCGTATTGGGAGAAGCAGTCGCGCACGTAGTCGGTCGGCGCCTCGAAGACGGCGTAGACGCCCCAGCGCAGGTCGCGGAATACCGGCCGACCGTCGCGTTCCAGCGACGACACCACTTCCACGCTGCCGCGATGAGGCAGGATGCCGCCGTCGGAGCGGGGACGCAGCAGTGTCGGCAGGTCGTCGACGCCGCAGGCGGGGAACGCGAGGCCGTCGGATGGCGGACGCAGATCGCATGCATTTGCGACAGCGGCCATTTCGAGTGCGGACTTCGTGCCGTCGAGGAACGAGTTGAACATCTGCGCGTTGAAGTCGCCCGAGCCGACCTGTTCTTCGGTGAAACCGTAGTAACCCCAGACGGTATCTGGGGTCGACTGGTGATAGACCGGCAGGTACTTGGTGCCCTTGCCTGCGCAGATCACTTCGAAGCCAATCGTGCGTGCCCAGTCAACCAGCTCGGCGATCAACGCGGGCTGGTCGCCCGAGGCCATCGAATAGATGATGCCTGCCTCGGCCGCGCGGCGGGCGAGCAGTGGCCCGGCCAGCACGTCCGCTTCCACGTTCACCATCACAATGTGCTTGCGATGCTTGCAGCACAGGAGCGCGTGATGGATGCCGGCGGCGGGGCTGCCCGTCGCGTCGATGACGATGTCGACGTAGTCGCTCGCGATCATCGCGTCGGCGTCGTCGGTGATGAAGGTCGAGCCGTTCCTGATTGCGTCGCTCCACGAACCTGCGCTGTAGCGCTCCGCTTCCCATCCCACGCGTTGCAAGGCGGCACGCGCACGGTCTGGCGAAAGATCCGCCACCCCGACGAGGTGAATGCCCGGCGTGCGCGGCGCCTGTGCCAGATACATGGAGCCGAATTTTCCGGCGCCGATCAGCCCGACCTTGACCGGCGCTCCGGCTTCTGCACGGGCTTTGAGTTTCGCGATGAGCGACATGGTGTCTCCTTCGTTTTGAGAGGTGTTGTTCGGCGCGCGCTGGCACCGCGCTGTGCCCGATGACCGGTTTCGCGATCGCGCGAGTTGAAACCAAGATAGCAGGCTATTTCTTGCAATAGAATGAGCAAATCTACAACTACGCTGTGCAAAAATCCCCATGCGCCAGTTCGACTGGGACGACATTCAGGCTTTTCTCGCGATTTCACGTGCGGGGCGGCTCACCGCGGCCGCGCAACAGATGGGAGTCGATCATTCGACACTGAGCAGGCGTATCGCTGCGCTGGAGACGGCGCTCGGTGTGCGGCTATTCGACCGCCGCTCGGTCGGCTTCGTGCTGACGGCCGAAGGCGAACGCGTCCTCGCAGACGCCGAAGCGATGGAGAGCTTCGCGATGCGCATGCGGCATCGGCTGGAGGACGCGTCGGTCGGCTTGACCGGAAGCGTGAGAGTGGGCACGCCGGAGGGCTTCGGCACTTATTTCCTGGCGCCGCGGATCGCGAAGATCTCGGCCGCGCACCCCCAGCTTGAAATCGAGCTGATCGCGAATCCGCGGATGTTCAGCCTCTCCAAACGCGAAGCTGATCTGGCCGTGAGCATGACGCGTCCGCCGCAGGGGCGCGTCTACGCGCACAAGCTAACCGACTACACACTCGGCATTTATGGCTCGCGTGGCTATGTGGCGGCGCATCTTCCGATCAGAGACCGTTACGACGTGCTTGCGCATCCGTGGATCGGCTACGTTGAAGATCAAATGTGGTCGGCGGAACTCAACTACATGCCGCAGATTTCGGCGTCGCTCGTGCCGACCGTGCGCATCTCGAATGTGATCAGCCAGATGGCCGCAGTGGCAGGCGGTGCGGGGCTAGGTGTGCTGCCGTGCTTCATGGCGCGCACGGATCCCGATCTCGTGCGCCTGCTCGCGGACGAGATCGAGTTAACACGGTCGTATTGGCTCGTCACTCACGCGGAGACGCGCGACGTGGCAAGAGTCAAGCTGCTCGCCGATTTCATTCGCTCGGAGGCGGAGCGATTGCCTGACTTTTGGGGCAAATGAGTTGTCTTGCGTGTAATGTCCGGCGCTCGGTCCGTCGAAGTGGCGACGCTTCGGCCTACTGCAATGGGGCGTTCATTGTGCACCTCCTTCTGAGACCTCGATAAACATTGGGATTTGTCCTTCCCCATCATTGCGACACGGACGATGTTTGCGCGATAAGGCCGCTGTAACCGCATCGCTGCGCAGATCGCTCGCACGAATTTGCCAAGGAGCGTCGGGCATCACCTGCTCGGCGGGCAGAACCCGATCGTTGATCAACCGGCGGATTGCGTGACTGGTGACGCCGAGCAGTTTTGCGGCTTCGAACATCGTCAGCCATTCTCCATCCTTCTCAGCTGACCTATACGCATGGATGTCCCGCACTCGTCGTATTGAACTGACACGATGCGCGGTCCAGGTCTTGCCCTGGCCTGTGCGTAGCCCCATCCGGTTCAACGACGCGGCGATGTCCTGATCTGACCATCGGCTCGCCATGCTACGAACGACCGCGAGCGCCTCGTCAGAGGTGCTGCACCCATGTTCGCCCGTTCTGGGCTTGCGAATTCGTAGCTGGGAGTGCTGACCGCCATGCCAGTGGATCGTCAGCATGACTTCGCGAGCCGTTTCGTCAACGTCTGCAACAATATCGACGATGAGCGCGCGGACTAGTTGTTGGCGAATGCGCATGGTCACGCCCGGCGCGTTCCAGGCTGCCTGGAGATTCTCAGCGAGCTTTGCGAAGTCAGGCGGCACTGCCTCTGCCATTTGCGCTCCTGCCGTCTCCAAACGCGCCTGGCAGGCCTGTACCCGACGTAATGCTGCTTCCCAGTTCTTCTCCAATTGTGCGGCAATCAAACGATTATCGGGGTCGCAAGCGGCGTAGCGCCGCTCAGCGAGCGTTGCCTCATACTGCGCTTGTTGCAGTTCGAGTTCTACGATCCGCCGCTGCTCGTTCAGGATGTCCATTTGCATATGCTCGGCATGCTGGGCTGCTTCAATTGCCAAGGGCTCCACGACACGCAGAAGTTCGTTTCCGATGGCGGCATCGATACGGGAACCGCCGAAGCTCATGCATCGCGGCGGTTTGTCAAAGCGGTGACATCGATACACGGCCTGCGGGATTCGACCAGTATAGGCCACCGACAGGCGGCGCCCACAGCGCGCGCAAGCGAGCAGGCCAGCGAGCAACGCACGTCCACCACGGCTCGATTTTACGTCGCCGGCCTTGCCGTAGGCGTTGGCCGAAAGCTGTTTCTGGTTGCGTTCGAATTCCGCCCAATCGATGTAGCCTTCGTGATGCTCCCGGAGCAGGACATCCCATTCCTCAAACGGCTTGGGATGCTTATAGCTCTTGCGCGCGCGCCCATCTACTATCGTCATCTGTTTGCCACTCTTGCCGTACACGTATGCGCCCGCATAGAACGGATTCTTGAGTACCGAGATCACATTGCGGTAGCGTACGAGTATCCAATCGAAGTGCGTCAGCGTCCTACCGTCAGAGGGACGCGGGAAGTGGACCTGTTGAGCTTGTAGCGACAACAGGACCTGTCTTGCGCTGCCGAGTTCGCGGAAACGTACGAATATTAGGCGTATGACTTCCTGCAACTGCAGGTTTGGATCGATGCCCAAGCCGACTTCACGATGCCAGATATAGCCGATCGGCACACTGATGCGAAGCTCACCGCGGTGTGCTTTCTGCCGCTTGGCGTCGTGCATGCGGGTACGAAGCACATTGAGCTCAAACTCACTGATACTGCCCTTCATGCCAAGCAGCAAGCGGTCGTTTGCCCGGCACGGATCGTACACACCGTCGAGGTCGATTACGCGCGCTTCGACAAGCCCGCAAAGCTCGAGAAGATGGTGCCAGTCGCGCCCGTTTCGAGCGAGACGTGAGGCGTCCGCGCATAGTACCGCTCCGACCTCGCCTGCACAGAGCAACGCGACCAGACGCTCAAAGCCCGGTCGAGCCACCATGCCGCTCGCTGAGCGCCCCAGGTCGTCGTCGATGACTTCGATGTCACGGAATCCGCGTCGCTTGGCCTCCTGTACAAGGTCGTACTGTCGGCGCTTGCTCTCAACGTTCATCTGGACCTGCGTCTGGGTCGATTGCCGGACGTAAACCACGGCCTTACGCTTCAGTAGCAGCGGGGGCAAACGTTCATCGTTATTCATCGTCACGCTCCTTTGCTAGCGCGACTCCGGCGCCCTGCGCCAGCAGGCTTGCGAGGTGTCTGATGACGTTTGAACGCTGCACCGGGCTCATCCCCTGAAGCTCGACCGAGTCGAACGTCATGTTCATCTGGCGCGATATCGGTTGCAACGACTGCGGGTCTGCCGGAACGACGTTTGGTGGCTTGTGCATTGCGCTTCTCCCGGACGATGGTGGAATCGTCCGGTGAGTTTCCGCGCAAATGTCGATCGATAAGAAGTCGGTGCAGATTGCACAAGGCCGCTACGCTGACGCGCGGCTCGCCGAGAACCAGAGCGGAGCACGCGGCAGCATCCAACATCCATTCGGCAATGACCTTAATCTCGCCGTTGCCCGCATCGATATGGACGACCCGACCTCCGCCGCGCTGCTCAACATCTCGAACCTTGACGCGACGACGAAACAGCGGATGCCAACGATAATTGACTTCAACTTCTTGCCCGATATGGGCAGAATGATCGGGAACTGGC
>NZ_JBAURZ010000063.1:0-2139 GCF_049581445.1 Paraburkholderia sp. | reverse complement strand
TTGTCGGCCACCAGCGTCGCCTTTTCGGAGATCACCGGCGCGAGCAGGACCTGCATCAAACGATGATCGTTCTTGCGAATCTCGCTCATGACAGCAACTCCTCGATCTGGGCGACCGCAGCCTTCGTGATCAGGATCTTCTTGAAGTAGATCAGCGACAGCGGGTCGGCGTAACGCGGCTCGACAACTGCCACATGGGCGAGGTTGCGCGACGCGAGGTACAGGTTTTCGTCAACCGTGTCGGTAATCACCAGCACGGATTCGAGACCCATCGCCTTGAATTTTTCGGCCAGCAGCTTTGTCTTCGGCGCTTCGAGCGTCAGCTCGTCAACCACCGAGATGCGGCCTTCGCGGGCCAGCTGCGAGAAGATCGAGCAGAGACCTGCGCGATGCATCTTCTTGTTAACCTTGTGCGAAAAGTTTTCTTCCGGTGAATTCGGGAAGATACGGCCACCGCCGCGCCACAACGGGCTCGACGACATACCGGCACGGGCGCGACCCGTACCCTTTTGACGCCACGGCTTCTTGGTCGTGTGCTTGACTTGCTCACGGTCCTTCTGCGCGCGGTTACCGCTACGTGCGTTAGCCTGGTAGGCCACCACAACCTGGTGAATCAGGGCTTCGTTGTAATCACGGCCGAACACGACGTCCGACGCGCTAACACCTGCGCCTTCCTGACCATTGGCATTCAGGAGCTTAAGTTCCATTATTTCGCTCCTTTCACGGCGCGCGTCTTCACGGCCGGCGTCACGAAAACCTTGCCGCCCTTAGCACCCGGCACGGCACCCTTGACCAGCAACAGCTTGCGGTCGGCGTCGATACGAGCGATTTCGAGGTTTTGCACGGTTACCGTATCGTCACCCATGTGACCGGTCATGCGCTTACCCGGGAAAACACGACCCGGATCCTGCGCCATACCGATCGAACCCGGCACGTTGTGCGAGCGCGAGTTACCGTGCGATGCACGGCCGGAGGCGAAGTTGTAACGCTTGATGGTACCGGCGTAGCCCTTACCAATCGACACGCCTTGCACGTCGACCTTCTGGCCTACTTCGAACAGTTCGGGACCAACCACGGTGCCGCTCGACAACTCGGCAGCCTTAGCGGCATCGATCTGGAATTCTTTGAGGATTTCACCGGCTTGAACACCGGCTTTGGCGAGATGACCGGCCAACGGCTTCGTCACACGCGATGCACGGCGCGTACCGAATGCAACCTGCACGGCCGTGTAGCCGTCGGTTTCAACAGTCTTGATCTGCGTCACGCGGTTGTCGGACACGTCCAGCACGGTAACGGGAATCGAATCCCCTTCTGCCGTGAAGATACGGGTCATGCCAACCTTGCGACCTACGAGTCCAAGGCTCATCGTTTTCTCCATTCCCGACTGCGATTGGTCGGGGCTAATTTACAAAATGCCGGCGCCGTTTCGGGCATGAATTCATGCTGCAGCACACCGACTTTTTTGCGCAAATGCGCGAAAAGCCCACTATTATAGCGAGGCTTTTCGTTTTCCGCAAGCAATCAATGACTTAGCGATGTCAGGCGAACCGGACACCGCCTGAGAGCCTTATTGCAGCTTGATTTCCACGTCCACACCAGCCGGCAGATCGAGCTTCATCAGTGCGTCGACGGTCTTGTCCGTCGGATCAACGATGTCCATCAGGCGTTGGTGGGTGCGGATTTCGAGCTGGTCGCGCGACGTCTTGTTGACGTGCGGCGAACGCAGGATGTCGAAACGCTGAATGCGGGTCGGCAGCGGCACCGGACCACGAACGATTGCGCCAGTCCGCTTTGCCGTGTCAACGATTTCAGCCGCCGATTGATCGATCAAACGGTAGTCGAAAGCCTTCAGGCGAATGCGGATTTTCTGGTTTTGCATGACGATTCCTTGAAAAGAGCGAGGCGATGTTGCACCGCCAGGTATAAAAAGAACGTAGGGCCAGACGCACGCTGAGCGCGAGCACCCGGCCCCGGGTACCTTTACTGCAAACTGCTAACCCTCGATTTTACTCCAGAATCTTGGCAACGACACCTGCGCCGACGGTACGGCCACCTTCGCGGATGGCGAAGCGCAGACCTTCTTCCATGGCGATCGGGTTGATCAGCTTCACCGTGATCGACACGTTGTCGCCCGGCATGA
>NZ_JBAURZ010000062.1:0-45737 GCF_049581445.1 Paraburkholderia sp. | reverse complement strand
GCGTTGCGCGAGCGAGCGCACTTCACCGGCCACGACCGCGAAGCCGCGGCCCTGCTCGCCCGCACGCGCCGCTTCGACCGCTGCATTGAGCGCGAGGATATTGGTCTGGAAGGCGATGCCTTCGATCACCGCGATGATGTCGGTCATGCGCCTGGAGCCCGCCGCCAGATCGCGCATCGTGTTGACGACGTCATCCACGAGGCCGCTACCGCGCACCGCCACCTCGGAGGCGCCATGTGCCAAGCCGCTCGCCTGCTGGGCATTGTCGGCGTTCTGGCGCACCGTGGCCGTCAGCTGCTCCATGCTCGACGCGGTCTCTTCGAGCGAGGCCGCCTGCTCTTCGGTGCGCTGCGACAAATCCGTATTGCCTTGGGCGATCTCGCCAGACGCGAGCAGAATCGACTGGCTCGATTGACTGATACCCGTGACGATCCCCGCGAGCCGCTCGCGCATGTTGCCCAACGCGTACAGCACGCTGCCGGTATCGCTTGCACGAGTGAGAACCTGCACGCTCAGATCACCATCCGCAATTTGATTGGCGATCTCAACCGCGTAGGTCGGCTCACCGCCGAGCTGCCGGGCAAGGCGCCGCGCGATCAGCCACGCCAGCAGCATGCCCACCACCAATGCGCCCATCACCAGCGCGGACAGAACAATACGCATCTGCCGATAACTCGCCGCCGCTTGCTGCTGTGCGTCGCTCGCCTGCTGGCGGCGATAGTCGATCACCTGCACGATCCGGTCGCGCAGCGCTTCGCTTGCGGCAATCGCGCGCCGTACCAGTTCCTTGTTATCCACGGCCGCCGGGACCGGCTCCGCGCCGATCTGCTGATGCACAATCTCTTCCCAGGCGGCGGATTTGCTTAGCGTCTCGTCGAACAGTTGCTCACCTTGGGGCGTGGAGATCGTGGCCCGATAGCGGTCGTAGGCGTCGTGCATGGTCTTGAGAGACGCAACAATGTTGCTGTCGAGACGCTGACGGCCCGCCTCATCCTCTGCATAGCCAAGGTTGGCCGCAGCGAGGTCGGCGTCGATCTTGTTGCGGTTGGCCTCCTCCATCCAGTAGAGGCCATCCATGTGACGACTGCTGATTTCATTGGTCAGATCGTGCATCGACGACAAGGTCATCAGGCCGGTGACACCAAGCACCGCGCAAAACCCGATCACAATGGAAAACGCCAGCACCAGACTCTTCAATACGGTCATGCGCTCAAACCATTTCATCTCTGCATCCTCAACGATTCCCGACGGACCTTCGCGCCGACGCGGCATCGAGGGTGCGCGCTTGCCCACGCGTCCTGTTCATTTACGGCTGTCTCGACGCAGACTTGATGTGCAAATCGTGGGAATAAGCTGGAATGGATGTTGAAAGACGCGCGCCTCGCTCAGGCACGAAGCGATTGGGACTTGTCCGATTCAAAGGGTCCGATGCGCTCGCTAAAGTTGAATGGCTGCGTGACTCCATGACTTGCGCATGCGATGTTGTAACTCTCCGACTTTCCGCTCACGCCTCCCCGGTGTGAGCGGTTTTTTTTTGCCTTTGTTTGGCCGCCTGGCTCTGCCCGCGATTTCCGGGTCAGCTCTCTGTGTTCGACGCCTGACATCGGCCCAGGGTGAAACGCCTCCGCCGATTCCCGCGCAATATCATCCGGGTAAAATTTATCAGTCGTCGCAACGAGATCAACGCGGGAACGCGCCAACGCAAAAATCGGCCAGGCGCTTAGGCCCAGCCGGCTGATGTATTGAACATGTCGGAAATAAACAGGAAACAGGGGAAGCGCCGCTCCCCGCAGCACTACCTGATAGGCTGCGTCACGAGCCCGGGTGTGTCGGCACGCGCCGCAACCGGGTAGCAGAGGATGCAATTGCGCCCGGCGTCCTTGGCCTCGTAGAGGGTGGTATCCGCAGCGTTGACGAACGCGCGGTAGCCAGCGAACCGTTGGATCGCAGTACTGGCAATGCCCACGCTGATCGTCAGCACATGATGCGCACTCGCGACATGGCGCAACTCCAACGCCTGCACCGCCGCGCGAATGTGCTCGGCGATCATCGCTGCACCTAGCTCGTTGGTGTCGGGCAGCAGCACGGCGAACTCCTCGCCACCGTAACGCGCAGCGATATCGCCAGGCCGTCTGACATTCCCGTCGATGCAGGACGCCACGGCCATCAGGGCATCGTCTCCAGCGGAGTGGCCGTACAGGTCGTTGAAGCCTTTGAAGTTGTCCACATCGATCAGCAAAATCGACAACGACCGTCCGGTTCGCTGGGTGATGAGCCACTCCCGCTCCGCGTGCTCCTCGAAGGTGCGGCGGTTGTTCAAGCCCGTCAGGCCGTCAGTGCGCGCGAGGACGCGCAGCGCCTCCTCGACTTCGAGACGTCGTTTGAGCTGTTCAGAGAACAGCCGAGCTAGCGCGATGATCGTCAGATCGAGTGCGGCGATCAGCGAGCCAATGATCCACGCCCGGTGTCGCCATCCGGCGTAGATGTCGCTTGTTGAAATCGCCACATCGAGCAGTAGCGGGAAGCCGTCGATATGACGGAAAGCGTACCAGCGCTCCACACCGTCGATGGCCGCTGTCCCGAAGAAATCGCCGCTGTCCTGCTGCGTGAAGCGCGTGTAGTTGGGCGTGCCGGTCAGGTTGATGCCGATGATTTTCGGGTCGTACGGACGCCGCATCAGCATGGTGCCGTCGCTCAACAGCAACGCCATCGAGCCGCTGTTGCCGAGATTCATCCCGGCAAAAAGGCGCCTGAAGTAAGTCAGCCGCAACGTGCCAACCACGACGCCAGCGAAACTGCCATCCGGATTTGAGAGGCGGCGGCTCAAGGCAATGCTTTCCCCGGCGCCTTTCTGGTGAGACATGTACGGTCGGCTGATGTACAAGCCGAGATTAGAAGCGTTCCGGTGCGCGACAAAGTAGTCCCGGTCGGCGACATTGATTTGCCGCGGGGTCACGGATTGCGAATCAAATCTGACGTTGCCCGCCTGATCGAGGACGAGCATCGAACCCATGTCTTTGGCGCTCGCTGCGCCGTCGAACAACAGCATCTGACGGATGGCCGGCGGCAACGACACCACGCCAGGCTGTTGCAGCCCTTCAATGACCGCACGCAGCGACAGATCGTAGAGTTCGAGGTTGCGCGAGACGTCGCGTTGAACCAGCAGGGTGACGTTGAGGGCAGAGTCCTGCGCGCGCCGCAGGGCGTCGTCGCGCATTTGCGCCAGCACCCAGATCGCGATCGCGGCGATCGCGCCGGCTAGCAGGAAGCTGATCACAATAACGACGTTCGGGCGGCGCGTCACCATGTCGTTCGGAGATTTTTGGTGCGCGTTGGCCAACGCGCGTTATGGGAACTGCGATCATAGCCGAAGCCGGGAAGCGCGGCGGACAGAAATCGAACGTCCGGCAAGCACGCGCGCTACCTGAAAGCGGTAGGGTACCAGACCCCAGCGGTAATAGGCCGTCCGGGCGGTCGGGCCAATGCGATTCTTACCGCGAGGCCCCGTGCGCGCCGCTACCCTGCGTGGGGTGTCAGTGGGGGTGACGCATCCGCAGCGGCCTCGGCGCGGCAGATCGCGTTGATATCAACCGGGTCCAGCACTTCCTTGCCGCGAGGGTGGCGGGCCAGCGCCAGCATCGCCCGGCCGACGCCTTCGGTGGTCACGATCTGGTTCGGCATCAGCATGCGTATTAGTGTGAACAGCGGACGCGCCGCCGCATAGACCAGCCGGTACAACCGGGTTTTCGACTGGATGCCATGCAGCGGCTGGATCACGCCAGGGCGGAACAGATAAACCGCCTTGAACGGCAGGCGCTTCAGCGCGTTCTCGGTCTTGCCTTTCACTCGCGCCCACATGCTGCGTCCCTGCGCAGTGCTGTCGGTACCGGCACCCGAAACATAGATGAACACCATCTGCGGATTGAGCCGGGAAAGCGTGCCGGCTGCCGCGAGCGTCAGGTCGTAGGTCACGCGTGTGTAGTTGTCCTCCGTCATCCCCGCTGAGGAAATGCCAAGACAAAAGAAGCAGGCGTCGAAGCCCTGTAACGACGCCTCGGTCGCCTGATAGTCCAGCATGTCCGGCAGGGTGATCTCGTGCAGTCGCGGATCAAGCTGGCCCGTGGCCGAGCGCCCGACCGTCTGCACAAACTCCACGTCGGGCGCACGCAGACATTCGCGCAACACACCCTGTCCGACCATGCCGGTCGCGCCAAACAACAAGACTCTCATGCCACATGCTCCGGCTCAGTGCGCGGCCAGCGCAGGTTGGTCAACGCCTCGGACACCTCCCACAAACGGGCGGCTACCGACTTGTCTTGCGCGCGCGGCGCTATCGCGGCCACACCTGCCGGACCTTTCGTCTCGAACAGACCGGTGGGGCCGTAGTAACCGCCGGGCTTCGCCTCCGGCGCGGTGGCAGCGAACAGGGTAGGAAGCGCGCCCGCGGCGGCGGACTGGCTCATCAAAGGCTGCACCGTCCAGCGTCCCACCATGTTGGCGAGCGAGTGTTCGCCGGGACCGTTAGCGATCAGATCGGTGCGCGCGAAACCCGGGTGTGCTGCATTGCTCAGGATTCCCCACCCATGCGTATCGCTGCGGCGCTGCAATTCAAGCGCGAACATCAGCATGGCGAGCTTTGATTGTGCGTAAGCGGTCCAGGGATCGTAGCGCCGGGTAAATTGGAGATCGTCGAAATGGATGGCAGCGCGCATCTTGTGCGCAATGCTGCTCAGATTGACGACGCGCGGTGCGCTTGCGTTGCGCAACACGGGCAACAACTGCGCCGTCAAGGCAAAGTGTCCCAGATAGTTAGTGCCGAACTGCAATTCGAAACCATCCATGGTTTCTTTGCGCATCGGCGGCATCATGACGCCCGCGTTATTCACAAGCAGGTCGAGCGCGTCATGCGCGCGCGTGAAACGCTCGGCGAACTCGCGTACCGAGGCAAGGCTCGCCAGATCGAGGTGTTGATAGCTGATCGATGCGCGCGGATACCTCGCCCGGATTGCCGCTAGCGCGGCGTTTCCCTTGGTCTCGTTGCGCCCGGTCAGCACAACCTCGGCACCGGCGGAGGCCAACGCGAGCGCCGTCTCGTAGCCCAGGCCGCCGGTCGCGCCTGTGATAACGACGCGCCGCCCGCTTTGGGATTGAATGTCGTTAGTAGTCCAGTGAGCCATCGCGTGCGTCCTTACGATTGTAGGAAAGCGGGCAACCGCGCGGGCGCGCTGAAGTCGGTCGCGCGGCTCACGGTTTGCCATGCCGTCAGTGTCTGGCGACGGCGCTCCAGAATGCTTCGAAGCCTGCATTGCGATAACGCTCAGCCTGACTCGGGTCACGTTCGATGAATTCCATCGTAGTGTCGGCAATCGCGCCCATGATCGCCGCTGCAAAAGCCGGTGGATGATCACGCAACACGCCGCTGGCGATGCTGGTTTGCACCATCTCGTTGACGTCCGCGAACGCGTTCATGCCTGTCGCACGGGTCTGGTCGGTCAGGCGGTCGGAGACGGCCAGTTGTGCCATTGCCCGCCGCTTGTGCGGATAAGCCACACCCCAATTGACGTACCTTTGCCAAACGTGCCGCGCGCGGGTCTGGACTGTCGCATTGTTCGGGTAGCCGTCCATCATCACTTCCCGCATGTCAGACTTGATGTCCAGATACAGCGTATTCAGCAACTCGTCCTTGCTTTCGAAGTACGTGAAAACCGTGCCTTCCGCGACACCAGCGACCTTGGCGATGCGCGCCGTGGGTGCGCCCAACCCTTGCTCGGCGATCACCTGGGTCGCGGCGGCAAGAATGGCATTACGTTTGTCTTCGCTTTTAGGACGGGCCATGCGGACTCGAATCAGGTTTATTAATGAGTGATTACTCAATCATAATGACGGACCGTGACTTGATCAAGCGAAATTTGCGACATACGGCCGTGGCATGTCAGTGGTGGAAACTCCAGTCTGAAAGGGCATTGAAATATGATGAATCGCTCCTCGCACTGATCCTTAATAGTTAGTTATCCATGTTGATTTAGCTGTATCCCCTGCCATGTGGGAAGCGCGCGAAAACGACCCTCATGCGGCGCTATTTTTAGCCTTTTTCATATGATTAAAACGGCGTGCGCACGCGACGCATCTATTTGTTCATACGTTACAGGTCGTTACGTCTTTTATGCAGACCTAATGAAACTGATTCGGTAGGATTCACCCGGCTCAAAGCGATCGACCACCGAGCATCGGCAAATTTGATCTCCCCGGTGTACGCGCGCTCAGGTTCCGCCCTCACCCATTTCACGTGACGGCGCCGATACCACGCCTACTGCATTCCGCCCTTGCGGAATGTTTCGGTGCCGCACATGCGGCCTGCCCAGGACGATTCACCAACGCCTTTGCAGCCTGAAGTTCGGCACGCTGAATGTCAGGCACCTTCGCATCGTTGACAGCCGCCCTCTCCGGGCCCGCACAGCATGAGGCTCATGCCTCTGCACCGCGCGCCTGACGTCAAACCCAACATTCGGTCCGCGCAGCGATGCGCTGACGCCATGAGCGCTACGACGTCATGGCAAGGTAGGACGAATGTTCATACTTTTTCCGCCTGATCGATGAAATTCCAACCGTTACTGCTTTCCTCCCTGCTACTCATACTCGCCGGCTGTGGCGGCGGTGGAGGATCGAGCGGCAGCGCGTCCAATAGCGGCAGCGCAACCTCCAACAGCGGGACCGGTTCGGCCGCGAATGGCTCGAGCGCCGCAGGCAGCAGCAGCGGCGGCAGCAACACCAGCACCGCAGTCAAGGCCAGCGCCACCGAGACGATGAGTTGCCAGTCGCCGGCTACGTCGAGCGCGGCTGCCGGCAGTGCACTGATTTCCGCCGATACGCCCAGCGCCGATGCCACCCGCATGTTTGCCTCGGGCAGCACGTTCCAGATCGCCTTCACCACGAACGCGCCCTCTGCAGACAAGCTCAACTGGGCCGTCAGCGACCAGCTAGGCAACGTCGCCGCGAGCGGCACCTTCCCGGTGGCAACCGGCCCTGTCACCAGCACGCTCAGTTGCACCTCGACGCTGGCGGGCTATTTCGCGGCCTCGGCCACGCTGGCCGCCAACGGGGGCACGCTGCCTTCGGCCGGCACACGTCCGAGCGGTATTGCCAGCTTCGGCGTGCTGCCGAATCTGTCCGGCGTCGTGCCGGCCGTCACGTATGCGCATCAGGACGAGCATCGCTTCGGCATGCAAGGCGAGAACGACAACGGCGCATTGCTGGCCGATCTCGGCATTTCTTCGACCATCGACAACCGCCAGCTTTCGGCGATGGAGCCGAACGCCGCCAACACCTTTAACCCGGCCGCCAACAACCTCGATCCGTTCTACACGTCGGGCAAGGTGATGCGGCTGATCCGCCTCGACGGCATCCCTGCCTGGGCCAGCCCGACGGGTGCGTTCCAGGACGACACCAATCCGCCGACCAGCCTCTCGTACTATCAGAACTACATGAGCCGCGTAGGGACGGAATCAAATACGATTCGTACAACGTATTTTCCGACGCAATCGAACGACTACTATCAGGTGACGTGGGAACCGAATCAGTTCTGGGTCGATACCGACGCCAATTTCGTCGCCATGTATCAAGCCGTGTATCAGGGTATCCACTCCACTGACCCGCACGCGGTCGTCATGGGACCCACCGATGCGTTCCCCTCGCTGACCACGACGCGCCTGAAGCGCATCGCGTCGCTGGGCTTTGGAAACTATATCGACGGCATTTCCACGCATGGCTACTACGATGCCGGCACTTCGCCTTCGCATCCGCCTGAGCGCCTCGCCACCGATCCTAGTCCGGCCAACGCCGCCAACGCGCTGATGAACGAAATTCGCTTGCTGCGTACGGAAATGGTGACGGACTATCGTCCGGGGATGAAACTGTTCCAGACCGAAGTGGGTATCAGCTACGACCTCGGCAGCTCATACGGACCGAACTATCCGACTGCCAACGTGTTGTTTGCACAGGCCGCGGTGGTCGCACGAACCCACATCATTCTGCTTGGCGAAGGGGTGGATCAGACCTACGTGTTCTACGGCGCGGACTATCCGAGCGATGTCGGCTACGGCACGTTCTTCGATCTGGCCGATCCGCAAGGCGCATTCGGCGCGACCAACATCAGTCCGAAACCAGCGGCGATGGCGGTTAGCGCGCTCACGCATGTGCTCGATGGCACGAACACATTGGGTCCGGTGAACGGCACGCCTTCCGGCGTCTACGCCTACGCGTTCCAGCAGCTCGGCAACGGCGCGGTGATCACCGCACTCTGGACTCACAACAACAATGTGTGGGGTGCCAGCACGGGCTTCAGTTCGACCTACAGCGTGCCGTACAGCCTTGCCGTGGATGCACCGGGTACCAGCGGCACGGTCAAGGTGATCGACATGATGGGCAATCCCTCGACGGTGAACTACACCAACGGAACGCTGACGCTGAATCTCACGGAAGCTCCTGTGTACGTGGTGTCGAATAACGCCACGGTCGCCAAGGCCGACGTGACGACGCCGACCGGGTACGTCGCGAACTAAGCCAGATTGATATACGAAGGATGACACGCAGCACAATGCTCCCGGCTGTCTAAAGCCGGTGCTAACAGGCAAGCCGGCCCTCGTGGAGGGGTCCCGGCGCGCCGCGAGCTAGCTGCTGGGATGCATTGGCCGCGCGGCCGCAGTGGGGACCACGTTCAGCCGCGCATAGTCGATCGCCTCGACGAGCACACCGACAATTTCGCCGATTCGGTCGCGGGAAATGCGGATCTCCACCCATTCACGCATCGGCGATCTGCCATAAGGCTGAAAGGCGAAGGCGCGGCCCGCCTTGACGAGCGATGCGGCTCGCTCAGCCGGCAGTTTGATGCCGATGCCGCTGCCATAGACGCAAAACGCCATATGCGCCCCGACAAACGCGGCCGGGCAGCCGAACATCGCCCCCTCGTGGACCGAAGGATCGCGATCGTGGACCTGCGCAAAAGCGACATCAAACAAGCCCCGATCATGCAACAGCCTGGGGACCGTCTCCATGGATGTTCTCCTGAACCTAACGCGCGGGCCGGTAGCGCTTAAACGCCGTCCTCGACATCGCTCGTCCCAAGCACTTCATATTCGACCGGACTGCGGGTATAGAAGAGACGCACGCCAGCGTGTCGCAACATGTCGACCAGGGCGTCGATGCGTTCATCTTCTGAGGCCACCGTCACGACCACCGGCTGATCCACCAGTTCGAAAAAGCGCGCTGCGTGATACTTCCCGCGGTTGTCGATACTCTCGCTGACTTTAGTGACCGTCGCGCCCTCGATGCCCGCCCGTTTCGTCTCGTCCAGAATCCAATCAACGAGGGTCCGGTGACCCTTACGGTGACTCGGGTTGTCGGCGAACAGCATCAACTGACTGCCTTTCATGAAGACCTCCAGCTAATCCACGAATCAGGCATGGATCAGCACGCTCATTGCCCACTCGACATATCCAGCAACAGGGCATGGAAACCGGGCACGGAATAGCGTGCTTCATGTTGAGCGCTAACTGGCTCGTGCTGCTGATGATAAGCATAGGAAATCGTCCCCGCTACGGGGTAAATCTCTGTGCTGTGCTGCATCATTCGGCGGAGATTCAAAAGAAACCGGGATAATCCGACGGATTTACCGTGCGGTCATTTTGACGCGCAATACCTACCGGCTGGAACTTTCTAACCGGCCCGGTGCGTTCGGTCGCCGCATCTCTCGGGCGATACACGATGCACGCACCCGCAACCTGGCCCTTGTTTGCACACCGTTGCGAATACGCGGGAACATATTCGTCTGCAGAGCGTCCGTAGGGATATCCCCGCATAAAGAAAGCGAGATCCAACGATGGACGACCTGTTGACACGACTCCTGCACTTCCAGCCGGCCCTGCTCGCGACCGTGGCGCACGATGTCTTGCATCTGATCGTCGCCGCCGCCATCCTGGCCGTGGGTTGGTGGCTCTCCAACCGGATCGGCGTGGTGTTTGCCAAAGCGTTTGCGCACACCCGTGCCGATCCCACGCTCGGGCCGATGCTCCAGGCGATGGGCACATGGGCGGTACGCGCAGTGGTATTCATCGCCGCGCTCAGCGAAGTCGGCATTGCGACTGCCAGCGTGCTCGCCGTGCTCGGCGCCGCCGGCCTCGCCATTGGACTGGCGTTGCAGGGCACGCTGCAGAACATCGCGGCGGGCATCATGCTACTGATGCTGCGGCCGTTTCGCGCCGGCGACATTATCGAAGGTAGCGGCGCTGCCGCAGGCATCGTGCGCGAGGTTGGCCTCTTTACGACGCATATCGAACGTAGCGACGGCAACGCCGTGTACGTGCCGAACAGCCTGATCTGGAGCAATCCGGTTATCAATTACAGCAGCGGCGGCACCGAGCGAATTGAAGTCGACGTCGACCTGGCGCAACGCAAGGATGTCGATGCGGCAATTGGCGAGTTGAAAAAGCTGGTCGCAGATGAACCGCGCGTATTGACGGGCACGACGCTGGCGCCGGTGGTGTCGGTGACGAGCTATCCGAAGTCAGGCGGCGTGAAACTCAGGATCGCAGCGTGGGTGCGCAGTCCGGATGCGCCCCTGGCTCGTGACGATCTGCGCAGTCATGCGCGGGATGCGTTGACGCAAGCAGGTTGTGCGGTGGCCGTGCAGTGATGGACTGTGTGTTTTCGGATGGGCTCGATCAACCCAGGTCTGGGCCTGGCAGGTCTGCAAGTAACCGATGGAAAAGAGTGTTTTCCGTTTAGATACCTGATGTTACGGTTGGCACGATTGGCACCGTGTACCAATCGCGTACCAACGGCGAGTCATTTCTCGCGTCGCCGGCGAGCCAGACTCTCACGGAGCCTTCCCTTCACACGAGCCCAGTAGCCGGCCAGCAGCGCAAATTCCGCGAGTCGGCCACGTACAGTCAGAAAAATGGAAACCGTACTGTGGCTGGTTTCGCGGTTTGCCCAACGAGCTTTGTACGCGGTGTGAACGGGACGGAAATCGAAATCACGGCCATTTTCATGCGCCCACTTCATGCAAAATTCGTGCATCAGGTTGCCGGGAGTGCAAGCGCCGAAGGCTTCATCATAAGTCGTGATGAAGCCCTCGAAGTATGCTTGCCCCACCAGGTTGACCGACGCCGCGACCGGCACACCATCGACCTTCAGAAAGGTGACAAGTGGCGTCGTAGGCAAATCAACTCGACGAGCCAGTTCGATAAAAAAGTCGCGGACCTCGTCGCCCATCAGGTATTTCGTATCGAACTGGCGTGACTCGGCCCAGCGCCGCTTGTTGGCGAAAAGCCAACTTAGGACCGCTTCGGCATCCTCGGCCGTCTTGCACCATCCGAATTCTGTTTGGCCCTTGGTATTGAGCCGTTTCAGATTGCGACGCGAGTCGCTGAATAGCGACTTTGAGCGCGTCGCCGCAAAGTCATCCCAGCGTGGATATTGACGCAAGTTGATCGAGTATCCTGGCACGTCGTCCCGCAGTCCTTTGGGAACGATCGGCAGAAACCAGGATTGCCGTCGCGAGTTGAGCGCCCGATGCAACGTGCTATCGCGCACGACAAATCGCACCCGCAGAACGTCCGCACGGATTTCAGCGGTCGCCTGCATCAGAAGCGTCAACACCTCGAAGTTGGTTTCGTCGCGAATAAGCGGGCCGCCGTACTCCTCGTCAGCGCCACAACTCAGTGCCCTGGCGACACGAAACAGGCCCTTGCGTTGAATCGCCACGGGCCATAGCGCGCACAATCCGCGCTCGTCATACACCCGAATGACGTTGACGATGCCACCCGCCGATAACACGCGTGAAGCCGCCACTTCGCAGTAGGAATAGGTGATGCAAAACGAATACGCGTGAGCAGTGGCGATGAGCTGATCCCACTCGCGACGCATAGCCTTGAAAGCGTCCAGATCCGTGATCGTTTTGACGTCGTGCTGCAACCCGCGCACCTCTAGCCCGCACTGGGCCGGGTGTGGCAATGGGACCGACATATCGTTACCCCCGCATCACGGGTCGTAAACCCGCGCAACGCTGTTTACCCGTCAGGGTAAGACTACCATTGGCCGAGGTGTAGCCAAAAGTAGCGCGTTTTGGGAGACCGATTTGATGTGGTTCAGACGCACATCTTTGAGGTGTTCATACGGTCGTCATTAAGTCCTGCGGGGTTGTTGATGCGGTTACGACATCTCCTCGGCGATCACCGCGTTTGCCGCGAAACACAATCACGTGATCGAAGAATGAATCGCGTTCGAATACCGTTTGCACTTTCGCCGCGAGACCGTTGAATCTGGGACGCATGTCCGTCACGCCTGCGGCTAGCCACGTCAGCCCGAAACATCGACACTCCTTGCTGCCACAAGGTGTCGCGTCCAGTGTTTTGCTCAGCGCCTTAGAGTGAAATTTTTGAACTATCTAGCACGCACCGCCCGATCCAGTCTGCATGCGAGCGAGTCGTGACAAAATACGATCCCTCTTCTATGCAGGTGCAAGTTACTCAATGGCCCTACTCGGAAAGTTTCGCCTCATCCCTCCCGATCAATGGCTTATGGCCACTCACGGCGATGTGACTGAGGCACGCCGGCGCGCCCAAGCGTGGTTCGCCACAAGAGGAACCTATGAAGGCGCAGAGTACACGATTGAGGAATTCGTTCGCCAGTGGTCTCTAGCGCAACTGCTTGACGCCTATAGCTACCCTTCTGAATGGTTGGGCGAGCGGATAATTATTGAAGAGCCCGTAAAAATGGGGTCAACGGAAAACCAAGCAGACATATCCATAAAGAATGCGAGTAGGCGCACGTTTCTTTACGTTGAAACAAAAAAACGAGGCTCATCCGAGGACGAATTCAAAGAAGCAGAACGTCAACTCGAAACTTATCTTGCGTCGACGCACACTGCCACGATTGGACTAGTTACGGATGGAGACCGGGTCAAAACAATCCGCAAAAAGATCGCCCCCAATGATTTTGAGTACATACCGGACCTGCCTGCGTACGGGCTGGAAACACGCGTTCGCGTTCAGCTCGTTCGCGAGCTGCCCGCGGACGGGAGCGGCAGAGCAGCTGGACTGAAGCTCCTGGACAACGAATACGACCGCGTTCTTTTCGATTGTCACAGCATTGCCCGCGACATCGACGGGCTTCACGCCGACGAGGCACTAGATGAAATCTGCAAAGTCATCTACACGAAAATATATGACGAACGGCAAACGACAGGGCTTCCGGTAGGCGCAGCATTCCGATTTCAAGCCTACGGTGCAAGTAACGCATCCGAAGTCGCTTCCAACATTCGCGTCTTGTATGAAGAGGCTCGACTGGTGGATATCGAAGCATACACAAAAAAAATCCCGGGTTACGAGCGCTCGCGAGGCGTATTCAAAACGCAGATCCGTTTATCAGATGCTGCTCTGTTTAGGGTCGTAGAACGGCTACAAGAATTTTCCCTTATCGACAGCAACGCAGACATTAAAGGCCGGGCATTTCAAAAGATTTTGGGTCCAGCCATTCGAGCTGGAATGGGGCAGTACTTCACCCCTGACCCAATCGTTGAGCTCGCTGTTGCCATTATTCAACCGAAGGCAAGCGAGCATATTCTTGATCCGTTTTGCGGCTCAGGGCACTTCTTGACGAAAGCGTCGCAATATGTGACCGAACATCAAGGTAACACGATCACCGATCGCGACCTACGCGAATTCAAATTCTTCCATCTACATGGGATTGAGAAATCCGATCGGATGGTCCGTATTGCGATGACCGATATGATGCTGAATGACGACGGCCATACGAATATCCGGAATCTGGACGCATTGCTGAGCTTCGAGAATTATCCCGATATCACGGCGCTACGGGATGATGGAAAACATGATCCGGCCGTGTTTGACGTGATACTTACCAATCCGCCGTTTGGTAGCATCATGCGCCAGGAGACCATGGAAATCATGGGTCGATTTGAACTCGGTCATAAGAAAAAGTCTCTCCCATTGGAAGTCCTTGGGCTAGAGCGAAGCATACAATTCCTTCGCCCTGGAGGGCGAATGGCTATTGTTTTGCCGGAGCATATGATGAAGGGTAAGAGCGGCCTGTTTGTGCGAAAGTGGCTCGAAAATGTCGTAAAGGTGAAAGCGCTCTTCTTTTTTCCTGAAGACGCTTTTGCACCGTACGGTGCACTTGTCAAAACGTGCCTATGCATCTTCCAGAAGCTCGCTACCGGAGAGACGCCGCACGTAAATGATCAGACGCTTCTTTGCGAAGTGTCTAATCTTGGGTACGACGCAACCGGCAGAGCAAAGCCTGGAAGCGATGTGCAAGAGGCTGTCGAAGCGTTCCTGGGCGAGGTGAGCTGGCAATGAAGACTCTGATTAAAAAGCGCTCCGAGCTCCAAACCGCAGGCCGATGGGATATTGATTTCCATTTGCCGCCTGAGGAAATCAGCAAGTTTCCTGCAGCGTTGCTTAAACGCGTGGATGAAGTGGCGACGATCACAAAGGACAAGCGAGATCCTTCAAGAAACCCGGACGATGTTTTCCAATACATCGACATATCGAGTGTCGACGTAATGGTGGGCGGCATAACTACTGCCCAAGAGGTCGAGGGCTCAGACGCACCTTCACGGGCGCGAAAGGTTGTCTGCGCGTTCGACATCCTGATATCGACCTGCCGCCCCACGCGAGGCGCGGTAGCCGTGGTGCCGCCAAAGCTTCACAACCAAATAGCTTCGACTGGATTTTCGGTTGTTCGCGCTAAGCCGGGAATAAATCCGTTTTATCTCCACTATGCATTGCGGCTACCGAGCACCTTGGAGCAGTTTCGAAAATGGAGTACCGGGTCAAGTTACCCGGCGATACTCGATGAGGATGTTGCCAAGACGTTGATCCCCGTTCCGACGTCGACCGAACAAGACGAAATCGCGCAACAGATCGTACGTGCGTTACAGGAACGCGAGCAGGCGCTTGAGATAGCAAATGATGCGTGGCACAAAGTCCTGGATGGAGTCGCCGCGCGACTCGGCAACTCTGCGGTGAACACCGCCGCTGTGGACATGCTGCAAATAGAGGAGGAAGCGCTTGATCGCAGCGTGGCAGCGATAACAGCGCTACTAAAGGAACTTCCGCCTCTAACGACGGACAGGGAGCGCGACGTTAGAACGTTGGCGTTGCTCTAGTGTGTAGATCAAGCTTAGGGGGCGACGGGATCGACAGGCGCCTCGGGCGCGTTCGCTGATCCCCGGCTGCGTCCTGTTAGTTACGTCTTGGGCATAAGCGAGCGGACGACGAAGGTATCGTATGCGATGCCGCGTGATCGAGAGGAGGAGGATCGAACTCCCGACCTTCGCATTGCGAATGTAAAAACCAACCCAACTAATATCGTGCTTCTGGCGCCCTGTGTGATTATTTGCCACAATATTGCCACACCTCATTCAAGCGAGCGTTGCAACATGCCGACCATTCGAAAGCGTGGGCAGTACCAATGGGAGGCGCAGGTACGCCGGCGCGGCTACCCCGCACAAAGCAAGACCTTCACTACCAAGGCCGAGGCGGACGCCTGGGCCAACATGATCGAATCGGAAATGTCGCGCGGGGTATGGGTTAGCCGGAGCGAAGCGGAGGCAACAACGCTCTATGAAGCGCTGAAACGGTACGAGGAAGACATCTCGCTCTCAAAGAAGGGAGCGGCACAAGAGGCTTCCGTCTTGAAGACCTTCCAAGCCGCTCACTTGGCGAGACGGCCGCTAGCCACGATACGGAGCGCCGACATTGCGAGACTTCGGGACGTCTGGCTGAAGGACTACAAGCCTGCCACGGTACTGCGTCGCCTGGCTGTTCTTTCGCATGTGTTCAACGTTGCCCGCAAGGAATGGGGCATGGAGAGCCTGTCGAATCCGGTCGAGCTAATTCGGAAGCCGCTGCCGAACAATGCACGGACGCGACGCATTGCTCTCGGGGAGCCTCCAGTAGGAATTCCAAACGCCGACGACGCTGAATCAGCGCGCGGCGCGCCTGACGGCGAACTCAAGCGTGTTGTGACGGCTAGCAACTCTGCGCTTCTGCCCCCCATCATCTGGATGGCCGTTGAAACGGCCATGCGACGGGGAGAAATCGTATCGCTGCGATGGGAGCATGTGGATCTCAAGCGCCGAGTCGCCCACCTGCCAGCCACGAAAAACGGTAACGCCCGGGACGTTCCGTTATCCTCCCGAGCCATCGCAGTTCTCCAAGCCTTGCTAGACAGTTGCGCGGAGCGCGACTCAAAAGTCGCCCCCATGAACGAGGGTGTAGGCGACGATAAGCAAAGAGTGTTTGAAATTCGCAGCGACGCCGTTACGAGAGCTTTCGAGCGTGCGGTAGCGCGTGCGCGCAAAAGCTACATTGAAGAGTGCAGAAAAGTTAGCCGACGGCCGGACGTCAAATTTCTAACAGACCTCCGCTTCCATGATCTCCGGCACGAAGCCACGTCGCGCTTAGCGTCGATCTTTCCATTACATGAGCTAACAAAGATCACGGGCCACAAAGATCCGCGCATGCTGATGCGCTATTACCACCCACGCGCCGAAGATTTGGCGAAAAAACTTCCATGAAACCGATTTGCGTGGCGCAGTTTACGACTCGCTGAAGCGACCGCGAGCTATTGCGCGCCAAACCACCACTGCCTATAATATAGGGTTGCACACTTGCCACACCGGTTCCGACGCCCGGGTGGCTTTAATCCACAAGGAGTGAATATGCGTCATTACGAAATCGTATTTATCGTGCATCCGGATCAAAGCGAGCAAGTGCCCGCAATGATCGAGCGTTACAAGTCCACGATCACCTCGCACGGTGGCCAGATCCATCGTATCGAAGACTGGGGCCGCCGCCAGCTGGCCTACATGATCGAGAAACTCGCGAAGGCTCACTACGTCTGCATGAACATCGAATGCGACCAGACCACGCTCGACGAGCTGGAACACGCATTCAAGTTCAACGACGCAGTTCTGCGTCACCTCATCGTCAAGCTGAAGAAGGCCGAAACGGCCCCGTCGCCGATGATGAAGGAAGTGCAGCGCGAAGAAGCCAAGAAGTCGGCTGCTACGCAACCGTCCGAAGCGCAGGCTTAAGACACATTATTTAAGCTGCCAGAAAAAGCGTCGTTCTCGCCAAAGGCTACATGAATCGGCTGCAACTCACGGCCAGCGTCGTCGAACGCGAACCGGTGCGGTACACACCCGCCGGCGTTCCGATTGCAGGCTGCACGTTGCACCACCGCACGGAAGTCGTCGAAGCCGGCATTGCCCGGCAAGTCGAACTGACCATGCAGGCGGTAGCCGCAGGCGAGGCGAGCGGTAAGCTGGAAAGCTGTCAGATGGGCGTGGAAACGCTCTTCACAGGCTTCCTGGCTAAAAAGCACCGCAACGCAAGAACTCTGGTATTTCACATCACAGCATTGCAGGACATTGGAAAGGACTGAACATGCCCCGCCCGACTGGTAAAAAATTCGACAAGCGTCGTCAGCAACAAAATCCGCTCTTCAAGCGCAAGAAGTTCTGCCGTTTCACGGCCGCTAATGTCGATCACATCGACTACAAAGACCTCGATACGCTGAAGGACTTCATCGGCGAAAACGGCAAGATCACGCCGGCGCGTCTCACGGGTACGAAGTCGCATTATCAACGCCAGCTGGATACGGCAATCAAGCGCGCACGTTTCCTCGCGCTGGTGCCGTACACCGACCAGCACAAGGCCTAACCCGACGACGCGATAAGGAGCATCTGAATGCAAATCATTCTTCTGGAAAAAGTCGTCAATCTGGGCAACCTGGGCGATATCGTCAAGGTGAAGGACGGTTACGCACGTAACTTCCTGATCCCGAACAAGCGCGCTCGCCGCGCAACGAAAGACGCGATCGCTGAATTCGAAGTTCGCCGCGCTGACCTCGAAAAGGTCGCTGCTGAAAAGCTGGCAGCTGCTCAAGCCCAAGGCGAAAAGCTGGCCGGTTCGACGGTGCAGATCGCTCAGAAGGCTGGCGTTGACGGCCGTCTGTTCGGCTCGGTGACGAACGCTGACATCGCTGAAGCACTGGCCAAGCAAGGCTTCGCAGTGGAAAAGGCGCAAGTGCGTCTGCCGGAAGGCCCGCTGAAGCTGGTTGGCGAGCACGCAGTCCAGATCTCGCTGCACACCGACGTTCTCGTCGATGTGACGGTGGCTGTGATCGGCGAACACGTCTAAGCATCAGGCATCAAAAGAAGTCAGGTCGCCGGGGTATTTCCGGCGACGAGGGGCAGGGGCCAGGCAACTGGCCTCTGCCTTTTTTTGTCCGCAATCGCCGTCACCGAGCGATATGGAGTCACGTTTTGTCGTCTTGCGATGCTTCGCCCGCGTCGTTGTTCACTTGATATCCATCTCATCGCGATGACCTGCGTTAGCAAACCAGGTGAGCAACGCGGTAGACGTCGCTGGACATGACGAATAGCACGGAATGGTGTCCAGAAGGTCTGGAGCAAGAACGTCCGATGTTCAGGTGTTCAGCGTGCAGGTTGACTGTTGCATGATCCGTCATCTTCCACGGAGACGCTCCCATTCGTGGTCCGTCCCGACCGCCAGTTGAACCGCTGGTCGCCTTGGCGCCAGATCCAACACAGGTTTCGTAAGCGAAGGCTTTACGTGCTACGTGCGTGCGCTTAGGCCTTCGAGACCTCCGCCAATACGCCATCAACTGAACGCGCCTTGACATATCGAGCTGGAGATTCATCCCGCTCCAATGCTAGGAAGTGCGCCCCGCCACAGATGATCTTGGCATTTTCCCCGTCGCGTAGTTCATCGGTGAACAGGCTGCTCTTCGTTTCGACGACGAAATATAAACGCTCCGCGCCATCCTGCTCAATCAACACCGCCCAGTCAGGGTTGTAGGTGCCCAAGGGTGTAGGCACCTTGAACCAGGCGGGCAGTTTGGCATACAACTTGATCGCATCGTTTTTCTCCAGAGCGTCGGCGAAGTCTCGCTCGGTGTTGGAGTCGTATACCACATGCTCATAGACGGATTTCGTTGTATCCATCAGCATGTTCTTGAGATAGCCCATCAGTTCTTCCTGATCGAACAACTCTTGTGCATAGAAATGTTCGTCGCCGAGCCTCTGGTATTTGATACCGTAGACCAGCGCGAGCCGCTTGCAACGATTGATGATCTCAGCTGCAAGCTCAATGAACTGCTGTGGGTTGCGCTTCACGTCATCGAGCCGTCCGCTGGCGGTCAAAATCTCGACAATAGTGCGGCGGGTGAGCTGAGTGCGATCCTGCAGATCGGTGAGCAGGTCCGGCAACTCGATGTCGAACTCTTCCAGGACGACAGTTGATGCCCCAGCTTTCTCTGTGGCTTCGACGCCCGCCTTGCCGATGCCGATGTCGGCCTTGCGCCATCGCAGGCGAGCTTTGACGATTGGCGGCGCCTTTTCTAGAGCTACAACGCAGTCCGCGATGAGCTTCGCGTTGTCAAAATCCACGCGATAGGTGGTTTTATGTTTTATCCGGTCCCACAGACTCTTAAATTCGGGGCTGAGGTAGATGGCCTTGCGGACGGGCACGGGTGTGCGCTCGTCGGCGTTCTTGATGTCCAGGCGCCCAGACACCTTGCGCAGCAATTCCAGGATCTGACCGCTTTGCTCTTTGAACGCCACCGGCAGTTCCAATGCTCCGGATTTCAACGCAGTCCTCAGCGAATCTTGTACCTTCCCGTTCCTGTCAATGTAGTTCCCGCCTCTGAGATATTCCCAGAGTGCCTTTGACCGTTCGAGTCCGAGAGCGACCGTCTGCCCACCCGTGCTGCCTATCGCGATGGCCGCGAACTGGTGTTGCTCCACGACCCCAAAACGAATGCCCGTATCGTCTTCGATCTCCCTTTGCAGATTTTCGGCAAACTGCTCATAGTTCTCGGTGGCAATGATGGTCAGCGTATTAACCTCGAAACCACGAACGCGATCGCCTTGTTGATTCACGCATAGGCGCAATCCTCGTCCAATAGTCTGGCGGCGCTCTCGCTCACTCCGGATGTCCCGCAGCGAGCAGATCTGGAATACGTTGGGGTTATCCCAGCCTTCTTTCAGCGCCGAATGAGAAAAAATGAACTTGAGGGGCGTGTCGAGAGAAAGTAGACGTTCCTTGTCTTTCATGATCAGGTTGTAGGCACGTTCGGCATTTTCCCGGTTGCCCGCGTTGTTTTCACTCGTATTCGACCAGCCTCCGCTCCTGTCGACAGAAAAATAGCCGTCGTGCGCCTGCTCCGCCGCACTCGCGAGGTCGATCCCGGCAAAAAGGCTCGTATAGGCGGGCAGGCGCGCCCCGCGCTGGTATTCTTCCTCGAAAATGCGCGCGTACTCGCTCTTCACGGGACTGCCCTCAGCGTCGTAGCAGCGATACCTTTCGACGGCATCGACGAAGAACAGCGAGAGGACTTTTATGCCAAGCGGACGCAGGCGTTTTTCCTTGTCCAGGTGCTCCCTGATCGTGCGGCGGATCATCTCCCGCTGCAGTGACAGCGCATCGATGTCACCATGAGCTTGCCCCTTCTGCAGGTACATCTCGCCCCCGGGATAGCGCAACTCGACAAACTCCTGGCCTCTGGCCGCGCTAATTTCACCAATACGAATATCTGCATACGTAGCGCGCCGGGTGGTCTGCTCGAGGTCGTCCCCGTCATAAACGGTAACTTCCTGCCGCTTGATACCGCTTGGCGTGGCCAGGTCCAGCTCGACATTGGCTGTGACTGTTCCGCGTTTGTTGCTCACTGACACCAGACGCACGAACGGCATGTTGTGTGCATCCTCCACGCTGGCCGATGCAACTTCTATCTGTTTTACAAGTTTGCGCTCGTAGGCGTCCACGGCATCGAGGCGAAACAACATGTGGTGCTTGTCGATGTGAGTCGCCGAATAGCGCAGCGTGCAGAGCGGATTCATGGCTTCCAGTGCCTTCTTTCCCGCGCCTGTCAGTCCGCCATCCACTGTCTGCGGTTCATCAACAATAACAATCGGCTGCGTGGCCTTGATTAGGTCGATGGGCTTCTCACCGCCTGTCCTCTCGCTGTCCTTATACAGGTTATTGACGTCGCGCTTATTAATGGCGCCAACAGTGACCACCATAATCTGGATCGTAGCGCTAATGGCGAAGGTCCGTACCTGGTCCAGCCTGCCGGAATCGTATAGAAAATACTCAAAGGGTGCTCCCGCGTACAGCCCCTTGAAGTGATCCTCAGTAATCTGCAAGGACTTGTAGACGCCTTCCTTGATCGCCACCGACGGAACCACGATCACGAACTTGGTAAAACCATAGCGCTTGTTCAGCTCGAATATCGAGCGCAAATAGACGTAGGTTTTTCCCGTTCCGGTCTCCATTTCGACAGTGAAATCGCCAGAAGCCAGGCTAGAGGACGGGGGCAAGCCACTACGCAACTGGATATCGGCGAGATTCTTGTACAGTTCTTCATCCAGCAGGGTCAACCGGTTGCCGACGCCCAGATCCGACTCTGCGATGCCCAGCGTCAGTTGCGGCGAGGTTTCGGAAAACGGGTCATCGGATACGCCGCCTAGCGCCTTCATCGTCACTGTGAATTCTGTTCGACATACCTCCTGGCCACGGAACAGGTCGCAGACTGCCTCGATGGCCTGAAGCTGGTAGTCGAGGTTTGGCTCGAAGTGTAGTTTCATACCCGCTCCTTAAAGGCTGCGCACATTCTGGATGCCAGATTGCGCGAGGATCGCCGACAGATTGGTCTTGGTTACATCATCGGCGAAGGCGCTGTCGCGAAACACACAGGTTATGTCGCCCGCGGGAGCAAGCTGATTGCGCCATCCAATGATGCCTTGCGCGAGAGGTTCCGCTTCATCACAGTCAATGTGGGACGCAAGGCAGGCGAACAACACGCCTGCGCCAATGCTATGCACTGCCTTTCCCGCTAACTGGCGCTCGTCGATGGGTACGCACAAGTCAAGGCCCAGCTTAAGCAGCAGCTCGTAGAGGATGTCATCTTCGGACCGTCCGGGCAGAATATGTTCAATATGGTCGTGCAGTGTGCGTGCCAGATCGTTGCGATCTGGGTTCCACGCGCGAATATTCGACGTATCCAGTTTGAACGCCCTGAAGCCCACCTCTCCCAGGTAATTCGGGTTGTCGGCTTTGACCTTGGCGCCTGCCCTGCGCAACCGCTCCTTCGTGATTGAAGCTATGTCACGATAATCTTCGCGCCCTACGGGCTCTGGGAATTGAACAAGGATAAAGCGCCGCTGGCCATTGTCCGTTGCGTTCATCTGCATAAGTGCATGCCCGGTCGACCCGGACCCCGCAAAGAAATCAAGTACGATCGCATCCGTTTCTTTCGCACCGATGTTCAAAAGGTGTGTCAAGAATTTTGTTGGTTTCGGATTGTTGAAAACCTTCGGTCCCAGCAACGCATCCAATTCCTGCGTGCCATCACGATTGCGTGCATGTGCCTTGTCGACGAGGAGGCTTCTCGGCGTAACGCCGTCCAGCGATTCCCATGTGCGCGAATAGATTCTCCATTCCCCCGACTTGTCTTTCTGAAACGTTAGTTCGTCTCGTCGCTCAGCCACAGTCTTGCGCCCCCACCGCCAGCTCGTGGTCGGGTTGGAGGGGTCGGGCTGGGGCGGGTTGATCCAGCTTCCGTCGGGACATTCAATCGGAAAATCCATTGATTCGTTATAGGTGAGGCTTGTTTTGTCCAGCCTCTCGAGATAAAACCTCCTGCCATTCTCTACGCGATTGTATTTCGCCGTCATGGCGGGACTTTCATGTAGAACCGATGCGATTCCCGCCTTCGCGGCGTTTCGGGCAAAGCAGATTACATATTCATGTTCCGCGGCAACGTGTCCGCTGTCGTCGCCGCCGCCCGCCTTTCTCTTCCATATGAAGGTGGCAAGGTAATTTTCTTCACCGAATATCTCCGAAAGAATCCGACGAGAACTATCAAATTCTCCGTCATCGATGCTGACAAATATCACGCCATCCTCGCGCAATAGACCGCGTGCGAGTTTGAGGCGTGGATACATCATGTTTAGCCAGTCGGTATGAAATCTCCCATTGGCTTCCGTGTTACTGCCGATCTTCCTGCCACCTTCCATCTGCCCGGTCAGCTCAAGGTAGTTGCGAATGTTGTCTTGAAAGTTGTCCGGATATACGAAGTCCTTCCCTGTGTTGTACGGTGGGTCGATGTAGATGAGCTTGACCTTGCCCGCGTAGCTCTTTTGCAGCAGTTTCAAAACTTCGAGGTTGTCACCTTCGATCATCATGTTCTGGGTAGCATCCCATTCGACGCTGTCTTCCCGACAGGGTCGCAGGGTACCGACAGAGGGCGTCAGTGCTAGTTGCCGTGCGCGGCGCTTTCCGTGCCAGTTGAGGCCATATTTTTCGTCTGTGTGGATGGCAGTGGCATCACCAACAAGTTCTTTCAGCACTTCGATGTCGATGACCGGACCGTCTGCGCCTTCCGTCAGGAGCTCCGGGAACAGCGCCTTGAGCGTGGCGATGTTGTGAGCCTTGAAGTCCACCGATTGGGCTTGTTCAGAGGCTGCGTCGATTTTTTTCATGGGGATAGGATGATTCAGAAAATCAGAAGGTCTCGCCTGTAACAGGAATCCTGTCACGATGAGCTCTCGAAAAAAATGTGACGGAAACCGACGTGATTACTCCGCCGCGACCGACGCGATCAAAACCCTCAGGGCCTATCATGGCGCTCGCCCGCTCAAACCTGTTAAAGCTGCTGCCAACGCGGCTTCCAGGCGTTTGAGCTCAAGGTTCAGCGCCACTTTCCGGGACAGTTGCTTTTCCTTGGACGCTTGCGCGCGCACGCGCGCAACGTGCATTTTAAGGTGCTGGCATGCAACCAGTCCTAACCGGCGAGCGGCCACCTCTTCTGGAGAGCTGGCCCTCTCGAAGAGGCCCGTTAACTTCGCTGCCTGCAATGCCTCCACACCGCTTACGAGCCCATCGTAGAGCGCAAAGAGATTTGTCCGGCTCTGACGCGTTAACGCCAAACCATGCATGAATGCCTGCAGCATTGACGGCGACGGCGCGTCGTCGGGCAGAACGATGCTTACCACGCCATCATCCAGTACCGCCTTGCCGGTCTCATTCTGCGCATGACGCTTGTGCCCCAGCGAAAGCACTACCGACTGCTTCGCCTCCAGCAGCAGTATCACGGGATAAGGCACCGCCCGATGCACCAGTTCGCCCAGTCTCGCAGATTGCACCGGTTTTTCGCTCGTACCCCGCAACAAAACAACCAGCACTGCGATTTCCGTATATTCCCGCTGTTCGTCCCGATATGCGGAAATACCGATGGTGTTGGGTTTAAGCACGGCCACCCACTGGATCTCTTCAATACCTTCATTGATTTGACGTTTATCGGAGGCGGTGCTCGCGCCGTTGTCGATAAGCATTTTCTTCGGTACGCGTTGATCGACCCGGCAACCGCCAGGGAGATCGAGCGAGGTGATGAGATCCTGTGCTGTCACGCGAAGCCTTCGGGCAGGACGACCATGAACGCCACCACCTCAAAATCATCGTTGCCCGCAAATTCACCCTTCATGGCATGGGTACCACCGGGACTAAACAGACTCGCCACGGCCCGCTCCTGATTCTTTCCAACCACTGAAGCCACTGCAGCCGCAAGCAGCTGCTGCGCGTGACGCATGTCCTCTCCTTGTCGCGTCGTTCTGTCGAAACAGGCACACGCGTCGGAGTTGGGCAGGTCGTGGCCCATGGCGAGGCGCTTCAGTCGGTCAAGAATGCGCTTTGCCTGGGTGTAGGGCAGCAGCACAGCGCCATCGTCAGCCACGTGAACGAGATAGTGTGGCGCGAGCGGATAGTCTGAATCCTTGGCCTCAACCGCCGACGCCCCCTCAGCCCGCAGGCAAAAAATGATTCCAGGCGGGGTGTCGGCATCGATGCTCGTCGTAACCGCGCAAGCACCAAGAGGCTCAAGTTCCAGCTGGTCAGGATAAGCCTTGCTGTGTTGTGCGAGGTCGATACGGAAATCGGTTAGCGTCAGGTCAGTGATGGAGACGCCAGTGGACAGGTCTTCAATATCGATGACCGTATCCTGCAGCTTGAGCAGTTGCTTGCGTCGGTATTCCAGATCGTTCATCGGGTTACCGGATTGCTGCTCAATAAGGTTTTCCTCACCGGTAGCGGAGATATCGAGGAGCACCATGCGCCCGCTCACGCGCTGTTCCAGGTTGATGTACTCCTCCAATTCCATATTGGGCCAGAAGTTCACCAGCTGGATGTTCTGGTTAGGCGAGCCGATACGGTCGATACGACCGAAGCGCTGGATGATCCGCACCGGATTCCAGTGGATATCGTAGTTAATCAGCCAGTCGCAGTCCTGCAGGTTCTGACCTTCGGAGATGCAATCTGTGGCGATGAGCAAGTCGATTTCTCCCTCCGCCGCCATATCTGCCGGGCGCTCCTTGGCGCGCGGTGCGAAGGCCGACAGCACGCTGCTCATATTCTTGCGCAAGCCAGGCAAGGTGGTCTGGATGCCGGCACTACCAGTGATCAACCCGGCATCCACACCAAGAACGGACCTAGCCCACGGCGCGAGGTTGGCATACAGGTATTGCGCCGTATCTGAGAACGCGGTGAAGATGATGATCTTGCGGTTGCCAGCATTAATGGGCGCGCGGCACTTCCGCCCGATCATATCGCGCAGTTCGGCTAGCTTGGCGTCACGCGCTGCGTCTACCTGTTGGGCGGCGGCCAGCAACGTGGCCAGGCGATTGCGGTCTTCGACGAGGTCCTGCTTCCACCGGATCAGGTCCACGTCGCCTAGCAACACCTTAACCTTGCGCCCTACCAGCAGTGATTCGAATGCCGGGTCGTCGATATCCACATCAGCAATGTCAATTTCCTCGATGCCCTCGGCGTGATTCTCGATGCGAGCCAGCACAGCGTCAACGTCTTTGAGTTGCCGCTGCACAGTCAGCGAGAACGAGGACACCGCGCTCTCCATGCGCTTGAGCACGTTGACCCGAAGCAGGTGGATCAAGCTCTCTTCGCGGTCAACTTGGCGGAAGAAGCTCTCGCCCCCCCGGATTTCAGTGCTGTATTTGGCATCGTAGGCGGCCTGCCTGTTCGGCAGCACGTAGCGCAGCGGCGCGTAGCTGGCCAAGTTCAGGCGCCGGATCTCAAGGTTGATGTCCCTGATAGCGCTGAACTGGCCTGCCAGATCCACGTCGGCCTTAATATTGATAGGCGGCAGGCGGCCCGGGAATTTGCCGGTCTCGGCCGTGCCGTAGTACTTCTCGATGTGTCGGCGTGAACGCGCGATGGTCAGATGATCAAGCAGCGTGAAGTAATCAAAGCCCAACATCTCGACCAGGTGGCCGGGTGTGCGCTCAGCCTCGTCCATGTCCAGCCAGCGGTTGAATTGGGCTTGTGCCTTGCGCGTAGTCTGCTCGATGCTGTCGATGCCGTGATCAACCAACGCGGTGTCGTCGCCCTCGGTGACAAAGGCGATCTGATTTTTCAGATCAGCCAGGCGGTTGTTGACCGGCGTGGCCGATAACATCAGCACGCGGGTCTTGACCCCTTCCTTGATGATCTTGCGCATTAGCCGGTCGTACCGGGTCTCCGTACCTTGGCGTGGCGATTTCTTGTTGCGGAAGTTATGGCTCTCGTCGATGACCACAAGGTCGTAGTTGCCCCAGTTCACATGGTTCAGATCCATATCGCCGGAGTGGCCACCGTCACGCGACAGGTCGGTATGGTTAAGTACGTCGTAGTTAAACCGGTCGGCCGCGAGCGCGTTGCGCTTGTCATTGGCCTTGTAGAGCGTCCAGTTGTCGCGCAGACGCTTGGGCGCCAGCACCAGCACGCGATCGTTGCGCAGTTCGTGGTACTTGATGACGGCCAGGGCCTCGAAGGTTTTTCCAAGTCCGACGCTATCTGCAATGATGCAACCACCAAAGCGTGCCAGCTTGTCAATGGCGCCGACAACACCGTCGCGCTGAAACTTGAACAATTTCTTCCAGACGACGGTGTTGCGGATCCCCGTGGCCGATTTGACGATGCGCTCCTCGTCCATCTCTTCGCCACGATTGCCGAACAGATGATTCAGGATCAGGGCGTAGAGCGTGGATGGCGCGCGGTGATGCCCCATCCCATGCAGAAGTTTGATCAGGGCCGCCCGGCTGTCAGGCTGCGCCTGTAGCGTGGACCATTGCTGATCGAACCATCGGGAGAGTTGTGCCGCTTCGTCGGCCGATTCAGACGCTTGGATGAGATTCAGCGGGTTGCCGGGCGTCAGGCCCAAGCCATCTGTACTGAACGCAAACGAACCCATCACTCCCTGGCCAGCCGTGCCGTCGGGTGCACGCATGACAGCGGCGCCCTGCGGCACGCGGCCGTGCGCGCGTCGCAACTCAACACGGTCATCCAGCCACCTGGCGCACTGGGTAGCCAGCCAACGGGCTTGCAGCCGATTGCGTGCAGCGCGGTCGCCCTCACCGCCAAGGAAGTCCAGTGCGTCATCAGCCGGGGGAAGGATGAGCTGCACCCGTCCCAACCTCGCGAGCACATCGCGCAGTTCAGCGAAAGCGAACAACGAGAATAACGGTGTGACGCATCCCAATTGCCGCCCCGGCTCCAGATGCGGGCGCATCAGGTCAATGACCCGGTCTGAGCCGCTGTTTTTTACGAGTTTCATGACTTCTAACTCCCCTGTGACATCGCGCGACCTTGACCCGATGCGACCTCAATCAACACCGGCGTCGGAACCAATTTTGCAAAAGGATGGGGCGCGTGTCTGAGTTGCGGATTCGATTTCTACCGCGTTCATTAGGTATCTCGCCGGTGTAACTGCACCCCGCTTGCGCGCCGACAGCCGCCTTTAGGCTCCGGGGTGCCACCTTGTAAATGGTTGTCCGTGAGACCTTGTAGCGTTGCGCGATCTGATTGCCTGGGATGATCGGGTCAGACATTGGTCGCTTGATCTCTCTTTTTGTCACGCATCCAGCTTCGGCTTTTGATCTCCAGCCCGGCCTCGTGCGCGCGCTGCGACAAGAGACCTGCGTGCGTTCCCGAATCAGATTGCGCTCGAACTCCGCCAACGCCGCCATGACATGGACTATTCGCCTGCCAACCGCGCTGGAGGTCTCGATCTTTTCGGTGATGCTCTCGAAGCCGATGGGCCCGTCTTCCCGCTCGGCGACGATTCGCACCAAATCGGGCAAGCTGCGCTCAAGCCGAGCCAGTCGCCACACCGCGAGGGTACCACCCGCGCGCAAGGCCTTAAGGCAGTGGCCAAGTTCCGGGCGGCCAGCAGCCTTATCGCTCACTTTTTCTTCAGAGATGGAGGGAACCCCTGCGACGTTTAGCCCATCGCGCTGCAAGTTCAAATTCTAGTCATCCGTCGAAGTTCGTGCATAGCCAATCGGTTGATTCATGGACGATTTCGCGACGGGGAAAAATTGACGCGAATTTTAACAGTCGGGCGACTTTCCCAACATAGTTCCGCATGAGGGTGGTCTGTGTTCGGAAAACCACCGTTTGTTGGACGCCAACAGGTGCGCGGCTGCCCGCGTCCCTATTCTCATTGGTCTCCATCCTCCCGCTGACATTGGACGCCGATTCGACACGGGCAGGCCGCGTCCTTGCGCAGCTAAGCGGTATGGTCGTCGGCGCTGATCTCAATAAGGCGGTGTGTGAGGCTCTGAAAGGCAACGTCTGCCGCGCGGCCTTCTTACAGCTGTCGGGTGAGCTTAGCCGGACTGCGTTTTCCGCATCTTGCGGTCCAACTTCCTCACCTGCTTCTCTAGTGTGTCGATCTTGGCGAGATAGGGCCATAGCTCATCCATAATACGGTCCTCCCGTTGCTGTAGTTGCTTGACCGCGAACGCATATTCCCGCTCATACCTCTGTCTAGCAATCCGTGTATCGGACCATGCACGGCTAAGAGGCTGGCTTTCTTTTCTCAGCTTGCGCAACTCGCGTATAGCGGCTTTCAGTTGTGCCTCATCTGCCAATTCGGCGGCCAATTCGGAATTCATCATGGGCCTTTTGCGCGCACGGCTCGATTGCTTGGTGGACTCGTTCACAGCTCAAGAACGTCTTCAATCCATCTTCAAAGCATGTGAAAACGCCAACACAAATTCAGGACAGGCGGCGTGATGTAGGTACAGTTGGAGTCTGCCGTCCATGACGGGACACTCAGGGTCCGCCCGAGACCCAGACGCGATTGGCGTATCTCGCGAGAGTCATCATAGCTAGTGATCGCGTCGCAGAACACCGTTGAATACGCGCCACCTCGTCCAAGCTGATGCCTTCGTGACGCCTGTCATGGAGCTGCGTGGTGCGCGTTGACGCGTGGTTGGCCATCGCCGCCGCGTTCTTCAGCATACCGCCGTTCTTCACGTACGTCGTGATACCGGTCGCGCGAAACGTGTGGTGGCCGATTTTCGTCGCGATGCTCGCTGCGGCAGCTCGGCGCCGGACCATCGCGTGGGTCGTTCGCCGGCGTTAAGGGCGTCTCTTTAGCTCACCCTCATTCCAACGCCGAAAACTCGGAGTTCGACAGATGGTCCACCATCGAGTATCGAACCAGCTGCCTGAGTTCCTGCAAATCGATTTCGGCCATCCCCCGCACATGGATGCCGTGACGCGAAAGCCGAAGCTGATAGCGCCGCGCGAGCTCAGCGCGCGTGATTTTTCCACCCCGATTCTCTGGATCTTCGACCTTGTCCTCGAAGATCTGCTTAACAACCCGCTCTTTCAGCGGAATGCGCAGTTGGTCGTCCTGCACTATGATTACGATCTCGAGGTTGTAAGGCGGCGGCATGAGTCCCAAAGCATCTTCCCAGAGTTTCTCCGAATCCTGCTGGATCGAGAGATAGATGCCGTAAATATCGCCTTTGTCCTTCGGCACCTTGTCTTCGAGAACGGTTTTCAGTTTCGAGTTCTCCAGCGCAGTGTTGAATTCATCCGGCAATGCAACCCGCGTGTAGCCGCGCGCAATCCAACCAGACAAATTATCAAGCCAGGTCGGCTTGGAGGACCAGTCTGGTCTGGGCGGATCTACGACCGCATACTGCGGCTTCGGGATGTCTGAAAGAAAAGGGCGTGGCAACCACTTGCGGACCTGAATGTTCACGCTTAGCGATATCGTGCCGTTGCCGTTTACATCCTGTGCCTGAACATGGAGCACGCGCGGATCATGCCCGCTGGTCTTTGCAGAGCTGCAGCTATCCAGCAGCGCCGCTCCAACCACCTCAAACACGGGCACGCGGTCAAGGGACTGGTTGTAGAGGTTGCATGTCTGGGACACGACGATCCAGTGATCGACTCCGTCACATGCATGACCGGCTACGGCGACATCCGCGGCGGAAATGACCGAGCCCTGCCACCATCCCTTCGCCCTTATCTGGGCAACGATGGTAGCGGGGTCTTTAGTAGGAATCGCTTCGGCGTTCGATGTCTGCGAGGGTGGACTCGCCGGCGAAAGGTGCCCCCCCCCGGCGGGGAATCCTACTACTTGCAGACATTTCCGCAGAAAGCTCATCAAGTTTCGCCGTCAGTGCGGCCGTTAGTTCCGGGCCTGAGAGGGTATCACTTTGGAGCGTCGATCGGAATGAGCCACCGGGAAGCGCGATGTTCCAGAAGGCTTTAAGCCGCTTGAGATCAATTTTGTGATGTTGATTGAGCGCGTCGACGAGCGCCTGTATCTGATCGCTCTTCGCGTTCCGCGGACTTTGTCCTTCATACCAATCGTAGACCGTCTTTCTCGTTACAGAGAAAAGCTCTGCCAGTTGCGTAACGGAGATGTCTAACTGCGATTTGATTAAATCCAACTGCCCAGGAACCGCCGATTCAACCGTTGAAGCGTCCGAGGGACGATCCGACTCTGAAGGCTGGCGCACGACAACAACCGGACGCCCATTGACATACCAGACAAGGCCTTGCGCGGAGCTGCCCGGACTCGTTGCAAATGCACCTTCAACTTGCATCCACATGGCGGATTCCACGGCACTCTGACTACCAGCGCTCAACCCGTAGAATTCCGGCTGTTCTATCGGCATCGAGCTTGCTAGCGGCGCATAGGTTGGAGCGACGTCATACAGGGGCGGGAGACTAGGCCACATGTTTTTCCCCCTTCCAGACTGAAAAGGCATGTTCAGTGAACACCTCATCGTGCCGGAAGAACGCATTGGCTCGTTTGTGCAAGCTATCGAGCAATTTATCGATTTCAACTACGGAGTTCACTCGCTGAGGGATAAGGAAGTTCCTGCTCGCATCCATATCGAGGAGCATCTCTTTCTCTTCCAGCGCCTTGATCTGCAGTGGCTGCGCAGGGCCTTGTATCGTTGCAATCAAGCCCATCAAGTCGACTGGAATCGATGGTATTCCCGCGGTATACGCGAAGCGCACAGCCAACCTTTCATCATTGATGCGATAGGCATACTGCGATAGCCCCCCCGCGGGCTCGAACGACGAGACACGTGGAGTCAAGAAGGACGGCGACATATAGTTTGATAGTTCTTCGCTATCTCCAGCCTTGAACCGGTCGACGTATCGCACGCCGACCGCGGTGATGTCCAGAAATTTCACGACGTCAAAGAGAACTTCAAGGCATTGGAGAATCAACGTTTGGAAGTCTGTGAACCGCTTGTACGTCGTAGTGAAGAACAGGATCTGTTCGGTTCCGATCTGAGCCCCGAGAGAGCGGTCGCTGGACATGATGAGCCATGCGTGCGACGCTTGGGGAAAATTTGGCGCCATAAGGCCGACGATTTGGATCTGCTGTTGGACCTGCTGCAAAAGTGGCAAAGTCTCGCGCAGCCGACCATGTATTTCCGGTATTTGGTTCGGTAACAACGCCAGAGGCGCAAACCGAACGGACGCAAGCGCGTACTTCAGAGGCGAGTTCTTCAGGATCCCGCTGCGGTCGTTCATTTAACTTGTCTCTCTGCCCGAGTTTGGAGTAAACCGCGAAACTATACACCAAACTATACACCGGGAGATTGTTCAAGCAAGGGAAAAGTGTCACCCAGCCCCCGTTGAGTTTCATCCTTTCGCAGCCGTCGATCCTATGGCGCTGATGGAGGCGCGTCGCGCCTAAGGCCCATATCGCGAAAAACTCTTAGCACTCTGGCGGCGCCGCAGCTGTCTCTTCTGGATCTATCCGCCCGAGCGACATCATCTCGTCATCATCCAGCGCGCGTGGCGCCGGTCGCCGGAATCACTAACCCAAACCATGGCCGCGATCTGGCCGCACAGTGGCTTTGCACGCGGCGCGGCCGCCAGAAACTCGTTGCGTGCGCCGCATTCGTCGGCCCCGAGATGCAACAAACCGAGATAACGCAAACGATCGATCGGTATTATCCGCTCGACTGCTTCCCCGACGACCGGAAACAGCCTGCGCAGACCGGTATGAAAATAGCAGCGGCTCATCGTCGATCACGTACTGGTTGAACGAAAATTCGCCCCCACCGACGATATCAACTGGAGTGGAGATGCGATAGATACGGTCCGCTATCTCATCGATTGTCGTACCGCTCGAACGGATAGGATCGCCATGGTGCGCTCCTTCCTTGGGCAACTTGCGTACGTAGTCCAAGCTCGGTCAGATCGTCGGTGCACCCGTTCGACCCGATTGGCCTCAGCGACCGCCCCCGAGGGAGAACGGCCCGTGACGCGTCGAGGCGTGGCAAGTCGTCGAATCTGACAGCTTCTCGCGAGAACGCCGTCATTCTGAGAGTTGCCGCACTTCCAATGACAACGTACCTGTTCAAATGGCAAGGATTACTTTGATATCGAAAATGTATGCCCAAGCCTGCCGGGTATTCACCTTATTGGGCAGAAATGTTGTCTCCACCAAATCGAAAAAATGAAATCGGTTGCTCGACAAAAATCCTTAACGATTTTTATCATGGTGGTCACATCAGACGGCGTCTTGGTTGCGAGAGGGTCGCCATGAGCAATCTTGTTCCGCGTATCTACAAGATGGTCCACCATGTTCCTAGTCGGCATGTAGTGCGCGCGCATCCGGGCCGCTAATTGATTGCCGTAGACTACATATCCGAATCGGCCGAAATATGACTGGATCTTTGAAAAAGCCGGGTTTGCAAAGCCACGATTGAATCGATCGACAGGCACTGGCCGTGGAAATGGTGCATCTCGCGACCAAAGGTCTGCATCGCTCTCAAGAAACAGAAAAATTTTTTCCGCCGACTTTTCTGGATCTCCCGTCTCGCGCAATTCTTCGATAAAATTCTTTGATATATGAAAGAAAAACTGCGAAGCTATTTTTTTTCTCGGCACGGAATTAACGTGAAGCGAATCGATCGCCAACTCACCAAGTTCCTTAACATAAGCCTCAAGATGTGCACACAAGAGAACAATCGCGCCTCGGCAGAGCGCATTTATCTCGTGTCGGGAATTTATAGGCGAGCGCCGCTCCTTTCTGGCCGCCGATCGCAGCAGAATTTCCACCTCAACGAGCCGCCCCTGTAGCGCTTGATATGCAGCGGTATAGCGTGCCGTCATATAAGGAGATCCACCATTGCATCATTCCACAACTCGAATCGCCGTTTCGTCCTCTTGGTGTGATCTACGGCTCGATTGATCAAATCGCTGAACTCTCCATTTTCCAATAAAGCATAATACCGCTCGCGAAATGAATCCCTGATAGTTGCAACATTTTTAGCTGAAGCCTGCGTGGCGAAATGCATAATCAAATCAAAGAGGGCGCGGTTAACCGCCTTGGCTTTTGCACCTTGATCACGTCGAAAGCATTCCTTCGGTTCAAACAATTGAAGAGATGTATCGATTGATCGGTACCACACCTCAGATAGGTCCTGAATTTTTTCTGGCGAGTACCGTGCGCCAGCTTTAGCCACCTCGTTCAGCCAATGTTTTTGAGGCGTGCGATACGACTCCACACCGTGAAGGTGAAATGCAAAGAATCGCAAAGCTAATTCTTCGTCACGCATCCTTATGTCGGGCTTTACTTTCCCCAAAATCTTAAGCCAAGGTTGATACGCGACAACATTGGCCAGAAGATCATTCAGTGCTCCACGATAAATGCAGTTTCTGAGTTCCTGAGAGTTTAGTGGAACGGTATTTGTATTGAGCCTCTCGAAAACGTCGAATTTAATTTCCGGATGAGACTCGTTTGTAATAAGAATGCAACGTAACGTATGCGTTTTTAGTTGACGCTGCATTTTTAGCGGCATCTCGTGAAATCGAGATTGATTGAGTTCAGTAAGAACTTCAAGCCCGGAAAGAGGGAATTGATTATTCAAAAATCTATAGATTGAAAATAGTCGCTGCTGCCCGTCAATCACGTCAAGTTCAAATTCTTCGTTTTGCGACAGGTAGCACGGCGGAATGGGAACATTTAAGAGGATGGATTCAATCAATTTCGACGCCAACGTATTCGACCAAACGTATCTTCGCTGAAAATTCGGGCGCTCTGAGATAGGTCGAAGAAAGATCGTTTCCCCTTTGATTTGCTCCATTAAAGATTCAACTACCAAATCATAAGGCTGCGTAAAGACGCGGCGATCCCGGACAGGTATTTCATCCGGGTCTGGGGTCTCGTCATCGGCATCGATCTCGAACAGTGGGCGTTCATCATTCATGCGTTTTCCTAGATTCCATTTCGGACGCAGCTATTCTAACTGAGCACCCGCAAGCAAGACTCAGTACTGTATTGTCAAGCCACCGGCGTTGCGCTTGCGCGCCGTGACTCGGTAAATATTGAGCAAGTTGGCCGATTGTGCGAGCGATCGCAACCGGCCGACATCGAAACGCCTTACATCAGCGATAGACGTCCCTGGCCAATGTCTTGCGGACGTTTAATGTCCCCGAACTAGCTTCAGTCGACCGCAGAAGCGTGCCCGATTAGACGCATTTGCGCCGTTCCAACGTCGCCTGTGTCTGAAATAACGTTTGGTGTTACACGATCGCTGCGTTGCCCGCTACACTGACCGCAGTCCCCCCAGACGCTCACAGGCCCGCCATGAGCACCAAAGCGACTCTCGCACATCATCATTCCGAGACCGGTGAACCATCTTGGCACTTCTATGAAGAAGTGTTCGAAGCGGGCGTGGTGTATCTGGAACTGCAAGGTGTCAGCGTTGAGCTGCGCACGCGGGAGCAATGTGGCGCGATGTCGTGCTGCGCCTGCCGGTCGCAACGGCGAAGCAGCTCGGGCTACATACCAGCGTGTCACTCAACCAGTTGGAGGGCGCATGCGACGACAAGTAATAGGTGCTGGCGCCATGATTGAACGCAAGCTGATCCACCTAGCGACCGTCATGGGGGCGGCCTTGTGGCTCGCGCGCATCGTCTTTTCAAGATCGGAACGCCGCAAGGTTGAAGTGGCAATACAAACGCTCGACAGCGTGATGGATTCCCGATGACACGCAGAAAAATCGAACAAGATGACGTGTTCGCGCAATGCGATCCGACCGCGCCCTCTGCCGGCGAAGAGTGCTCCGCCGTGCAACCGCTCGGGCAGGAATATGACTCTCCCGCGAGCCCTGCCGACAGGCGGCTCGAGAAGCTGCGTGGTTCGGTCCTTCGTTACGGCAACCCGACCGACCCCGTTTGGCCCGTGGAAACGGAATCCGACTGAACGCGGAGTGCGGGAAGAATCTCGTCCAGCGTCCGGATGGTCGCGGCAGCCTTGGAGCGAACCTCTGCCCGTCGATCCAGATGCAATGTTCAAGCCACTTGCCAATGCGCCGACATAGTCGTCGGCGAACGTGTCCCCCACCATCAGCGCTTCAAGCGGAGCAACATCGAGCCGTTCACAGATCCACGCAAAAATGCGCGGATCCGGCTTCAGATGGCCGACTTCAAAGGACCACGCACAGGCATCCGGCTCGAACGGCAGCAGGCGTAACAGGGGTTCGGCGTACGGTGCGGCCAGATTCGACACGATGCCGATCCTGAACCCCTGCCTGCGCAATGTTCCAAGTACCTCGGGCACCTCCGGGTACAGGCAGATGCTGGCCGATTCGGTTGCAAGGTCAGCGTCCAGCATGGCCAGATCAACTTCCTGCACCTGCAGTTCGTGCGCGGCCTCCCGCAGCGAGAGCACCCGGGTCATGATCAATTCGCGCGCGCGTCGACGGTCCGGATGAAACCGAGCGAGTCGGGCAAACGGGCGACGTTTGATGCGGATGTCGCAGAGTGTTCCGAAGGCGTCGAAGAGAACGGTGTTGACTGTCATGGCATGCGTACCCCATCAATGGCCTTGTCGACTACTGCGGCGGACCAATCGCCCCCTATTCGTCGCTTCCGTCCTCGCCGGCGACGGCATCGTCAACCTGCCCGGCGCTTCCGCCCCACAAAATCCTTCGCGAACGATTCCAAGAATTCACTATATCGGCGTGAGCCAACGATGGCTGCCGCTTCCTTGTCAAATATCTCCGGGGTGGCTTGAAACATGGAGCGGATGAGTTGATCCACCTGTGCGATCACCAGGTCGACGTCATCCCCACGCGAGCCGTTTCCTCCGGCGTACGAACCGTGGTTGCGGCCTGCCACCCTTCCATTTCTGCCAGCTCGCTACGCAAAGTCTCGTTCCGAAGGAGGCGATCGCAAGGCACTGCAATTATGGCCGACACCGTGGTGCGGCGCGCCGTTGCCACCCCCAAGTTGCTCCTTGACGTCGTCCGCACCGTGCGGCGGTCAGTGATTTCATGCAGGCCTCTTTGTAATACGTTTCTCCGTTTTCGAGCCGTATCGTAATACGCGGAATCCCCTGCGCGGAAGCTACATTAGCCAATCTCACACCTCTAGCGTAATACGCTCTTTATGTTCCACTAGAAATAGTTTTCGGAGCATCTACGCCGTTTTCCGGGGAAACGTGCGGGATTTGCCCAGCTTGTAGGGTCATCAGGCGCTCGACGATGGCTTATCGGGACCAAAAGACGGAACTCCGTTACCCTGTCTCTCCACTGCCCTTGGTTGTGACCATGCTGTGACCATGCCGTGACCATATCGTGAGCAAAACAGGACCATTTTGTGACCATTGCATAAAGGCGTGAGCATCCTGTGACCATTCAGTGAGCAAAATGGGACCATTTCGTCGGGACGTGGGTATGATTATCAACACCTCCGCTGAGTGCCAAGCCGCAACACTCTACAATCATGACCTCGTCTGCCGATTTGCTCGTCTTCACTGCCACCTCCCCTGCGCGCACGAAAGTAGGACGTCTTCGTGAGCTGTTCAATCAGATCGAGCAGGCGCAGGCAAGGGGCTGGCGGCAGGAAAACATCGTGGAAGCCCTGCGCGGGCAATCGTTGGAGCTGAGCGTCGATTACCTTAAAAACGCTTTGGGTCGCATTCGGTCGGAACGGAAGCAGGATTCAACCGCGTCGACGACGCGGCCAGCCGGGATTGCACCAAAAAATAAAGCCTCCGCAACAGGTGGCACGCCAGTGCAAACATCCCCGGGGCCAACAGCTGTTCGACCGGCGTCCGTCTTTTCTGAGGATGGATTCAGGGATCCGCCGCCGACATTTACCCGAGATATCCGTAAGCGAATCAATCTCGACGAATAGAACGGGGCACAATTGCGGGCAGCAACGGCGATCAGCAAGGTACGCGCCAACGAGGCGGCACACGACCGTGCCAGGCCGTCGCTTCACGCTCTGCGGTGGCCTTCGTTCATGGGCCAATGCCATGTTCCAGGCGAGTGAGAACATCGCACACGCGGTCAAAGCCCGCTTGAGTGGTCAGGACGTCCAGTGGGCGGCCGCCACCCTTCAGCGTTCCGTTGGGGCGCAGCATCCATTGCATCGCAAGCAGGGGATCGCCGAAGGTCTCTGCGGCCAGCGTCTGGACGTTGAGAATGTGCCTCGCATGCTCAGCAAATGCATTCTCAACGGAGAGCTTCCCGGTCTCTGCCAGGTCGCGCAGCCGGGTTGCTTCAATGCGGGCCAATGCCTGCTCACGTGCAGTTGTCAGTTCAAGTTCACCGCGCGCCCAACGCTCGAGATCAGCAATCGTCGCGGGATCGACCTCAAGCCCCTCGAGCCGCTGGGTGGCAATCGCGTTGGATACCGTTAAGCGGCGCTCGGCAAGTTCACGTTCGGTCAGCATGTTGGCGTCCTGAGTGGGTGTGCGGCCATTTTCGCAAAACGACGATCGGGTCACGCAAAGATGTCGGCTACCGAGTATTCCCGTCGAAAAACCCCCGTTTGACGCCCGAGTAACTCCTCGATCAGAGCCGTCCTATAACGTACGAAGCAGTCGATCAGTTTCCGCGCGGATGGCGTTGCGTCAGCCGAGTCTTGTGCATCCATGATTGCACGGACCAAAAGTGCGGCGCCTGCGCAAAATCCGTAGGCTTTCGCCCATTCCTCGTCGTATACCCCCTGAAGCAGCCGCCTTACGATAATTCGGAGCCACCAGTCTGATAGATTCTGCGGTAACGCCGCTTCCGGCCCTCGATTCAACACTTCTCGCTCTAGCGCACTTAGGTCAATTGGCTCCTCCTGTTGCTCTAGCGCGTCGAGGTCGATCGGCAGCTCAAGTAATGATCGTTGTCGATTATTCATGTTCAAGAAATCGCTGTGTTTTTGGGGCAGGAAATTCAGTTATCCTGACTACATACTACCGCGAACATGCGGTCTCGCAAATCGTGTCGTCGCGGCAGACTGGAGCGGGCTATATGCTGGCGACAAGACAAGCAGTCTGGACGCTCAGAACGGAACTCGGATGGTCTCATTAAGGGATGAGTCATGAATGCGCTGATCAGTCGACTGATGCGACACGCTGTAGACTCTCTCCCAAAAAGAATTCATCTTTTGTAACCACGGGACGTTTCTTCATATGTCATTCGATATTCGGCCATCTGCTACGGAACGCACCCGGCGAGACTGCATCAGGACTGTTGTTCTGATGCATGAGCTGATGAGACGGACGGGCGCGGCAAATCCAAATCAGTTCGCCCAATGGTTTGATGACGCAACTGCTTCATGGACTTGGGAGGATCCGCAAGACCGCAGGCCGGACAAAAAAACCAAGCAGCTTACGGCAACAAAAGAGCAAAAAAAATGGTATCGAATTGTAAGGGGACAGCAAGCCCTTTCTGAAAAGGCGTTAGGGCAGCTGGCACGGCTGTTTCCCGATGTGTATCACTATTTCGCCAAGGGACCTGATCGATTGTTCGAGGCGCTTTGGGGGCCGATTCAAGGTCTTTGGGACATCTGTGAAAACACTACCTACGATACCCCTTTTTGGCCAAATTGCGATCCTGATTCCGGAGTGACATTGGTCGGTAAAACGTACACCGGCCCTAGTCTGAATTTCGCCGAATCACTGTATAACTTCGAGCGTGGCCTTCTTTTGCGGCCCTATGACGACTTCGACAAAGAACTCGATCTATTCGACCTGTCTTGTGCGATCGCGATGTACCGGCTGCATCAAGCGGCCAACTCAATCGCCAAAACTGACGGTGTCGGCGCATATAGATGCGTTCGTTTATGCATGGACGTTGTGGCGCTGTGGGATCAATTTGATGCGTTCAACACCTTCAGCTCGTTCTGCGTGTATGAAGCGATCAATCGCGAACTCACCGAAGCAGAGATTCGCCGTCTGAAAGGTGAACCCTCGTATCGCGAATCAGTTGGCGTCAGTGTCGGCGACATTGAACGATACGCAAACTGGCCGCGCACCTTTTACTCTGACCGACAGCGAATGGAAATCTTGCAAATCGACCTTCCTCCACGGTACCGCTCGCTGCAAACCTGGCCAACCGCTGGAAAATATGTCAACCAGAGTCAATAGATTCAAAGAGTCGCAGGCAAGCTTCAACCGGAGGGGGATGAGTCGGTCATGCGCTCATGCACACCCCAACAAGCTCGCGCTCGTTAAAGATTATAAAAGTTAATAAACGCGCGCGCGCGTTACGGGGCAGAAGGCTGCCCCGAACGCCTTGCGTAGTCGGCCTTCGTTCAATTAGCCCGGTGGGTGAAGCCACGATGCACCGGTGGGCGAAAACACGTGCCTATCCACAGGCAACAGTGGATGAAAACACGTGCCTTACAATGACATGTTCCTATTTGGTGGGTGATAACACGATAGGGGTGCTAGTCACTAGATGTCCGGTAAGCGCACGGGCTAACTTGCGATGATCCTTGGGGTAAATAGTGACCGTGTCGTTTTGGCTCAATAGCAACCGGTATTCTGGCAAAGAGTCCGCGACCATCACCTGGCGGACCATCCGCCGAAATTCCTTCGAAGTCGCCTTGCTACCAGCTTTTTGTCGCAGAAGATCCAGTCCAATTAGCGCGGTTCGCTGGTGACCACAGTGCTTGCGTGCGAGTTCGTAAAGACGCCGCTCGATGGGCTTTCGCAGCCGAAAGTAATCCTTGTGCAGCGTGAACACCTCAAAGTTGCGGATAGCGTTGAATAGCCAGACCGACAACGTCACCTCCACAGACACCATCGTCCGTGGTCGGTCGTTACTCGCTATGGTCCTCCATCCGTCAATTAGCCCGAATCCTTCGTCGATCTGGACCCCACCCGCGGAGATGTTGGTCGTTATCGTGGTGCCGTGCAGTCTCCCCAATGACAGTTTCAGTGCTCTGTACTCAGCGCCGCTCGTTCCACGGCCAGTGGTTTTGAGGAAATCGTACGCCATGAAGCGAATCGTTCGGTAGTTCGCGTCCGGCAACTTGCGGTCCACTGCCGCGGTAAGCTGCGAGGTCAAATAAATGAGAACATCCTTGTCGTGTTGCGTCGCACGACCCAAGACGCTCGGCGTGACGGTAATCTGACGTTTTCCGTCTTGACTCGTCCATCGTTCTATTGAAAGGTCAGGTCGAGTGGAAAGCGAGAAGATTGGCACTTCCATGCTGGTCGCGTCGGCTTTCAATGCAAAAGCGAGAAGATCGGCCAGAAAGAAATTGCGAGGACCGCGGGGACTGGTTGGTCGCTCTGTACGATCGATTGTGTCGTGACGCAGGCCCAAATTTTAGGCCCTCGCCGCGGGAAGTAAATCCGTGGACTTCGTTTCGGAGAGCCGCTTATTCCTTGCGAGTTGCTCTGCCTTCGTAGGCCGGCCCCGCCGCACATGCTCTACCGGTGGCTGCGTCCCGCGCAGAGCGCCGTGGACTGCTACGTGACTCGCCAGCCATTGTTCGACATCTTCAACTCGCCATAAAAGCCGCTTCGTGCCTGGAATTCGACAGATGGGAGGAAGTGCAGCCGGATTGCGGGTGGCGTCACTACGAATGCTGGCGACAGATTTTCGCAGGCATTCAGATAGCTGGTCGACGGTTAGAAGCGCTTGCATGCGGGCAGGGTTCGGCCAAGGCGATTCATGCACTTGACCGCAGTGAGTTGCGAATGCATGCAAGGTTCGTCGGTTCGACCGTTCTGATCACGGTATTTTCCGATCGTTTTTTTTCCACCTAGTGCCGCGCTGCGCAGAAGCCCCTGTCCGCCACAAATTTGCCACAACCAGAGTGCAAAACTCTGCAGCCAAATGCAAAACAACGCACTACATCGCAAGACGTAGTGCGTTGTTTCTAAAGAAAAACTTGGTGGAGAGGAGGAGGATCGAACTCCCGACCTTCGCATTGCGAACGCGACGCTCTCCCAGCTGAGCTACCCCCCCAACGACGAAAAGATTCTAGCACAAGGTTTTTCTAAATTACCAAGCGGCCCAAGCCACCAAAACCGTCATTTAGAAGGCGCCCCTGCCAGCACCCAATCCACAACAGTCCGAATATCCGCATCGCTCATAGCGGGATGCGAGGGCATCGGAATAGCCCCCCAAACGCCCGACCCACCGTCCTTCACTTTGCGAGCAAGTTTCACTGGCGCCTGCGCGTCACCCTTGTACTTCGCAGCAATTTGCTGAAACGACGGCCCGACCAATTTCCGGTCAACTGCGTGACAGCCCATACAAGCATTAGCCCGCGCAATCGTCGGACCGCGCGGCGCCTCATCAGCCTGCGCGGTCGAAACCAGCCCGCACAAAACAAGCGCGAAGCTGAAACCCAATCCAACAAACAAACCGCGCCCGGTACCTAAACCCGAAATCATTGCGGCGCCGCCGGATTACCCGAATGCACCGAGTTCGAATTCGTCACGGGCGCCGGCGCTTGCTGATCCAACGGACGCGACGTCACCGAAGCATCCGGCACCGCCCCAACCGTCGCATCAGTAGTCGGCGGCGGCGCAGCCGCAGCCGACGCGCTAGCCGCGGCCGCATTCGCCGTGGCGACATCTTGCGGCAGGATGTACTGGAACACCTTCACCACCTGCACGACGCCCGGCACACGGCTCGCCACATCAGCCCCCGTCGCACCTTCATCACGGGTAACAAGACCCATCAAATACACCGACCCGTTCTCACTAATCACCTTGAAGTTGTTCGCCGAAATATTCTTCTCAGCGATCAGCGCGGTCTTAACGCGCGTCTCAAGATACGAGTCGTTGGTGCGCGACGACAGATCGCTCGCCGGTTGGATGGTCAGCTCGTTGACGATCGCATTTACATTATTCAGTTGACGCACAATCTGCTCAGCCCGCTGCTTCGACGCATCATTCGGCACTTCGCCAGTCAACAGCACGCGGCGGTTAAACACGGACACGTTGACGTGCGCCGCGTCAGGCAAATTCTGGTTGATCTGCGCGATCGACTTGACCTGGATCTCGCGGTCTTCGGTCTGCGCACCAACCGTGCGCCTGTCGGTCGCCACTAACGCGCCGCCGCCGGCCGCGCCCGCCACCAGCAAAAAGCAACCCTGCAATGTCGCGGACAGCCCTGCCGCTAGCCCCACCACCAGTGTGGTCCTCACCAACGTCGTCTTGATGCGAAATACGCTCATCAACTAGCTCTCCTTCGGAATCAGTCTTCGCCCAGCAACATGGCATCGATGCCGTCGCACAGACAGTGGATGGTCAGCAAATGCACTTCCTGGATACGCGCGGTGCGATCGGATGGCACGCAAATATGGATGTCAGTGTCGCTCAGAACCTCGTGCGCCTTTCCGCCGCTCTTGCCGGTCAGTGCTACGACAATCATCTCGCGCTCGTGCGCAGCCTCGATCGCGGCCAGCACGTTCGCCGAATTTCCAGAGGTCGTAATGGCCAGCAGCACGTCGCCAGGTTGCCCGAGCGCCCATACCTGCTTCGAGAAAATCTGCTCGAACCCGTAGTCGTTGGCGATCGCGGTGAGCACAGAGCTATCCGTCGTCAACGCAATGGCGGGGAGACCCGGCCGTTCGCGCTCGAAGCGGCCGATCAACTCGGCCGCAAAATGTTGTGCGTCGGCGGCTGAGCCGCCATTGCCGCAGGCAAGAATCCGGTTGCCGTTGGCGAGGGCCATGAACATCGTGTCGATTGCAGCGGCAATCGGCATCGACAGGGTTTCGAGGGCTTCCAGTTTCACTGCCGCGCTGTCGCGGAAGTGCTGTTGAATACGTTCGACTGACATCGACTCTCTATCTTTTACCGCGTATGGGCCGCTGCGCGCGGCCGCGTTGTGAAGACAAGTTGTGTTGGCAAGTGGTACAGCTAACGCCTATGCGTTCGCGGACCGACGGCACCACCAGGTGCCCAAGGCCACGCAAGCCGCACGCGAGCGCAAGTTTATCGCACTCAAGCGCCATCTCCGCACGCTCTATCAGACTTCGTCGACCCGAAAGGCATCGCGCAACCACACCAGCCGACCGCCTTCGAACGCAATGACATCGAACCGGCAGGCCGGGACGTCGCTGACTCGCGTCAACAGGTAGTACTGTGCGGCGCGCACCAGACGTTGCCGCTTTTGCCAGCCAATGCTCGCTGCCGCTCCGCCAAACTGTCGCCGCGCCCGGGCCCGCACTTCGACAAACACCAGTGCGCCGTCGCGATCGCGCATCACGAGGTCGATTTCGCCGCCGCGGCAAGCCACGTTGCGCGCAACGAAGCGCAAGCGTTGGCGCTGCAGAAACACCAGCGCACGAGTTTCGAATGCAGCTCCGACGTCTTTGGACCCTCCCCGTCCTGAAAAGTTGTCGGCGCCTGGCCACGGCGATGCACGGACGGGCGTTCGCGGGGTCGCTCGGTTGTCCACCGCGCGAGGCGCGTCGTTAGCCCTAGCCGCGGCTCCTTCGCCAAGCGCTTCTTTCACGCCATGTAGGCCGCTCGGGGCTTGCGCTTCACGCGTTCGCCTCGCGGCACCCTCGCGAACGGCGTCACTGCCAGCACCGTCGCAGCGATCGCTGCTCGTACCACCCTCACCACCGAAACCCCGCTCCCTCGCGTGGCACAATGTCGGCCTTGTCCTGTCTGTCTGCGTCTTCTGCCTCATGACCCCTCTCTCCGAACTTGCGCAAGGACAGCAATACCCTGCTGCCGCGCTCTATGTGGTGGCAACGCCGATCGGCAACGTCGCAGACATTACGCTGCGCGCGTTGCATGTTCTCGGACTAGTGGACCGCATCGCCGCCGAAGACACTCGCAACACGGGCCAACTGCTCGCGCGCTTTGGCATCTCAAAGCCGCTGGTCGCGGTGCATCAGCACAACGAACGCGCTGCGGCACTACGCATCGTCGAACATCTGCAGGCGGGAGAACGGGTAGCGTATGTCTCCGATGCCGGCACCCCAGGCATCTCAGACCCCGGCGCCAAACTCGTCGACGCCGTACGCGAAGCCGGGCTCCCTGTCATTCCGCTGCCTGGCGCAAGCGCATTGGCCACGGCTCTGAGTGCCGCAGGTGACTGGGTCGCGACCTTCTCCTTTCTCGGCTTTTTGCCGCCCAAGTCCAAACAGCGCGCTGCGACGCTCCAGGCGCTCGCGACGCATCCTCATGCGATGGTGTTTTACGAAGCGCCGCACCGGATCGTCGAAACGGTCGAGGCGCTAGCCGAAGCGTTCGGCCCTCCCCGCAAGTTGTTAATCGCACGGGAGTTGACGAAGTTACATGAGGCAATCCATCAATGCACCCTGGCCGAAGGGCCAACGTGGTTAGCCGCTGATCCAAACCGGCAACGCGGCGAGTTTGTGCTGGTGGTGGAAGGCGCGCAGGCGCAAGCCGCAGGCGAGCACGATCACGACGCGCTGCTGGGCATCCTGCTGCAGGAACTGACGGTGAGCAGCGCCGCAAAGGTGGCGGCCGCGATAACGGGAGCCTCGCGTAACGCGTTGTACACGCGAGCCTTGGCGCTGAAGGAAGAGTAAAGAAACGTCAAAGGGCCGCACAGAGCGGCCCTTCAGTATGAGCGACCCGGAAATCCGGACCGTCTTTGAGCAACGGCGCCAGGCGCGTCAGCACGCGCGACGCCTTCGCCGTCACATTATTTGTTGTCGTCCGAGTTCGACGCCACCATTTCGGCTTGTTCAGCCTTGGCTTGCTGCTGGGTCAAACCCTCGATCTGCACGCTTGCCGTGCCGGCGTGCTGCATGCCCAGTAAGTGAGCAGCGGCCATGGACAGATCGATGATCCGACCGCGCGCGAATGGCCCACGGTCGTTGATTCGTACGATCACGGAGCGGTCAGTGGACGGATTCGTCACACGAACATATGAACCGAGCGGCAAGGTGCGGTGCGCCGCGGTGAGCGCGTGCATGTCATAGCGCTCGCCGTTCGCGGTGCGGCGGCCGTGGAAGAACCTGCCGTACCAGGAGGCGCGGCCGGTTTCGTGGAAACCTGACGCGTTCGGGCTGCCATCCGACAGCGGCTGGGCGTCGGCGAGCGAGGTGCCTGCCGTGTCAGAC
>NZ_JBAURZ010000061.1:0-21633 GCF_049581445.1 Paraburkholderia sp. | reverse complement strand
ACACTGGCCGGCACGGCCTCGGGCGTGGCGCAGCGCGGCGGCGAGGTGGTCGGCCGCGTGGTTAAGACGATGCAGGAAATTTCCGGTAGCTCGGCCAAAATGTCCGAGATCATCTCAGTGATCGAGGGCATCGCATTCCAGACCAACATTCTCGCGTTAAACGCAGCGGTCGAAGCGGCGCGCGCGGGCGAACAGGGCCGGGGCTTTGCGGTCGTGGCCGGTGAGGTGCGTACGCTCGCGCAGCGTAGCGCCACGGCTGCCAAAGAGATCAAGGATCTGATCGGGGACTCGGTGAGCCGGGTGGATGCCGGCTCGAAACTCGTCGAAGAAGCGGGGCGCACAATCAGTGAGGTCGTCGGGGCGGTCAAGCGCGTGACGGACATCGTGGGTGAGATTTCGTCGGCATCCGCGGAACAGAGCACGGGAATCGAGCAGGTCAGCCAGGCGGTCAGCCAGATGGACCAGGTGACCCAACAAAACGCCGCTCTGGTGGAAGAGGCCTCAGCGGCGGCGCAGTCGATGGCGCAACAGGCTCGCGCCTTGCGTGAGACGGTGTCGTTCTTCAAAATCGACGATACGAGGTCATCTGCGCCACGCCACGTTGAGCGCCAGAACCAGGCGCCGAGGGCGGTTTCGGCACCGAAAAGCCGCGCGCCTGTTCGTGCCTCGAGAAAAGAGCCGAGTACATCCGTTGCGAGCGCAGATAGCGACGCTATGGCCACAGCGAATGCAGGGGCTGTGGACTGGCAGGAGTTCTGATCCGTGCAGTCCGGACAAGCGTAACTCTGCGCTTACTTGCGCTAGCGAGCGGTCTCGGACGACCGCTCGAGTAACGTCAGGCGCGCCCAGTCCGCCAGGCTGCAGCACCGGTTACGTGGCTGGATTCTGGATCAAAGCCCCAGACAAACCGCTCCAGCCGCGACGACCACACACGCAAGCGCGCGTTTGCCACTGACCGCTTCGCCCAGAAACACTCGCCCAATCAGCACCGCGAATACCACGCTGGTCTCGCGCAGCGCCGATACTGCGCCCATCGCTCCCGACTGCAACGCCCAGATCACAATGCCATACGCCGCGATCGATACCAGACCGCCAACGAGCGACGAGCCGACCGACATGGGCGCGGACCGTACTGGCGTCCACAGTGCCGGGAGCCCACGTGTCGCAACAAACAGCACCGGCATCAGCCAATAGAGCGTGAACATCCACGCGGTGTACGCGGACGACTCCCCGCCGGATAAGCGCACGCCCATGCCGTCAATCACCGTATAGGTCGCAATCGTCGCGCCCGTCGTCAGCGCAGCCAGTAAACCCGCGCGAGATACCTGATTCCCCTGCAGCGCGAGCGCGATAATGCCGCCCGATATCATCGCGATCCCGAGCGCATGCAAGGGGCCGATCGTCTCATGCGCGAAGACCGCCGCGCCAAGGGTGACGAGTAACGGTGACGAGCCTCGCGCAATCGGATACGCCTGCCCGAGATCATTGCGGCGATACGACCGCACGAGGCTCACGTTGTAGACGATATGCACGAGCCCCGACGCAATGATGTACGGCCATGCCGCCCTGGCCGGCCACGGCATGACCAGAACGGCGAACGTGGATACTGCCGCGATGGCGATGCTCATCCACGTCATGGACAGGAACCGGTCGCGGTTGCCGTGCAGCATCGCGTTCCAGCTAGCGTGGAGCAAGGCGGCAACGAGGACAATGCCGCCGGTGTAACTGAGCATGCGGATTCCGGGCTAAAAGGGTAGTAAGTAGGATATCTATCTTGTGGCAGCCCCGCAAACCAGATAAATTAGCCGTTCGCGTTAGATAAACTCTCGTGAATGAAACGGCTCTTGCCTCCACTCAATGCATTGCGGGCCTTCGAGGCCGCAGGCCGGCTCGGTAGCTTCAAGGAAGCCGCAGCCGAATTGCACGTCACTCACGGTGCGGTGAGCCAGCACGTGCGCCTGCTCGAAGAATGGCTTGGGGCGCCATTGTTTGAACGGCACAACCGGCAGGTGGTACTGACTCCGGCGGCGAAGGTCTACCTTCGGGAAATCGGTCCCTTGTTCGAGCATCTGTCGCAGGCGACTGCGAGATACGGTGTACCCGAGACGGTCTCGCGGACACTCTCCGTGAATAGCCTCGCAACGTTCACTTTGCGCTGGCTGGTGCCGAGACTGGCAAAGTTCCGCGCCTTGCATCCAGACGTGGACGTGAAGGTGGAGACATCGAACGAGCCGGTGGAGAGTCTGAAAGAACCCTATGACGTCATCATCCGGGGCGGTCCGGATACGTTCTATGGCTACTCGATGCAGCCTTTCCTGTCCGAAGAGCGGATCCCGGTCTGTAGTCCTGCGTTGTTAAAGCGCCTACCGCTTAGGACGCCGGATGATCTGCGACAGCATACGTTGCTGCACACGTCGAGCCTTCCGCGGCTCTGGCCGGACTGGCTGACGAGCGCAAATATCCCTGCACTCAGACCGGCTGCTGCTCTGACCTTCGACCATTTCTATCTGACGTTGCAAGCTGCCACCGACGCAATAGGCATCGCGATGGGACCGACTGCGCTGGTAGCGGACGACCTTGCTGCAGGCCGGCTTGTCGCGCCGTTTGCCAGTCCGCGCCTGCCTTCGCGGAGCTATTGCACGTACGTGGCGGATGCGAAGTACGGGGATGAACTGGTCGTGCTGTTTCGCTTGTGGCTCGAGCGCGAAGGCATGCCTTCACAAACACACACGGCCCCTTAGATGCGGTCGCGCTGTCGGTTATCAGTGCAGGCGTAGTCGCGAACCGGGCTGGGGCCTAAACTATGCGCACGCTGCCAGCCCTCTCGAAACGCATGCCGCCTCGCAAAGCCCACCATATCCAGCCGCCTGTTTTATCCCCGGGATCGGCCAGCGCCGACGCATTGCAAGACCCGGCCCTGCTGCGTCGCCTGCTACGCGCTAAAGACCGTATGGACGCCGCCTCGCACGAGGCGTGGCCCGTCAAGCGCCTGGCCGAGGTCAGCGGGGTCTCCGAAGCCCATTTCTCGCGCTCCTTCAAGCGAGCCTTCGGCGTCCCACCGCACCGCTACCTGCTGACACGGCGCATCGAGCGGGCCACTAGCCTGCTGCGAGACAGCGCACTCAGCATCACGGACATTGCCTTTTCTACCGGTTGGGAGAGTCTGGGCACTTTCGGCCGGACCTTCCACGACATCACCGGCCGCAGCCCCAGCGCTGTACGCCTCGACGCCCAGAGCGACATCCCTCAACCCGATCGCGTGCCGGCCTGTGTCCTGAAGGCCGCGCAGCGCCCCGATCTCACCATCGCAGTTTTGGAGAAGCGCCGCCGCGGAGCCAAAGATAGACTCCGGCAATCAACCAAGGAGGAGCTATGAACGAAGGTATCAATGTGGTGGGCTTGTACGTCGACAGCCAGGACGAAGCACTCACGTTCTATGTAGACAAACTCGGATTCCAAGTTCACACGGACGTCCGCAATGGTCCGTATCGTTGGCTCACCGTCCAGCATCCGGATCAACCCTCGTTCCAGCTCGGCCTGTTCACACCTGGGCCGCCCATTCACGACGAGGCCACCGCGCAAACCCTGCGCGCCATGGTCGCCAAGGGGGCTATGCCGCCCTTGGTGCTCTCCGTGGCCGACTGCCGCGCTACCTATGCTCAACTGAAAGCCAAAGGCGTGGAATTTACTCAGGAGCCGGTAGACCGCTATGGCAGCGTCGATGCCGGATTCCGTGACCCCGCTGGCAATGGCTGGAAGATGATCCAGGCTCCGGGCAGCGCAACCTGAACGCGAGCATGCGGGTTCGTTGATTGCGCGAATGGGAGACCGGAAAAGACGGCAGCGGGTCCGCGCCGCTTCGCGCGACACGAACCCGCTGCTTGCACGCGACCAGGCGCGTGACGATGCTCGGCTCAGACGAGCGTCAGCTTGACATCAATGTTATTGCGCGTCGCATTCGAATAAGGACAGACAACGTGCGCCTTCTCGATCAGCGCTTGCGCCTCCGCACGGTCCATGCCCGGCAGCGAGATTTTCAGCTCGACTTCGATGCCAAATCCATTGGGGATCTGTCCGATGCCGACATTGCCGTCGATCGCGACGTCCTTCGGCAAGGCGATCTTGTCGCGCGCGCTGACGTGTTTCATCGCGCCGATGAAGCACGCGCTATATCCCGCCGCGAAGAGTTGCTCGGGGTTCGTGCCGTCTCCGCCGCCGCCGCCGAGTTCTTTCGGGGTAGTCAGCTTGAGATTGAGGTTGCTCGCGGGAATCGTCGCACTTCCGTCGCGTCCGCCGGTGACGTGCGCTTGAGCACGGTACAAGACTGTTTCAATCGCCATTTGAGACTCCTTTGCGTGTCAGGGTAGTCGAACGACCTCCCGGCGCCGCGGCAAGGGGGCCGCGCCGTGAAGCGTCATGCACAAGCATAGCCAAAGCCAGAGGAACGCGCTTGAATGCATCGTGGCGGGAGTTCGTGGGCGCCTTAAACTGCCCAGGACGGCCGTGATGGGCGCAAGCTTTAACCTTGAACCCGTCCCAGTCACCACCGGCTTTCACCCCGAAGTCGTTGCCTTTTGTAATCATTCAGGCTGAAAGGTTGCATTGCTCACTTATGGCGCGATAGAATCGCGCCTGCTCATTGGGGAGTAGCCGCCTCGAACGCGATGTTCGAGGGCGCACGTCAACATACTTGGGAAGTCGAAGAGACTCACCATGGCGTACGCAGCCAAGTGCCTGGCAAGACCGATGACACGCATTCCGACCTAACCGGGTCGCCGGAATGCGCGTCATCACGTTTTGTCAGCGCGGCCCGGGTACAACGTCCCATGCAATCCTTCCTCGTAGCGACCAGCGTCGTCGGTCTCGCCGAAATTGGCGACAAGACACAACTGCTATCCCTCGTGCTGGCCGCGCGCTATCGCAAGCCCATTCCGATCATCCTTGGGGTGTTTGCTGCGACACTGATCAATCATGCAGCATCCGGTGCGCTAGGAGCATGGCTCGCGAGCATTCTGAATCCGAGCATCCTCAATTGGGCCGTGGTCGCGTCCTTCGCAGTGATGGCCGTGTGGATTCTTATTCCGGACAAACTGGACGACGCCGATACAGCGGTGACAAAAAACACCATGGGGGTCTTCGGTACGACGGCTGTGACGTTCTTTCTTGCCGAGATGGGCGATAAGACTCAAATCGTCACCATCGCGCTTGCCGCGCGATTTCACGAATTCTTCGGCGTCGTTCTGGGTACGACGCTGGGTATGATGCTGGCGAACGTGCCGGTGATCTACCTTGGACACAAGTTCGCCGACCGTTTGCCGACGAAGGCCGTTCACATCCTTGCTGCCGTTATCTTTGTGGTACTCGGTGGACTCGCGTTGAGAACCGCACTCTATCCGGCGGCCCATCCGATGTTTTAGGAAACCTTGATACCGTTGGGTGGATGTCGCGGCGCAACGGTATCTTCGCGTTGGCCGGCTCTTAATCAGGCAGTGGGCCTCGGCTTTCCCTGGCAATAAAGCTGACGATTGCGTGAGTCAATGTCTCGGGATCATCCCGATGCGGTGAATGTCCACCTTGCTCCAACTGCAAGCATTCTGCGCCCGGTACAAGTTCGGCGATGGTCTCGATCTGAGCCATCGTGCCATAGTGGTCGTCGTGGGCCTGGACAACCAGCAACGGGCAGCGAATGGCGGCCAAGGCGTCGACGATGCGCCATGTCCTGAACGCGGGGTTCAACCAGGTGTCGCTCCAACCGTAGAACGCCGAATCGACATCGGCGTGATAGCGGCTCAGCTTCGCGCGCATATCTGTCGTCTGGTAAGCGATCGTTGTCGCTGCAATGCCTTCGACCGCAATATCCTCGACGAACACATGCGGCGCGATCACTACCGCGCCCGCCAGTGCCTCAGGAAACGCGCTGGCGTAGAGCAGCGTGATCGACGCACCATCGCTATGGCCAATCAACCACATACGACGGCGCTCGTTAGCGTCTACCTCGAGTGCGTCAAGGAGGGCGGGCAGCACATCGTGCGCTTGAGTCGACATGTAGTCGACCGGCCATGTTGTGTCGTGGGGTCTCGGCGTTGACTGGCCGTAGCCTGGCCGCGAATAGACAAGACCTCGCAGCCCGAGCCGGTCGCAGAGCGTCTGCGGCCAATTCTTCCACATCGAAATCGAGCCGAGCCCTTCGTGCAGGAACACGGCGATGGGCGCCTCGCGCAATTGCGCATTGAGCCAGCGATACTCGAGCCGCAATGGCCCGTGCAACGCTGTAGCGGAAAGTTCGGCGAATTGGCTATCTGACGTGGGTGTTGTCGTTGCGGGATTGTGCATGCACCACCTTAAGGCTGCTCGCGCAGTCTGGAGCCCTGAATTCTACCCGCTGCAGTGTTGTGCAGATCATCGCCCACGCAGATGATCTGAACATCAGCGGGCGCGCGCAGCTGAGCGCCCGGGCGCCGTATCGCGATAGCGCCGCCACACGCGGCGGAAATCGCGTGCCGAGGCGAATCCGGCTTCTTCCGCACGCGTTCGATGGTGAGTTCCGGGCGCGCCAGCAGTTGTTCCGCACGCGCCACACGCAGGCTCTGTTGATAGGCCAGGATGGTGACACCGGCATGCTCGGCGAAGAGTCGGCTGAGATGCCGGGGGCTGACGTGCGCGGCCTGTGCAAGATCGGTCACGTTCCAGGGACGGGCGGGATCTTGCGAGATCGCATCCTGAGCGCGGTGTACCGCAGGATGCATATGGTTTCGATGCGCGAGCCAGGGCGAGAGTTGTGTCTCTTCGCCCCCACGACGCTGATACACCACCTGGCGCCGCGCAATCTCTGCGGCCAGTTCCGCGCCTGCGTAATGCTCGATCAGATACAACGCCAGATCGATACCCGCCGTGATGCCTGCGCTCGTCAGCACGTCGCCGTCGTCGACGAACAGGCAGTCGTCCTGCACGCGCGCTGTGGGCTCCACGTGCTTGAGCAAGTCCACCAGGCTGAAGTGAGTGGTGCAGCGACGGTTAGCGAGCCGTCCCGCGCGCGCTAGCAGCACGGCACCGGAGCAAATACTGGCGATGCGCGTATCGGCTGCGGGTGCCGTTCTGAGCCAGTTCGTGACGGTATCGAATGCCTTGCTTGTTCCCGGCTTTGGCGTTTCGCTGGTGCCCACGACCACCACCAGACTGTTCGGCGGCAGTGCGTCCGGAAGCGGATCGAGCCCGTCTAGCGTGGTTCCGAGCGATGTCGCCACGCGCGGCAGCGGGGCGCAATGATGCAGATCGAAGGGCGCACCCGAATCCACCGCCATGCGCAGCGCCTCGGCGGGGCCCGCATAGTCGAGCAGCAACACAGGCGGTGTCAGCACGAACCAGACGGACGTGTTCACGATTACGACGCGCGTTGTGATTGCCAGCCGGTTAGTGCATCGTCGACGTCGGCGATGCGGGCAAAGCGCTCAGCCAATACCAGTTCGGTGTGCGCTTTGATTTCCGCTGGCGAATAGATGCGGCCAGTGCCGGCGTGCGTCATTGGAAACGTGAGCGTGGCTTCGGTCACGTAATCAACGGCATACCCGATGTCGGATGCGACGCGCGTCGTAGTCTCGCAGCACTGTTCGGTACGGATGCCGGTGATGACGAGATGGCCGATACCGCGGCGGCGTAGCCATAGGTCAAGCCCGGTATCGGTGAATGCATTGTGGGTATGCTTTTCGAATACGGCATCGGGGGAGTCCGGCAGCCAGGCCAGCGGCGTGACAAAACCGGACTCCTTGGTGAACGGACCGGCCTTGCCGATATGGAAGATGTGGACCACGGGAACGCCGTGCTCGCGCGCGCCGCGCTCCAGCCGTAGAACGGCTCGCTTGAAGTCCGGCAGATCCGCGTCAGACCAGAAGGGTGCCTGACGAAACGATTCCTGCACATCGATGATGACGAGCGCTGATCTGGCGGCGTTAAGTGCGGACATTTTGTGGAGCTCCAAGGGTAGAGAGTTGCATCATAGACTGGGATATCGCAGGTATCGAGCGTGTTTAAAGACAGAAAGAGGACAAAATCGGACACGAGGATGAATGCTCACGTCAGGGCTTTCGTTTCTTCACGCCGCCGGAAATACTGGCGATGGCCCGCGAAGCCGGCTTGAGGAAGTGCGGCATGTATCGGCGGACGATCTGGCGCGCCGCTACTTTCATCGCAGCTCGCCGCTGCGTACGTTCAGTCGTTCGCGAGCTAAAGTCGGCATAAAAACGTAATAAATTCTTTTGCAATATGAAAGGTCATATTAGCAATAATATTGGCCTCGGCCTCCCTTGCTCTCGCTGCCCGGACTACCCAGTGGACGCTGCAGTGCATCATCTGTGCACACCATGTAAGGGATTGTCCCAACAAGGAAAATCGATAATATTGAGTAATATTATTACTCGACGAGTCCGCTACGACCTCTTGGCATCGGGGCACTGCCCCGTGGACTCCTAATCGATGCGACAACCCCGGAGACGACGAGGTTAAGTTGCGGCGTGCTGCACAGGATGTTGGTGGGCAAGGGCGGCTCTTTGCGCAAACGTTTCACAGCCCCTCAATTGGCCGCCGTCTCAAGCCTCTCTTGCCACCCTGCAGCCCATTTTTAGCGATGGGAATGATTGACGGTTCTGAAGAACACCTGCTTGATCAGTGACGATTCTAGTTAAATAAGTTTGCATAACTAACTTTTCTGGGTCTATCCGAAGCTCGGTTTAATAGGAGGAGGTCATGATGTCCAGAGGAATGGGATTAATTTCCCTGTTATTGGGGATGACGGTCGGGCTTGCCGCCTGTAACGGCGATAGCGGGCCGGCTGCGCAGGCAACCGGCGTGTCGAACGCGAGTTCGTCGCCAGCGAGTCCAGCAACGCAAGCCAATGTCGATGCATCGACGGACTCCGCAGCGAAAACACCGTTGCCTTGCGATGCTGCTGCCACCGCGGGCACAGCGTGTTCCGCAGCTCACAGCGTGGTGCGTCTGCTGACGAAGAACTACACGGGTCCGCTGTTCCAGCTTCAACGCGCGTCTGACGGCACAACGCAGAACGTCTACCCGTACACGGCGAGTACCTTGCCTAAAAGCGACGGCGCGAGCCAGATCGGCTCAGCCAATGTCAAAAGCATCAACTCCTTCTGCAATAACACGGCCTGTTCCATCACGTACGTCTACGATCAGATTGACCTGGTCTCAGCCCTTAAGGGCGGCACGTTTGGCAATGTGTCTGCCACGCTTTCGCTCAGTTCGACCGGCGCAGAGTCACTGACTATTCCGAGCAGTTCGTCGTCACAGGCGATGACCGTTCCGGTCCTCAACGGCTTTGCGACGATCACGCTTCCAGGCACTGCCGGGACGCTAACTGTTCAACTGTCCCAGCCACCGACCGCATTGACGGCCACGGCGCCGACCGAGCAGATCTCGATCGGTAACGATCTGCCGGCGCTGCCCGGTTCGCCCGCCAAGCTCACGTTTATGAATCTTCAAGGCGGACAGATTCCGGCTTTGGCGACGTTGGCGGGGCAAGCCTACCGCAACCGGTTCGGTACGGTGAACCAGTCGATTGGTGACAGCGAGATCGCCGAATATATGGTCGCTGGCGCCCATTACGGCCAGTCGTCCACCTGCTGCGGCACGTACGGCAATATGGAAAACAGCGCGAATCCCGGCACCTACGCGCATGGAGAAATCGAAGGTGAAATGTTCGCACTGGCGTACTCGAATGGCGCCGCTGCCGTGTTCGGCTACTGCGATGGCGATTCGGCCCAGTCACCTACCACCAAGGACCCCGTATGTAATGGGCTCGATATCAACTGGCCCGGTGTCGATGCAGAGGCGGGCGTCTACCTTTACGGTCCACAGCAGCCCAAGGGTGAGAAGTTCATGACGGTGCTTGCTAAATACTCACCCGTGACGGCCTCTAATCTGTTTGCTGTCAAAGGAGGGGCGTCGTCGCAGGCGACCTTGACGACGGATTTTGAGCAGGCGCCGCCGGAAGCGTATAACTTTAGCAACTCAGCAGGTCACGCCTTCAATGGACAGTGGCAGGGCGGTTTGTCGCTCGGCGAAGGTGGTGATGGTAGCGCGGCTCCGATCGAATTCTTCGAAGGCGCGGTACTGACCAGGATGTCATCGGATGCAACGGACAACGAAATTCAGGCGAGCATCGCAAGCTTCTACGGACCGCCGTCCGATCCGGTCAAGGCCGCTTGCTATGCGAACAATCTGGTCAATTCGCCTCTGAATCTCGCTACCCCGGATGCATGGACGCAATCCAACGGCGGCACCGCGGTGCCTGCGACGGGTATCTCGGGCAATGCCCAGGATGCGGGCTCGGTTACCGCCACGAACGGCTCATCGGTTGCCAATATCCATGACATCATCCGCGTACAGGGCGGCCAGACGTATACGTTCACTGACTACGTCGCGGCGACGACTAACGCGACCGTGTTCCCAGGTGGCTCGGTGCAAACGGACGACTCTAACGGTACAGAGTTCGGTTGGGTCGTGAACACCAACACGGGTGCTGCGGTGAGAGGGACGTGGGGTAGTGGTCAGGCGACGTCGGTCAGCGCAGTGAAGGTTGGCAACTGGTGGAAAGTGTCGATGACCTTTACAGCTCCCGCTGGATCCAACAATGCGACTGTGTATATCGATCCGCCTACGTCCAGTGCCGCTGGCGTGCGTTCCCAGCAAACGCCGTATCTGACCGCCACCCACTATTGCCCGGCTCTCGCAATCGTGGCGGCCTCAGGGTCGTGAGCTTGAAGCGCGCGTGATATTTCGGGGACCCAGGCTTCCTGAAGCATGGCGTCCCTGAACTCAACGGCGGTTTGTTCGATGCTGATGCAGCCGTCGTCAATGGCTTCTGACGCCGGCGTTGTTGGCATCGTTCTTTCGTGGCAACATTCTGTGCAACGCAGGGTGTTGCGCTTAAGACGGAGAGGTACTTTCGGTGCGTTATTCAAATGCGGCGCTCGACGCTTTCGCGAGCGTATTCGAGCGTGATGGGATGGTCCTTCTGACCCAGCACTTCCAGAAGGACACGCTGTTGCAGTGGCGGCAGGCATTCGACAGCATTCTCGAACAGCGACTTCTGCAGGGCGAGACAGCCGTGCGCGGCGCTAATCGGCATTACATCACGTTGCCGTTTGCTGGCCTGTTCGCAGATGAACGCATCTTCTGCGACCCCGACGTGCTGGCTATCGTCGAGCGCGTTGCCGGTGACGATCCGGTCATGTGCCAACTCGCAACGGATACGCCCCTAAGGGGTTCAACGTATCAGGACGTGCACCGCGATACCCCCGCTCTGTTCGACGGATTGCCGGAAACGCCGTCGTTTCAACTCGCGGTCAATTTTCCGCTTTGCGATGTGACGATAGATAACGGTCCCTTCGAAACGACACTTGGCACGCACAAGATGAATGCCGAGGACGCGATGCGGGCCTACGTGGCCGGCGAGCTTCCGTTGCACGCCATTCCGATGAAACTCGGTGACGTCATGATCCGTGACGTGAGGGCGTTGCATCGCGGCACGCCGAATAACACCGACTGGCCGCGTCCGATGGTTGTCATTGGTTATAGCCGGAGTTGGTACTTCAGGCCGGAAGTTAACATCGACGTACCGCGCGATGTATACGAAGGACTCGGCGCGCGAGCCAGGCGCTTGCTGCGGCATATGCCTCGGGTCGACGCTACCGATACGGTTCAGGGCGGGGAAAGCTACGTGAAGTTCGCTTACTGAGCAGGTTTTTTGCGCGCTGATGGAACACCATTCGGCTCGTTGCGCGGCAGGAATGCGAAGGATCAGACTTTCGATTCGTGTCGCGCCGCAGCGGGCCGATTCATGACCTGGCTAGGTTCTCGCCAATTCGGTTCGATCCCCATGAACTTGTCGAAGTAGGCAATCGCGAGTCCCGGTTCCTCGACGATATTTTCCCGGAACGATTGCCAGACCGCTGGCTGCGAGAGGGCGTCCGCGGGTTGCACTTCGGTTACGCACTCTTCGCGAAGCGCATGCCTGAGCGTGCCCACGCAAAAGTAGGTCAACACGTAACCGGCGGGCCACCAGTCGGCGATATTGTCGGGTGAAGGGCGTAACTGCATGGACGCGTCCCCCTTCACGCGAATCGCCTTCTCGCGCAGCAGGTCGCGCAGCAGCACACCGAACGCGAAATGGAAGTAGTCGAGCGGATTCTGGTGTCGATACTCCGCGTGATGCGTAATGACATCGAGCCACTCGAAAAACGCAGTGGTGAAATTGCGGTCGTCGATTTCCATCTGCAGCGAGTGCCGCTCGCCGTATTCCTCGCAGCATCGTTGCAATAGCTGGCGGCACAGTGTCAGTTTCTGCACGCGTTTCCACGTAGCGATTTCCTGCGCCCCAATGCTACAGATCGGTTGACTCATTCGCACGGCTCCTCGGCGCGCCTGCAGCGCCGGTTTCAGCAAAGATGCGTGATCACGTACTCAATTTCGTGGGTAAGCGCCTGCAGCGGTTCAGGTCCCTTGAGCGCCTGCCTGAAGGCCGTTTCGCGCGCACCCACCACGTCGGAGAAAAAGCGCGTCGCGGCATCGGGCTCGGTGGGAACGCCTGATGGACAGGTGTCTTTCGCGAGCGACGCAAGCGATAGCATCAGGAACACATAGGCATTGGGTTCAGTGACCAGCCACCACGGCGCATTTGCATCGGGAAGCGTATCGAAACGCGTGCTGCGAATCGGCTGCATCTCGATCAGCGACAAGACGAGTTGCGCGCACGCAAGACAGAGCGCGCTGCGCGAAGCAATCGCAGTGGCGAGTGGCCTGGCCTCTTCCTCGTCCGCTTGCGGTCCCGTCAACGCGACTCCCATGCGTTCGAGTGTGGCGCTGATGCGGTGCTCGAAGATCAGCACGTCCGTTGCACCGCTTTGCATGATCATGCGTTTGGCTGCGGCGTAGTAGGCCATCGAGAATCTGCGCAACGCCTTCGCGGAACCGGTAGAAAGTTCGAGGTAGCTCGTGAGCGACTCGAGACGCACGGGCGACTTCCAGTGATCCTGCAAGGTCGGTACGGCGTGACTCGCAAATGACTCGGCTGTTTCGATCAGGTCGTCCGCGAGATGCGCGACCGATTCCAGCGACAAATAAGAAGGGGGCTTAAGCGGGGGCGCAGAACTCGGGCGCGCGGCAACAGGTCGCTCGCTCCTGATCGGCCCAGGCACATTGCGGGCCGCGTAACGCAGTTGACGCGCACAATCCCGCAGCGCGAGCCCGATCTGACTGATGTCGCGGCCAAGATGCTGTGGCAAGGGAGATTTTGACTCCATGGGCGTCTCAATGTTGCAACATTTGAAGTTAAGATAGCACAAGTGTTCAGCCGTTAGACTGACTTTTTTCATCATAGGAGCCGAGGTTGCAGAAAGCGAGCGTTGCCACGGAAAGCGTCGAAAACGACGAACAGAATCCCGCGCGCCGACTGCGTTTGCGGGCCGCGTGGATGTATTTCGTCGAGGAAATGACGCAGAACGAAATCGCCCTGAAACTGGGGGTGGGGCGCGTGACCGTCGTTCGCCTGCTGGCCGCTGCGCGTGAGCGTAACGAGGTGAAAATCACCATCGGCGATCGTCTGGCTGAATGCGTCGAAGCGGAGCGTCTACTTGAAGGCCGTTTCGGCGTCGAGGAAGCCATCGTCGTGCCGCTGTCGGCGCGCGGCGCCGACGCGACAGGACCGGTCGCGGCCGCAACCGGCGCGTACGTGTCGTCCCTGGTGCGGCCCAACATGCGAATTGGCGTGGGTTGGGGACGCACCCTGGTAAGCTCGCTGGCATTCATGAATGAGCGGACCGTGGAGAATCTGTCGGTCGTGTCGCTGCTCGGCGGCATCATGAAAGCGCGCAAATTCAACCCGGCGGAGTTCGCGTGGCGTTTTGCGTCATTGTTCCAGGCGGACTGCTATCTGATGACCGCGCCGCTAGTGGTAGATAGCGCGGCCACGCGTCAGACCCTTATCGAGCACTGCGGTCTCGGCGATATTTTCGAACTCGCGAAGTCGCTCGACGCGGTCGTGATCGGCGCGGCCGGGATGGGGGCGGATGCGACTGCGCATCTGTCGAAATTCATTTCAAACGCTGACCGTGCCTCGGTAGTGAAGGCGGGCGCGGTGGGCGACGTGCTATTCAACTTCTTCGATGCGGACGGCAAACTGGTCGATCATCCGATCAACGAGCGGGTGATGTCGGTTCCGCTCGATATCATCGCCAAGGTGCCCGTGCGTGTGCTGGCCGCGGGCGGCGCCAGCAAGGTGCAGGCGCTGTACGGCGCGTTGAAGATGGTCAGGCCTACTGTGCTGATCACGGATGAGTACACCGCCAAAGATGTTCTGAAACTGGCTGGTGCTGGGTGAGTGGGGAGGACTGAAATCCTTTAAGCGTGGCTTGAGGCGAGAGGTCCGAGCGCTTCATGTGCGCGTTTGATGCCGGCGGTTGAACTCTGCGTTTGATCTCGGCGCGCTAGCCAGGCAAACCACCCAGGCAAACCACCCAGGCAAACCACCCAGGCAAACCACCTGGAACGCCACGCACGTCCCATATTCCTCTGCACACAGACCCCCGCAGCGGCCCGATTTTCGGCGCCGCTGACATAGCCCTTCTTGCGCCTTCCCGCACCGTTTTATCTCGCTGACCCGCGTCACCGCGACGGCTTTTGTTCAGGCAATTAGCCCACGCTCGCACAGAGTCGCTGCGCGCTCCCGCCTCCACGCATTTCCCCCCAAAACCCGCGCAAACCCCCGCCCAGACTGCCTGAAGCGCCTGTTCACGCCTATCAGATCCGGGTTAATCCCGATCCCTAAAAACCAGTTTTACCCAAAATCGACCTTGTCCCTCGCGTGAACAAAGTGCTATTGTGAAATACAAAAGTGCTATCCGAAATCAAGACGGGCCAGCGCCCGTCAGCACTTCCGTGGCGCGTTCAAGCGCCGAATTTCAGGAGCCATGCCCATGCATAACATCACCCCCAGCGGCCTCGCGGCCGACCTCGAAAAGCGTGCCGCTACCGGCCGTCCGATTCGCATTGGTCTGATCGGCAGCGGCGAAATGGGCACGGACATCGTGACCCAGGTGCGGCAGATGCACGGCCTGGAAATCGGCGCGATTGCCGATCTGCGCCCCGAAGCCGCACGCGCGGCCGTGCGGGTCGCGAACGGCGCCGATTCGGGCTACCGGATGGTGGATTCACGCAGCGCTATCGAACAAACGATCGAAGCGGGCGAGATCGCGATTACGCAGGACGTCAACGCGGTCTGTACGAGCGACCTGATCGACGTGGTGATCGACGCGACCGGTAAGCCCGCCGTCGGTGCGCAAATCGGCCTGCTCGCGATGGAGCACGGCAAGCACCTCGTCATGATGAACGTGGAAGCCGATGTGACTATCGGCGCCTATCTGCGGCGCGAAGCGGAGCGGCTCGGCGTGGTGTATTCGCTCGGCGCGGGCGATGAACCCAGCTCCACGATCGAACTGATCCAGTTCGTCAGCGCACTTGGCTATCCGATCGTCGCAGCGGGCAAGGGCAAGAACAACCCGCTCAATATCGACGCCACGCCGGACATCTATATGGACGAAGCGAAACGCCGCAACATGAACCCGCGCATGCTGGTGGAGTTCGTCGACGGTTCAAAAACCGCTGTCGAGATGGCGGCGATTGGCAACGCTACTGGCCTTACGCCGGACGTGCCTGGCATGCACGGCCCGTCGGCAACGCTCGACGAGTTGCACAAGGTGCTCTGTCCGCAAGCTGACGGCGGCATCCTCTCGCGCAAGGGCGTGGTGGATTACACGATAGGCAAGGGCGTCGCACCGGGTGTATTCGTCGTCGCGGAACTGGCGCATCCGCGTCTGCGCGAACGCATGGAAGACCTGAAGCTCGGCGAAGGGCCGTACTACACGTTCTATCGTCCGTATCACCTCACCAGCCTCGAAGTGCCGCTCACCTGCGCGCGCTCGGTGCTGTATCGCCGCGCCGACATGGAGCCGTTGCCGGTGCCGGTGGTCGAGGTCTGCGCCGTCGCCAAGAAGAACCTGCAACCCGGTGACCGGCTCGACGCGATTGGCGAATACACCTATCGCGCGTGGGCCATGTCGGTGGGCGATGCGCGTGCCCAGGATGCGGTGCCGTGCGGCCTGATCGAAAACGGCCGCGTCACGCAGCCGATTCGCCGTGGTGAGCTGCTGACCTATCGCAACTGCGCAGTGGACGCCGAGTCGCCCATCGTCGCCTTGCGTCGCCTGCAGGACGAAATGGTGTACGGCAAGCCGCTCGCCGTCGCGTGATCGGTGCGTGATCCGCGCAAACACCGGCTAATCAAGGAGGAAGGACATGCAGCAAACCCTGGAAGCGATGCCCACCAGAGCGGCCACGGCGATGCCGCCGGTATTTCGCCGTCACGATCCTGAGACATTGCGCGAAGCCTTGCGCAAGATGTACCTCGTACGGCGTTTCGAGGAAAGCGCCGAACAAGCCTACATGCGTGGTCTGATCCACGGCACGATGCATCTTTCCATCGGCCAGGAGGCGAGTGCGATTGGCGCAACGCTGCCGCTCACCGATGAGGACTACATCACGTCCACGCACCGCGGCCATGGACATTGCATCGGCAAAGGCGCGGACCCGAAGCGGATGTTCGCGGAGTTCTTCGGCAAGGAGACCGGCTACTGCCGTGGACGCGGCGGCTCGATGCACATTGCCGACGTGAGCCGCGGTAACCTGGGCGCCAACGGTATTGTCGGCGGCGGTATGCCGATTGCGGTGGGCGCGGCGCTATCCGTGAAGAAGCAACATAAGGATAGCGTAGTAATGTGCTTTTTCGGCGACGGGGCAAATAACGAGGGGGCCTTTCACGAGTCCCTGAACTTCGCTTCCATCTGGAAGCTGCCAGTGATCTTCGTCTGCGAGAACAACCGTTACGGCATGTCGATGTCAGTAGAACGCTCGACGGCTGTGCCGCACATCGCACAGCGAGCACTGGCTTACGACATCCCGGGTGTGACGGTCGACGGCAACAGCTTTGCCGATGTACTCGAAGCCAGTGAGCAGGCCGTGGCGCGTGCGCGCAAGGGTGAAGGCCCAACGCTGCTCGAATGCGAGACCTACCGCCTGCGCGGCCACTCGAAGAGCGACCGGAACCGCTACCGCACGCGTGAAGAAATTGAGGAGTGGAGTGGGCGCGATCCGATCGTGCGTTTCGAGAGCGAATTGCTGCAGTGCGGCTTGCTTGATGCGGCAAGTGTTGCCACGCTGCGCGAAGAAGTCGAGGCGGAGATTGAAGCGGGTCTGGAGTTTGCGCAGAACAGCCCGGCGCCGATTCTCGCCGAACTGACCCGTTACGTATATGCATCGACCAGCGGGAGCGAGCAATGACAGCGGACGTGCTTGAAAAGACGCGTGAAGCAACCAACGATGCCGCGCAAGAAGAGGCGCATGACGCAGTGCGCGAGTTGACGTACGCCCAGGCCATTCAGGAAGCGATGGCGATCGCGATGGAGCGTGACGAACGCGTGTTCCTCATGGGCGAAGATATTGGCATCTACGGGGGCGCGTTTCAGGTCACCGGCGATCTTTATCAGCGCTTTGGGGCCGACCGCGTGATGGATACGCCGATTTCGGAACTGGGAGGCGCGGGCGTTGCAGTGGGCGCGGCAATGACCGGCTCGCGGCCGATCTACGAATTCCAGTTCTCCGATTTCGCCACCCTGGCGATGGAGCAGATCGCCAATCAGGCCGCCAAGATGCGCTTCATGCTGGGCGGTGAAGCGTCGGTGCCGCTGGTGATGCGCTTTCCCGCTGGCTCGGGAACGGGCGCGGCTGCGCAGCATAGCCAGAGCCTCGAAGCCTGGTTTGCTCACGTGCCGGGCCTGAAAGTCGTTCAGCCGAGCACACCGCACGATGCGAAGGGTCTGTTACTGGCAGCGCTCGAAGACCCGGACCCGGTGATGATCTTCGAGCACAAGCTGCTGTACAAAAGCAAAGGGCCTGTGCCGGAAGGCTACTACACGGTGCCGATCGGCAAGGCGGCCGTCCGGCGTGTGGGCAGCGACGTCACGATTGTGGCGACCTCGATGATGGCGATCCGCTCGCTGGAAGCTGCGGCGCGGCTGGAGCAGGAAGGTGTGGATGCCGAAGTGATCGACCTGCGCAGCATCCGGCCGATCGATCGCGAGGCGATCATCGCGAGTATTCGCAAGACGTCGCGCCTGATTTGCGTCTACGAGGGGGTGCAGCAACTGGGCATCGGCGCGGAGATAGCCGCGATTGCCTGCGAAAGCGAAGCCTTCGATTACCTCGACGCTCCGGTGATTCGCCTCGGCGGCGCCGACTGTCCGCTGCCGTACAACCCGGAACTGGAAAAAGCAGCGGTCCCGCAGATCGACGACATCGTTGCGGCGGCGCGGCGCATCGTAGGCAGGAGGGACTGACATGCCGACCGAAGTCATTCTGCCGCGCGTCGACATGGACATGACCGAAGGCATGATCGCGGCCTGGCACGTCAGCGATGGCGACGAGGTACGCGAAGGGATGCTGATCTTCGAGATCGAGACCAGCAAGGCGACGATGGAGATCGACGCGCCGGCCAGCGGCATCATCCGGCAGATCAGCGCGCCCGTCGGCAAGTCGGTGGCGGTCGGCACGGCGGTAGCGTGGATCTACGCGGCGGGCGAAGCGCTGGTCGAACACGGCGAACCTGTTCCAGCAGCAGAGGGAGCGCCTGCGCCGCGGGCAGAGACCGCTGAGGCGCAATCGCATCAACCTGCATCGCTTGATGAGACCGAGGCAGAAGTTGCGGCACAAACGGAGCAATCACTAAGGGCAACCCCGGCTGCGCGGCGCATCGCCCGCGAACAAGGGTTGCAACTGGTGGACATCGCGGGTTCCGGGCCGCACGGTCGCGTCGCCGCGCAGGATGTGCTGCGTGCGGCGCTGCAAGCAGGAGCGTCTGGTGGCAGCGCGGTTCGGAAGATCGCACCGCAGCAGGCGTTGCACAGCATTACCTTGCGCAAGGGAAGCGGCGATCCGCTCGTGCTGTTGCACGGCTTCGCGGCGGAATCCAATAGCTGGCGACCGTTTTCGCAGGCACTCACTCGCGTCGCCGGCCCTGAGCTGGGCATGCTGGCGGTGGATTTGCCCGCCCATGGCAAATCCAGCGCGCAGGCAGCGGGTTCGTTGGAAGAGATGGTCGCGGCGCTCGAGCAAACGCTGCTCGATGCAGGCATAACGCGTTGTCACCTGGTGGCTCATTCGTTTGGCGGCGCGCTGGCCTTGGCTGCAGCGGCAACGGCGACTCGTGTGCAAGTACGCTCGCTAACGCTGCTCGCTCCAGCGGGTCTTGGCCCCGAGAGTAACGGACCATTTATCCGCGGCATCACCCAGGCGACGCAGCGCGCCAGTCTCGCCGCCTGGCTCAAGCAGTTGTTCGCAGACCCGTCGCGCATGGACGAAGGCTTTGTCGCCACCGCCGCGCAGCAACTGGAAAGCGCGGAGGTTCGCGAGCGCCTCGCGGTGGTAGCGGACCGCTTCTTTCCGGACGGCACGCAGATGCTTGACCTGAGGCACCTGTTCAACGCGCTGACCATCCCCGTGCGCGTGGTATGGGGGCAGCAGGACCGCATCCTGCCGCTACGGCATACAGAGGGATTGCCTGGCCACGTCGCCGTGCATCGTTTCGCCGGCGTGGGTCATTTGCCGTATGTCGAAGCGCAGGCCGAAGTGGCACGCCTCGTCGTGCAGAACATCGCGGCTGCATCAATGATTAGCACGGCCGCCTGTGCCGCGATAGGATGAGGCTGCGTACGGAGTCCTATACGCTGCTGATGCTGTATGTGGGACAGTGGAAAGCGTTGAGAGGGGATGACTGGCGTTTTCCCCAATTAAATTCAGCGTGAACAATTGTATTATTCGAAGTACAAGATGTTCACTTGGCAGTGTGGTGTAGTTGGATCCAGAGGGCTCACTCATGACAGTGCGCTACCTTGTTCAGGTAGCGAAAGGCTCCAGCGAACAACAGCTTTGCATGGGACCGGAGTAGCGCGTAAAGCACCAACTCTGATCGACAGGAGACAACGATGGACTTTATACGCGGTGCGTTACTCGCCCTGGCCGTATTCTGGGCGTTGCAACTCGTCGGTTCGTGGTTTCAGATGCGCCGCTACACCGACGCGGTGCGCGGTGCCGCGAGTCGCTGGAACAGCGGCTTCCTCGGCGTTGGCTCCTGCAAGGTCAAACTCGGACGTGGCGCGGTGGCCATTGTCGTGTTGTCCGCCGATTTGCGCGTCTGCCAGTTCCTCAGCATGTCCGGCCTGACCGTCTTCACCCGCTTCCGTCCTCACGAGGGCTTTACGGGTTTAACGACGAGCGAATTTAACGCGCGGCTAAAGGCCTCGAAGCTGCGACACAGCATCGCGCAAGCCGCGACTGATGCGCTCGAGCGTGCCCAGCGCGCCGCCGAAGCGCCCACCTGATTTCCTTCTACGCATTTCAGCAGCCTGTTCTTACCGGTTCCGTCGGGTTACGCCGTGTTACGCCTTGCGGAGCTTTTCGCGATCGTTTCGGTTCATCTGGGAGATTCGCCATGTTCATGCTTGATTGGCTCACGCATGTCGCAGAGGGATTTATCGGCATCTTCAATGCCGGCGGTAAAACGTTTGTTGGCTTTGTCGTCGGTATCCTGCCTACGCTGATCGTGCTGTTGACTGCCGTGTATACGATCATCGCCCTCGTCGGTGAGCAGCGCATTCAGGGCCTCGCGCGCTTCTTCTCGAAGAATGTCGTGACCCGCTACACGCTGTTGCCGCTACTGGCGATGTTTTTCCTTACCAATCCGATGGCCTACACGTTTGGCGTGTTCCTTGAAGAGAAGCACAAGCCCGCGTTCTACGATTCCGCAGTCTCGCTGTGTCACCCCATTACCGGACTCTTTCCACATTGCAACCCCGGTGAACTGTTTGTCTGGCTCGGCGTGGCGGCCGGTCTCACCAAGCTGGCGGAAACCCATGCTCTGGCGTTCTCTATTCCGAAGCTCGCTTTGTTCTATCTGATTGTCGGTCTCGTCGTGAATCTGCTCAAGGGCATCCTCACCGAGTGGTTGACCAAGATGCTGGCGCACCGTGAAAACATCGAACTGTGATGCACTGCCATTGCTGGCAATCCAACATCGAGACTGAGGAGACCTGAAATGGACACACGAGCATACAGAACCGTGAAGGTCGAGCGTGGCCCCAATGGATGGGGCGGCCCGCTCTTCATTCAACCTACGCCGGAGCGCAACAAGATTGTCGCCGTGACGGGCGGTAGCATCCCCGAACTGGCGAAGCGCCTGGCCGAAATGACAGGCGGCGTGCTGGTCGATGGCTTCCGCAATCCCCCCCCTGAGTCGGAAATGGCTGCGGTCGTGATCGACTGCGGCGGCACAGCGCGCTGCGGTGTGTATCCGCGCAAGAGAATTCCGACCATCAATCTGACCTCGGTAGGGCAATCAGGCCCGCTGGCGCAATTCATTACCGAGGATACCTATGTATCTGGCGTCACCCCGGAAAACCTGACCGCAGTCGAAGACGGGACGCCAGGTGCGGCAAGCGCACGCGCCGCGGGTTCGCC
>NZ_JBAURZ010000060.1:0-4123 GCF_049581445.1 Paraburkholderia sp. | reverse complement strand
CCCGAGGCCTGCTCGACACCTGGACTGCCCGCTACCAGCCCGCGCACACTGACGCCCTGCGCCGGCAGCGACTGGATGAGGGCCATGAACATGCGATCGAGGCCGCCAGGCCGTTCGCTAAACCAATGCATGCCGATCTGCAACGAATCAATAGGGTCGCTCATAGGTCGATGGAAACGGCCGAGCCAGATGGAGGAATGCGGGCGGGGACATGATGGGCGCGGACCTGTTCGTATAGCGACAGATAGCGTTGCCCCATGGTGCCCCAGCCCAACGTTTTAGCGAGTGCGCGCGCAGCCTGCCCCATCTGTCGGGCTTGCTCGCGATCACCGGCAAGTGTTTCTATCACCTTGGCAAGACCGCGCGCGTCTTCCGGATCGTCGAGCACGAAGCCGCAGTCGGGCCCGATCACCTCCGCTCCACCGGCCGTTTTCGCAGTCACGACGGGCAGCGCCGCAGCCAGCGCCTCCAGCAGCGCCAGGCTCATCGCTTCATAACGCGACGGGAACACGAAGGCATCGACCGACCGCATCAGCGCGGGCATATCCGCGACGAAGTCGGTGAAATGCACCCGCTGCGCCACGCCCAGTTCAGCAGCGAGCGCGGGAAACGGACTACTGTGCAGGCGCCCGGCAACGACCAGGTGGACATCATCGGACGTCAAGGCGAGCGCCCGCAGTACGGTATCAAGATTCTTGCGAGAGACGCGCAGATCGCCCGCGAACAGCAACATGAACGGCTTGTCAGGCAGTCCGAAGCGTGCGCGCTGCGCAGGACCCGGCGCAAATTCTTCGACGTCAACCCCGTTATGGATCACCTTGAGGCACCCAGGATCAATGCCGAGCGCCTGTACTTCAGTACGGACTTTTTCCGAAACCGGCACCACTACCTGCGCGTTCCTGAATGCCCGCCCCTCGAGGCACGCATTGAGCCGCGTATAGGTGACCTGATAGGCATCGTAGAGGCCACCCAAAAACCGATACGGATAGAAGCCGCAGCGATACCACCCGTCATGCACGAAGTGCACCGAGTTGACATCGGCGCGCGCCCAGGTGATGAAACCGTTCACATGCACGATGTCAAACTCGCGACGGTGTCCGCGGATCCACAAGCCAGTGCGCCAGGCGAAGACCTGGTACTGCAGAAGCCGTGAGGGCAACGCACTCGCGGATATCTGAACGAAACGCGCACGTGGGTGACTCACCAGCTCCTGCGCCGCCTGCGATGCAAGCATCGTCACCGAGTGACCGGCCGCCAGTGCAGCGCGCGCAATTTCATAGTTGACCCGCCCCTGCCCGTCGTTTTTCGCGAGGACGTGCGTCACGATCAGAATCCGCATCGGCTCGCCGCTCATGTCCCGCTCCCGGTGACGACCAGACGTGCGACGGTGGGCACAGAAGCGCCCACTGAGGCAGCCTCTGACGCCGCCGCAGCCTTTGCCGCCGCCCTGTCTGCCATATAAGACGCATGCCGGGCGTAACGCAAGCCGATGACCGGCATCATGACGCCTATGAAAAAGAACATCCCAGAGGTGGACACGAGCGTGTTCACCATAATCATCTGGCCGAAAATAGCGACCGAAACGCCCACGCCACACAGCGCAAAACGGTCATGTGGCCGCAATCGGCTAGCCAGAAACGCTCGCCAAATCAGCATGAAAATCCCTGTCGTGTACAGCAGCGTACCAGGCCAGCCGAGCACAATGGGCACCTCCATCAGGCCGCTATCGAAAACGACGCCAGCGGTTTGCGTCGCCTGATCGGCGGCGAGTTTGGTGCCGTTGCCCGTGGTGCCGAGCCCTTGCCCCGCGATTTCGGATAGCGCGATGGGCAGAAACGCACCATAGAAACCGGCGCGCGACTGGAAGCTGTTGTCCTGGCTGATGTCCCCTAACGTATCGAAGCGCTTGGTCAACTTCGACGATATCTCGTCGACCATCATGACCGGCGCGCACAGCACGCCAATGCCCAGAACCGCGGTGATGAGACGCATACGGCTCTTGCCGTCGAGCATCATGAGCGGATAGAGCAGTCCGATAAATACCCCAGCCCAGCAACTGCGCACGGACGTGAACATCAGCGCGGGAACACCGAAAATTGCCATCGCTATCCGCAAACGCCCACGCGCCGCAAGCGACATCACGAGCAAATACATCATGGTGATTGCAAACGGTCCGGTGGAATTCATCGTGCTCCAGATCCGCATGCTGTACGGGAGGGGCTGGCCGACGGCCGCCATCATCTTCGAATGGATCAGCCAGAACGCTTCCCACGGCGGCGGAGAAACAAACTGGATCACACCGTAGACACCCATCAAAAGGCCGCCGTACACGGACGTTTTAAGCAACACGCGGTGATACTCAGGATAGTGCTCCCACGTCGCGACGAGGTGAAATCCGATCAGCGCAGGAAACAGCCAGTTGACGAGCGTAAATAACGCCGCCGCCATGCCGACCTGGGCCATCCCGACAATGAACCCATAAAAGAGCGCAACGACAATCAGTACGAGCGGTGCACAACGGCGCTGTCCAAGCGCTTCGAGATTCTTGAGCAGCGAAAAGCCAGTTAGCGCGACCGCCAGCAGGGGCGCAACCAGAACCATGCTTTTATCGTTGAACGTCCCGCTGGTGAAATCCACCAGACGCCGCATCTCGGGCGCAAGAAAGAACAACCAGCAGACGAAGCCAATGTAATGGGCCGGTGAGCGCCGATAGAACATCGCGGCGAGTGTAAATGCGCCAACCGGAAACAGCATTTCGACGACGTGTCCCTGATGCAGCAGGATGAGCAGCAACGAAGTGAGGAAGAATCCGACCGGCAGGCCCACCGGATAGCGTTGCACCCACGACTGCATCCTGGCCGGCGATTGGGCGGACGTACGCGGGCGCGCCTTTCCAGCGGGTAACGCGCCCGGCGAGGGCGAAAGCGAAGATGCGATTCTCAACATGCATGGCCCCCGGGGCAAGAATCCGGCGCGAAGTGACAGGCTCCTGGTTGCCCGCCTTGATGCAAGGACGTGCGAGGTATCACATCGGCATCACCCAGGCATCGCACCAGCAACATGCGATGCCCAACGCGCCGTCAAAGTAGTTCGAATGTATTGACCGCCGTCAGACCGCCGCGCGCGCGGTGTCCATTGAGAGATTTCTCTGCCCCGCCGCGTTGCTGGCGCGTGAGGCCGATAAACGGCATGCCGTGTTCGAGGAACGGTCCTTCTGTCTTACGGAATCCGAATTGCTCGTAAAAACTCTTCAGTCCAATCGGCGCCGTGACGCGCACGAGGCGTCCAGGCCAGCGCTCAGCCACCGCGCGCAGGGCCCGCTCGATCAGCATTTCCGCTGTGCCATCACCGCGCCGCGCGGGACTCGTCAGAATCTTGTCGATCACCACGTCGGGATCTTCCGCGTCGCCCGGTTGCAGACGGGCATAGGCCATCACCGGCATCGGTCGCGACATGTCCTCCACCGCAAACACGTGCAATGCAGTTTCGTCGTGCCCATCTGCATCGAGGCATACGTGGGCCTGTTCGACAACGAACACTGCACTGCGCGCACGCATGATCAGATACAACTCACGCGCAGTGAACTGCTCGAACTCCAGGGTTTTCCAGTTCATCACGTCTTCCTCACCGTTTTTCCCGCCGGATGCGATAGAGACACGTTACGCCGCGGACCCTGCAATTTCAGTGCGCCACCGCACCGACGATGAAGGGCCGTAATCCGTTTAATACGCCTAACCGGCCACCGGTATCAGGCGTGCTGACCGGTTGTGGACCGGGCCATCGGCAATGCACTCGGGGTGCCGAACCGACGTGGCAGGACCGACTCAATTGCTGCTTGGCGACTTACCTTCGAGGGGAGCCATACTTCATGAAAACCGCACTTCGACGCATCCTTTCCGAATCGGCACGTCTTGACGTTCCGCCGGACACCCTGGCGGACGACGCCGACCTCTATGCAGCAGGCCTGTCGTCGCTCGCAACCGTGCACCTGATGCTTGCGATTGAAGACGAATTCGACGTTGAAATCCCGGATCGTATGTTGACGCGCCGGCTCTTCTCGAGCATCGACTCGCTGGCTTCAGCCGTGACCGAGTTGCAACGGGCGAAGGCGGCAGCATGAATG
>NZ_JBAURZ010000059.1:0-30975 GCF_049581445.1 Paraburkholderia sp. | reverse complement strand
GCGCTGCTTGGCGTGGCGTTCATCGCCGCACTGCCGTTGCCTGCGCTAGCACCCAACTTTGCGCTGCTGTGCCTGGTGCTCCTTCTGCTTGGCGCGGCGAATGGCGCGCTCGATGTATCGATGAACGGCCACGCAAGCGCCATCGAAACCGTCTGGGGGTCCCCGATCATGTCCTCGTTCCACGCGGCGTGGAGCGCAGGCGGTCTGCTCGGCGCGGCAACGGGTGCAATGATTCAGAAAGGCGGAATCGGAGTGATCGGCGGGTTGCTGATACCTGATGTTTTAATCGGAATCCTTATTTTCTCCGCCGCCGCACTCGCACTACGTGATCTCGGACCTCGTGCAAAAGCGGCCGCCGGCGGACTGGCGTTGCCGACCGCGGGCGTCATGAAGCTCGCCGCGCTCGCGTTTCTTTGCATGATGGTGGAAGGCGCGGTGGCCGACTGGAGCGCGGTCTTCTTGCGTTCGACACTCCACGGGGAGGCGAGCGTCGCGGCGCTCGGTTATTCGGCCTTCGCCTTTTCGATGGCGGCCTGTCGCATCATTGGCGACGTCTCGGTCCACCGGTTGGGGTCAATCATGGTGGTTCGGCTCGGTGGCCTGATCGCAGCGAGTGGCCTCGCACTCGTGCTGGGCTTTCCGAGTACGTTGACTGCGTGCGTGGGATTCGCGCTCGTCGGCATCGGTCTGGCCAACATCGTGCCGGTCATTTTCAGTTCAGCGGGGCGTTCTACTGCGACCCCTGCCTTGGGCGTCTCGATGGCAGCCACAGCGGGTTACGCAGGCTTTCTGGTAGGACCGCCAATGATTGGATTCGGCGCGGGCTTCGTGGGATTGCGACTTGCATTAGGCGTGCTGGTGGTGGCCGCGTTGATTGTCTGCGTATTCGGCGGCAAAGCCGTAGGCGGCGCCGGTGTGTCGAGAGCAGCAAGCCGGGGGCGCGCTGTGGCGGATGGGTCGACGGATTAGGCGAGAAGGCAGCGACCTGGTTCGACAGCTATTCGTACAAGCTGACCGGCGCCCCGACTACCGTTACGAATAGCGCGCCAGAAACATATCCGCCGCAGATTCCGCCACCTGCTGCTGCTCCGCTTTGCCCAGCGGCGGCTGCCCCATCGTCACCTGTGGCCAGAACGCGAACGCTTTCACAAGGGCCTGCAATTGCTGCGAGGCAAATAGCGGCTCCGCTGTCTTGAGCCTGCCGTCTGCAGCGGCGGCGCGTATCCACACTGTCAGGTCTTCCTCGCGCTCGCCCATGCGCGCCACCATATCGCGCGCACGCTCGGCCGAATGAATGCCCGCAGCGATCGCCACCCGTGCGAGCGAGAGGAACGCCTCGTCATTTAGCAGGCTCAGTTTTCTCGACAGTAACCGCAGCAGTTGCGCACGCAGCGGCTCAGACGAAGAGTAAGCGGGCGCTTCTCCCGCATCGCTTGCATCCCACAACTGCCGGAGGATCGCGGCAAATAGCGCTTCTTTGCTGGGGAAGTGGTTGTAGACCGTCCGCTTTGACACGCTCGCTCTCGCGGCGATGCGGTCCATGCTGGTGGCGTCGAAGCCAGCGGCAAGAAATTCTTCAATCGCCGCGGCAATGACAGCGGCACGCTTGCGATCGGTCAGGCGAAGGGGGGAATCACTGGCATCCATGCTCAAATTTTACACCGGGCAGTGTACTTTTCCTCGAAATAAAGTACACTGAATGGTCTACTTTTGGTATCGGGACGTCTCACATGACATCGTTTACCGGTTCTATCCGTCGCATGTTGGGCCTCACTGCGGCTCGGCGCGGGCGTACGTTGTTTGCCTCCTCGGCACAGCATGACAGCCAGCGCTTTCGCAATGTGAAGCCGCGCCCGGTCGAAGGCATGGGCAAAACCTTGAGCATTGTGTGGAATGTCCTGTTCAATAAACCGGACGACACCGTGCCTTCCGGCGTGCTGCCCGTTGAGGCCCTGACACGCGAGCAACTCGACGCCGCGCCCGATCGCAGCCTGTTCCGCCTCGGGCATTCCACCATGCTGGTCAAACTGCGCGGGCAGTTCTGGCTGACCGATCCAGTTTTCGCGGAACGTGCATCGCCATTCAAACATCTCGGTCCGAAACGCTTTCATGCACCTCCCATCGCGCTGGCCGATTTGCCGCCGCTCAGCGGCGTGATCCTGTCACACGATCACTACGACCATCTGGACCGCGAGACGGTCCTCGCGCTCGCCGCCACCACGGGCGTGTTTCTCACGCCGCTGGGCGTGGGCGAGCGGCTGATCGAATGGGGTGTGGACGCTTCGAAGGTAAAGCAGTTCGACTGGTGGCAGGGCGTCGAGATCGACGGACTCTCTTTCACCGCTACGCCTGCCCAGCATTTCTCCGGGCGCAGCCTGCTCGACGGCAATAGCACCTTGTGGGCTTCGTGGGTTATCGTCGATGACGATCTGCGCGTGTTCTTCAGCGGCGACACGGGCTACTTCGATGGTTTCAGGACCATCGGCGAGCGCCTGGGTCCGTTCAACGTCACACTGATCGAAACCGGCGCCTACGACGCGCAGTGGCCGTACGTCCACATGCAACCTGACGAAACCGTCCAGGCGCACGTCGATCTGCGCGGCCACTGGTTAGTGCCTGTGCACAATGGCACGTTCGATCTGGCGATGCATCGCTGGCAAGAACCGTTCGAGCGCGTCGTCGGGCTTAGCATTGCGCGCGGTGTACCGCTCGCGACACCGCGCATGGGCGAGCGACTGGATCTGGCCGCGCCGCATCGTGGCGAACGCTGGTGGCGCGAGGTCGCCGAGGCGGTGGAAGAACCCAGGACGTCGCGGCGCTGGTTCGCTTGCCGCAATGCGCGTCAGGCGAACTCGTAGGGGTCCGTAATAAAGCGTGCGCGGTGATTTTCTCTTCACCGCGCAGCTTCCCGATTGCGGCCGGCTCGCTATAATGAAAACAACTTCTGAGCGACCCCTTCGATAAATTATCGTTATGCTGAATCCCCAGTGGTTGCGCACCTTCGCCACTTTGGTCGAACTTGGCAACTTCACACGCGCGGCCGAATGTCTGGACCTGACCCAGGCTGCGGTGAGCCAGCACCTGCGACATCTGGAGAACGCACTTGGCCTGCTGGTGATTCGTCACCCGCGCCGTCTCGAACTAACGCCTGCCGGCCGAGCGTTACTCGACTACTGCGATGAAATGAACCTGGCGGATCAGCGTTTGCGCCTACGCCTTTCCGGCGCGGATGTGGAAAGCGGCGAAATCAGCCTGATCAGCCCAGGGAGTATCGGACTCGCACTGTTCCCGTTGCTGCTTACGTTGCAAGAGGCGCATCCTGGCTGGATCGTGCGGCATCGCTTTGCGCCGGACCCCGAGGTACTGGAGGCCGTGCTCCGAAATCAGTACGAGCTTGGACTCGTCACGCTCAAGCCGGACGACCCACGACTGACTGCCCGCCACTTCACGCAAGAGCCGCTCGAACTAATCGTGCCCGCGCAAGAGGATGTTCGCGGCTGGGGCGATCTGGAACGACTCGGCTTTATCGACCACCCGGATGGGCAAGCCATGGCGAGTCGCCTGTTGAGCCGGCACTTTCCGGGCAATGCGGGAATTCGTAGTCTGCGACGCCAAGGCTTCAGCAATCAGGTAGGCCTGATTCTGGAGCCAGTTGCACGGGGTCTTGGGTTCACTGTTCTGCCACGCTACGCCCGCACAGCTTTTGCGAAGCAGGATCTGATCCGGGTGATTGAATGTGGCGCGCCTGTCGTGGATACGCTGTGGCTGATTCATCGGGCCGAATGGCCGCTATCTAGCTATGCCACCCAGGCCATCGACTATCTGCAAGCACATCTTGCAGCGCCCGCGGTGGCACCCTAACGCGTAGGTCCCGTGTGGCTCGCAGCGCTTGCCTCGCGAACGCTGTCGTCAATGAATCGCCGGTTCGCGGGTCGCCCACGTGCCGATGATCTCTTCGATAGCCCGCGCCGCCGACAGCAATGCCGCCTCGCCGCGCGGTTTGCCAATGATCTGAATTCCCACCGGCAAGCCACTCGCGGTCATGCCACACGGAATGGCTATCACCGGCACGCCGAGCATCGTTACTGCATAAGCAATCGCGAGCCAGTCGATATACGTCTCGAACTGCTCCCCCGCTGCCTCTTTGACGTAGCGCTCTTCAACCGGGAACGGCGCGACGATGGTAGCCGGACAGATCAGCACGTCGTATTGTTCGAAGAGCGGCGCCATGCGATTAAACAGTTCGCCGCGCGTGCGATACGCCGCAGGCACCGCACCTTGTTCCAACTGCAGACCGAATTCGATGTTCCAGACCACGTTCGGGTTCAATGTCTCGCGGTGCTGCGCCAGCACCTCTTCGTAGTTCATTGCATACGAGACGCCGCGCAGCACATGAAACGCCCTTTTAGCAGCGCTCAGATCGATGGCCGGTGTGTCCACGCCGATGCCCGCAGCCGCGAGACGATCCATCGTCTTTCGGCAGACATCGAGAATCTCAGCTTCAGGCTTCGCAATGCCGAGCCCCTCGCTAAACGCAATGCGCGCCGGTCGCCGTGGTTGCAACGCGTGATCGAGAAATGACGTGGCGGGTTCCGCCAGGGAAAGAGGCGCGCCAGAAATGTCACCGCACATTGCATCGAGCAGCAGCGCCGTATCGGTCACGTTACGCGCCATCGGGCCCATGACGCTGAGTGTGTCGAACGGATTCGTCGTTGGCCCCGTCGCCACCCGGCCCGGCGTGGGGCGCAGGCCCACCACGCCACAGAACGCGGCGGGTGTGCGCAACGATCCGGCCAGATCCGAGCCTTGCGCCACCCACGCTGTCCCCGACGCAAGTGCTGCCGCCGCGCCGCCAGACGAGCCGCCCGCCGAGCGCGCCAGATCCCATGGATTGCGTGTCACACCAAAGACGCCGTTGTACGTATGGCCGCCTGAACCGAACTCCGGCGTATTGGACTTCGCATACACCACACCGCCGCGGGCTTCCAGCATGGTCACGGCGAGATCGGAGCGTTCCGGCACACGTTCGCTAAACACGGCAGAGCCGCGCGTCGTACGCACCCCCGCCACATCCGTTAGGTCCTTGATGGGCACCGGCAATCCGCACAACACGCCCCGCTCGCTGACGGGCCGCTTCAGTAGCGCATCCGCATGTTGATGCGCGCGGTCCCAGCATACCGTGGGCAACGCGTTGACCTGCGACTCGACGCGCTCGACCTGGGCCGCCAGCGTGTCGAGCAGATCGTGCGGGCTGACCTCTTCACGCCGCAGCAGATCAACCACCTCGTACGCGGATCGTGCGATAAGCGTGGCATCGGCAGACATGCTTATTACCTCTTTGCGTTCGTTTCGATAGCACCCTGGCGTTTACTTCAGCCCATGATGCACCTACGTCTTGAGCCGATATCCAGTCTTGAAGATCCACGCCACGATGACAAGGAAAATCGCCAGAAACAGCGCGGTCATGCCAAGGCTCACGGCGATATCGACATCGGCCAAGCCGTAAAAACTCCAGCGAAAGCCGCTCACCAGGTACACGATCGGATTGAACAGCGTCACGACTTTCCAGAACGGCGGCAGCATGTTGACCGCATAGAAGCTGCCACCAAGGAACGTGAGCGGGGTAATGATCAGGAGTGGCACGAGTTGCAACTTTTCGAAACTGTCGGCCCAGATGCCAATGATGAAGCCAAACAGACTGAACGTCACCGCGGTCAATACCAGGAACAGAACCATCCAGAATGGATGCTGCACTTGCAGCGGCACAAACAGGCCGGCCGTAGCAAGAATGATCAAGCCGAGCAGGATCGATTTGGTTGCGGCCGCACCCACATAGCTCACCACGATCTCGAGATACGAGACCGGCGCAGACAACAACTCGTAGATCGTCCCCGTGAAACGCGGAAAATAAATGCCAAACGAAGCGTTCGAGATACTTTGCGACAACAGTGACAGCATGATCAGGCCCGGCACGATGAACGCGCCGTAGCTGATCCCATCCACTTCCTTGATGCGCGAGCCGATGGCCGCGCCAAAGACCACGAAATAGAGGGACGTCGAAATCACTGGCGCGATGATGCTCTGCATCAGCGTGCGCCAGGTGCGCGCCATCTCGAACTTGTAGATCGCGCGAATGGCGTAAATATTCATTGCTCACCTCGTAGCAGACTGACGAAGATGTCTTCAAGCGAACTCTGCGTGGTTTGCAGATCCTTGAAGCGGATGCCCGCGTCCTCCAGCGCTTTCAGCAGCGCGACAATGCTGTTGCGCTCGCGTTCCGTGTCGTAGGTATAGATCAGCTCGTTGCCGTCGCTGGCGAGCGCAAGGTGATAGTCGGCGAGTTGCGCTGGCAGTTGCTCCAACGCACGCTCGAGTTGCAGCGTCAGTTGCTTTTTGCCAAGCTTGCGCATCAATTCCGCTTTTTCCTCCACCAGCATGATCTCGCCGCCATTGATCACGCCGATCCGGTCGGCCATCTCTTCGGCTTCATCGATGTAGTGAGTAGTCAGGATGATCGTCACCCCGCTTGCGCTCAACGAGCGCACCAGTTGCCACATGTCGCGCCGCAATTCCACGTCGACTCCGGCGGTCGGCTCATCAAGAAACAGCACACGCGGCTCATGAGAAAGCGCCTTGGCAATCAGCACACGGCGCTTCATGCCACCTGAGAGCGTGATGATCTTGTTGTTACGTTTCTCCCACAGCGACAGGTCTCTGAGCACCTTCTCGATGTATGCCGGATTCTTGGGTTTGCCGAACAGTCCGCGGCTGAACGACACCGTTGCCCATACCGTTTCGAATGCATCGGTGGTCAGTTCCTGCGGCACGAGACCGATCAGCGAGCGTGCCGCACGGTATTCAGTGGCGATATCGTGGCCATCCACCAGCACCGCGCCCTCGCTGGCTTTGACAATGCCGCAGATAATACTGATCAACGTGGTCTTGCCCGCACCGTTCGGGCCGAGCAGCGCGAAGATCTCGCCGCGGTCAATGGTCAGGTTGATGTTTTTGAGCGCGTGAAACCCGCCAGCGTAGGTTTTGGAAAGATTCGTGACAGAGACGATAGGCGGCATGGAGGCGGCGGGTGCTGGGGCAGACGTGGGTTGAACATGCCGGGCCGGCGTCCACAGATTCGGTCCAGAGTCGATGATGATCCTCGCAATGTAAATGAAAGCGGCCGCGCGTGCACGCGCGCTGCACAACCGCGAGCGTGCCGGCATACTACGGCAGTCCGTGCAATGGCGCCTCGGTGGCGCCTTAGCGGTGGATTAACGGCCGATCAGCGTGAGGGAAGTTCGAACACGAGGCACGTCGTGGTGGCGTGCGCATACAGGGTGCCGTCGGGTCCGAACAGACGCGCTTCGGCGGTGGCCAGTTGCCGGCCGCAATGGATCACTTTACCTTCAGCGCGCACGCGTACAACACGCGGCGTAAGTGCCTTGACGTAGTTCACGCTAAGTTCTGCTGTGGTGTAACCGCGGCCGGCCGGCATCATCGTATGCACTGAACAGCCCAGCGCCGAATCGAGCAGCGTGGCAGCCCAGCCGCCGTGCACCGTGCCGAGCGGGTTCAGATGCTGGACACGCGGCCTGCCCTGGAATACGGCTCGACCCGCGTCGATCTCCACAAGCGTGAAATCCAGCGTCCTGGCGATCTCGGCATACGGGATGTCGCCACGAAGCATGGCCTGCATGACTTCAAGGCCAGTCTTGCCAGCAATCTGCTCCGGGCTCGCAACGCCCGGCCCAGGCCCGGCTTCCATGCGTTGCAATGCTTCTGTCTCCTGCGCCAGCCACGTTTCGATGGTTTGCTCGGATGTCACTGCCTACTCCCGGCGTTGTTATGGGCGATCAGCCTCCTGGTTTCGCCATTTTCTGTTGCAAACCGGCGCGCACCTCGGGCCATTCGCTGTCAATGATACTGAAGCGCACCGAATTTCGCTTGCGACCGTCCGGCATGATGCGTTCATGACGCACGATGCCCTCCTCTTTCGCGCCAATACGCAGGATGGCGGCGCGGGACTTCTGGTTGAGTTCGTCGGTAGTGAATTGCACCCGCACGCAGTTCATCACATCGAACGCGTGGTGCAGCAGCAGATATTTGGCTTCAGTATTCACGCCGCTGCGTTGCACCGATCCCGCGAGCCACGTATGGCCGATTTCGAGTTTGCGGTTGATGCGATCGATTTTCCAGAACCGCGTGCTGCCGACCACGCGGTTGTCGTCCCGCCGCACGATTACGAAGGGCATCACGGTGCCAGCGTCGCGTCTGGCGATAGCGTGGTCGATATAGCGCGTCATGGAGTTGGCGTCAGGAACGACCGTGAGCGTCATGTTCCACAATTCGCCGTCCCCTGCGGCGGCAAGCAGCGCAGACGCATGATGGGTTTGCAGCGGCTCCAGGATAACCGTGCTGCCTGTGAGGACGGGTTCCATGTTGTGGGCGTCGGGGGCGTCGTGAGCCATGAGGCGGATTCTCGATTCAGAAAGCGGAAACTTGACGTGAATGGGTCTGAGCATAAGGCGGCACCGGACCTGCCATTTTGCGGCAATCACGGAGGGGATGGGTAGATCCACGGCAGCGGGTGGTCTTGGTGCCACGGACTGTGCACCGACGCTCGCGCTGCGCGCAGAAACACGCCCAGCCATGCGAGCCGAAAAGTCGCACCGTGCAGGTGCGCACGTGCGGAGGCCAATCATTGCGCGTTCGGCGCGATGCCGACGCTCATCCGCCGCCATCGCGGCAGCGGTTATTCAGCTGTATGTCGAGTAAAGTTAGCTCGCCAGCTTGCGGAACGTTTCCAGCACGGCTTCACCCTTGAACGGCTTGACGATCCAGCCCTTCACGCCCGCCGCCTTGCCGCGCTCCTTCATCGCCGGGCTGCTTTCGGTGGTCAGCATGATTACGTTGACCGAGCTGTTGCCGAGCTCGCCGCGGATCTTCTCGACCATTGTCAGCCCGTCCATGTTCGGCATGTTGACGTCGCTGATCACGAGCTTGATGCCAGGGCTGCCCTTGAGCTTGCTCAAGCCGTCCTTGCCATCCACGGCGGTGTCGACATCGAGACCGTTCTTTCGCAGGAAACCGGCTACCTCGTCGCGCACCGTGCTCGAGTCATCCACTACAAGAATCTTAGACATGTTCGTTCCTTGAATATTCGTTACTGCCACACTCAAAACAATTCGAGCTCACCACTGGTATCCTCAACTACACCCGCCTCCGCGACGAAATCGATCGGCGCATGAGCGCACATACAGAGCGTCGCGCCGAGCGCTACACCGTCATTGATCGTCACCGAATACGTCTGCAGCAGGCCAGGCTTGAGCACTTCCAGATACGGTACGCAGCGCGCGCTCAACACATACGGCGTCGACATGCCCAGGTCCGGGAAATACTGCAGCAGTTCCTGATTCACGCCCCCGCAGCAGAGATTGCAGATTTCCAGAAAGTCTTCCAGAAACGGCCGCTCTGACGCTTCGCTGGCGAAGTATTCGCGGGTGCGCTCGTCCTCTTCGAAATGGAGAATCAGCAACAGCCTGAATACCAGCCCCGAGATGGTCAGCACCACCACGTTCGCATCCGGCAGGCTGCGCGCACCGCGCTCGCTCGCCGGCACGATCTCGCAGACATCGTCCGGCCGCCTCGTCAGCCGCGATTTCGCAACCCTGATGAAGATGCGCTCGATGCTTTCCTTCGCATGCCCACTAATCACTTTGATGCCTAATGAAGCGTTGATTGAAACTGGCTGGCGAGCGACTCGACGCTGCTCAGCGACGCGGCGATCATCTTGCCGCCAGCCTGAATGTCCTGGAACGTCGCGGTCGTGGTCAGATCGTTGCGATGCAGACTGTCGCGATAGCTTTTCGACAATTCTTCCGAGCGCGCCGCCAGCGCCCTGACCTCACTCGCCACCACGGCAAACCCACGCCCGGCCGGCCCCGCCCGCGCCGCTTCGATCGACGCATTCAACGACACGATCACCACGTGCCGGACAATCGAGGACAGCTCGCGATTTTTCGCATGCATGTCCTGGTTCTGCGTCATCAGCGAAATCATCTGTTCGTGCCAGCGCTCGAAGGTGGCAGCAAGGCTCTTCAGACGCGCCGCTTCGCCGGCAAGCTGCGAGGCGCGATGGGCCAGTTGATCCTTGCTATCGAGCACGGTTTTCAGCTCAGCGCGGGCCTGCGCAGTGTGTTCTGTTTGCTCATTCAACTCGTCGCGTAACTGCGCAAGCCGCGATTCGAGTGCCTGCTTTTCCTGCCCATGCCGCACGTTCAGTTCGGTGCTGCGCGCATTCGCCTGGGACAGCGTTTCATCTTGACGTGCCGCGTCCGCACGCAGTCGGCGCGCGGTATTGCGGCTCGAAATCTTGTGCGCGGCCAGCGCCACGACGGCGGTCAGGGCGCTGCCCGCGAGCGCGGCGAGAAGATACTGTTGAATCACCACTAATCCTTGCGAGTGCTCATCAAGCTGATGAGCAAAATTAAGCCGCTCAATCGGCCATCGTATCGAGTTGCGGCTCGTTCGCGTCTTCGCCCGACGGCAGGCTCGCCGTGTCAACGGCATAACGGCCCGGCAGGCTCACGATCGTCTCAAACTGGCGGAATGCCGCGCCCTGCTGGTGGTCCGTGAAGCGCAACACGATGCTGCCGTGCTCCCGCTTGAGGAAATCGCGCACCGCGTCCATCCCGACGCCGCGCCCGGACACTTCGGTTACGTGTTCAGCCGTCGAGAAGCCCGGGCGGAAGATGAGCTCGGCGGTTTCCTCGTCGCTCAGTGCCTGTCCGGTACTAATCCAGCCTTTCTCAAGCGCCAGATCACGAATCCGGTTCAAGGCGAGCCCGCGACCATCGTCGCTCAGTACGAGTTGCATCGCGCCCTGCTCAACGCCCATCTGAATAGCAATCGCACCCGCCGCGGCCTTCCCGTGCGTGCGGCGCGCTTCGGCGGTTTCGATGCCGTGGTCCACCGAATTGCGCAACAGATGCATGAACACGTTCTTCAACGTAGCGCTCGCCTCGCTGCGCAAGCGATATCCGTTATCGTCGATGCGCACCTGCGGCGTTTCCTTGCCCAATTCGTGAGCCAGCGAAGGCAACGATTCGAGCACGCCGGAAAGCGCGTCCTCCACGCTTTGCGTACCCAGCACGCGCAGGCTTTGGTGCACCGTCTCGCGCATCGACTGGAGCGCGTGGAGGTCGTCCGATTTCGCCGCTTCGATCAGACGCAGGCTCTCCTCGATATGCGCGATGTCGACCATCAGGAAACGCTCGGCGCTGTCGCCCCGGCTGGCACCCTTGCGACGCAAACTGACTTCGTTGATCGTTGCGTAGCTCTCGACGGCGGCTCGCACACGGGCCAGTTCCTGCATCAGGCTGTCCTGGTCCCAGTCGACTTCCGTCTCGGCCTGGCGCAGTTCGTGATAACGCTGCTCCGTTTCGTGCACGATGTTGGTCAGATACTGCAGGTTATAGGTGCGCGCGTTGCCCTTGATGGTGTGCATATTGCGGAACAGTTCCGCAATCGCTTCGCGATCGGCCTGCGAATGCTGTCGAATGATGCGCTCGTTCTCGCTGATGAAGCCAGCCGAACTCTCAATGAAGTGATGGAACTTCTCTTCGCTGACCGCGAGAATTTCGCCGATCATTTCCAGCCTGCGCTTTTGCTCGCTCGCTTCTGCCGCGAGCTTGCGCAACTCGGTGACATCGCGCACGCACAGCATCAGACGCACAATGGTGTCGCTGTCGTCGGTGATCGCCGACCAGTTCAGGTCGAGCACCTTGACGCGGCCATCGGGCATGCGTCTGGAGATTTCAGTGACCAGCAGGTGTTCGTTAAAGGCAAAGTTGATAGCGTCTTCGCCCAGACACGCATGACTCGCCGCATCGACTTGCGAAAGCACGTCGGCGCCCAGATCCGTGTGACCAAACACCAGGTCCATCAGGCTGCGTCCGGCAATATCCTGCGTTTCGAAGATGGCTTCGAGGTACGCCGAGTACTCCGAGTGAATCACCGCCCCTTCCACCACGGTCAAGATGCCTTGCTGCATGTTCTGCAACATGGCCTGAATATCGGCGGTTTTCTGTTTGAGCTGCAGCGAGCTTTGCTGGATCTTCTCGATCATGCCGTTGAACGCGACGATCGAGTGACCGATTTCATCCAAGCGACCCACCGGCACGCGGCGCGTAAAGTCCTGGCTCGATGCGATTTCGCTCATCATCGCCTGCATGCGCGTAAGCGGACGAGTGATCTGGCGATACAGCAGCGACCCAATCGACGTCAGCAGAATGATTGCGATGCCGGTCCAGATTGCGATGGCGGTCGTCGTGGTGGCGAGCGTGCCGTTCAGCGTCTGGATCGCCTCGTCTTTCTCGCGGTTCTTCTCGATGCGCAGCGTCTCGACGATCCCCTCCAGTTCGTCGCGATACTGCGCGACGTTGGCGAACAGATATGCCTGGGCGAGTTCGTTCTTGCCAGCGGCCTTCATCTGGGCCGTGTCGTCGATGGCGGAGAAATAGTTCTGCAGACTGTCGCCTGCCTGGGAAACGAGACCCTTTTGCGCGTGGCTTGCCGCGTCGCGTGCTTGCAGCGCGAGCGCCTGTTGCAGGGCGGTTTTCTTCGCCTTGAGTTCGTCCTGAGCCTGCGCGACGACGTTGCCGTCGGGTGCGTAGACCAGTGTCATGATGGCGAGTTGCACGTCCTTGACCTGCGACACCAGATCGGCTGAAGCAAGCGCACTAGGCACCACGCCTTCCGTCACCTGCCTGACTTCCGTTGCGCTGTGACGGGTCTGATAGACCGCGTAGCCGCCAATCGCTGACAGCGCGACGAACATCAAGATTACCAATAGCGTAATGCGATGACGAATGGTCATGAGTACAACTCCCCGAGGTCTAACTAGCGTGTTCTGCTCTTCATGAGAGCCGCCCGATCTTGTGAATGATCTGATCTGTCGAGCGCCGTGATTATCGTGGAAGGTATGTGACCGGGAGATGACTAAAAATAGACGACGGAGCCAATCCGCCGTCGAATTCGGCAATAGTAAATTGTGGTTAACGCGCGGCTCATCTATTCACGATTTGACGTGAATATTTTCTAAAGTTTTGCCAGATCTTGCCGTTAACCACGCACCTCATCGTTACGCTTTTACGCTTCGCGCGATGGGCTAGCTCAGCACCCTGAGGCAACGCCATTTTTTATCCATGTCTTTGAGCAGCGTGATATAGCTGACAGCGCGATCTGTGCCGAGGCTCGCGCTCGCTGCCTCGTTCGTCTCGTTCCACAATTGCTCGAAGCGATTGGCTGCTTCCGTTCTGGCAAGCGGTTGATTCAGCAGCACAAGAAATGCAAAGGACAACTCTTCCACTGTCCGATGCATCGGCGAACGCGCGGACACCACTGTAGCGAAGTGATTCAAACGACCCTCAGGCGATAACGTAGTACTCAACATGCCGCGCCGTGGCGCCGGCTCTCCCATAATTTTCTTTGCCCGCTTTTCCCACAACTGTTTCGCTTAGCGAAGCAATCACAGTGCGACGCTACAGACAACGACTCGACACAACGCGCGATTAGCAGACCACACGCCGCTTGCAACATTCTGGCCGGAGTTTGTCACCGAAATATTACCGTTGTCATTCGAGCCACAGAAAATGCGCGCCGGGACTGTTGCGTCCGCTCGGGCATCGTTCGTGCTCGCCACACCGCGTGGCAGCTTGAACAGTCACACGACGGCCGGCATCGCTGACTCAAAAGGTTCATAAATGCGACCTAGGATGGAAGGTTGACATTCACGGACGCGCCGGTCGACATCCGCAATTTTGCCCCTAACCGATCCCGGGAGCGCGAATGCTCGTTCACTTTATGCCCTCGTCGAGCCTCGTCGTCGCCATGCTGGTTATCTGTCTGGTGATGGTGCTGGCGTTCGAAGCCACCAACGGCTTCCATGATTCCTCCAACGCCGTTGCGACCGTGATCTATACCCAGTCGCTCAAACCCGTTCAGGCTGTCATCTGGTCCGGCCTGATGAATTTCATTGGCGTGCTGGTAGGCGGTATTTCAGTCGCGTACGCGCTCGTCGAAATACTGCCGCCCGATGTGCTGACACCGCCCGATGGCTCACCGGCCGTGCCGATGCTGGTTTCCATCTTCGCCGCCGCGCTCTTCTGGAATATCCTGACCTGGGCATTTGCGATCCCCAATAGCAGTTCACATTGCATCATCGGTTCGCTTATCGGTGTCGCAGCGGCGGACGCCCTGCTGAAAGCGCGCAGCGTTACGCAGGGTGTGGACTGGAAACAGATCGTATCCGTGCTGAAGGCGCTCGCGGTCTCGCCGATTCTCGGCCTGCTGTTTGCAGGCGGGATGTACGCCATCCTGCGCTTCGTCGTGCGGCGCGGACGCCTGTTCGAACCGCCGAAAGAGGGCGAACCACCTGTCTGGTGGTTGCGCGCACTGCTGGTCCTCACCTGCACTTCGGTGAGCTTTTCGCATGGCACCAATGACGGCCAGAAAAGCATTGGCCTCATCATGCTGACCATCATCGGCCTGCTGCCCGCCGCATTTGCGTTAAATCCGCAAGCCGGCAATCAAATGACGCAACTCAGCCAGAATGCGTCAGCGGCCATCCCGCTGATTCAGCACTACGGTGATGACGTGAAGGACCAGGCGCTAAAATCTGCCGCGCTACTGCAGAACGCCGGTCCACAGCTCGCCAGCGAAGCACTTGCGCTCAAGAACAAAGACCCTGCCGACCCGCAACAGAGCGTGGTGCGGCCGCAATTACGCGGGGCCGTTTACGACGTACTGTCCGAACTGAAGCATGTAGGTGAAGTGCGCGGCGCGAAATCTGAAGACAAGGCTCAGGCGGCGGACCTGCTGAAGAAAATGGCCCCGCCGGTTCAATACGCGCCGTGGTGGGTGCGCGTACTCAGCGCACTTTGTCTTGGCATCGGCACGATGGTCGGCTATAAACGCGTCGTGCGCACGTTGGGCGAGCGGCTCGGACGCCAGCACATGACACCGGGCCAGGGCGTGAGCGCGGAACTGGTCGGCTCGGTGCTGATCGGCACCGCGGGATTCACCGGATTACCGGTGAGTACCACTCACATCATCACGTCGGGCATTGCGGGTACGATGATCGCGGGAGGCCAAGGTGTGCAAGGCGCCGTGCTGACCCGCATCGCGCTCACGTGGATCATCACGTTACCCGTCACCATCCTGCTCTCTGCATGCCTATTTTACGTACTCGCCAATCCCCGATTTTGAGCGCCTCCCCATGCGCTCTTGCATCCATGTCAGGCTCGCCCGCTTCATGCCGCCGTGCGCGCGGGCCGCGTACATGATCCGAATCCCGCTACGTCACACCGCAACCACCCTGGCCCTGCTCGGCGTCGCGCTAGCGATCGCTGCACCCTTCCTGCTCGGCACGCACGATGTGCTGACCGGCTTGCGCAGCGTCGCGTGGCAAGTATTCGCTGTGCTTGCGGCAAGCGCGATTCTGAGCGCGGCCGCCAAAGCCGGCAAACTGCAATTGATGCAAAGCGCGCTTGGGCTTCATCTGCACTACATGCGCACGCTCACCATCACAGTAGTCACAGACTTCGCCTTCCTGGTCTCGCCGTTAGGTGCGGCGGGTTATGGCGTCAACATGGGACTGCTGCAACGTTCAGGCGCGTCGTGGGCGCTGGCCACCACGGTCGTGGGCGCGGACCAGGCGCTCGATCTGACTTTCTTTGCGGTGGCCGTACCGATCTCGCTGCTGTTTGCCCTTGGCCCACTCAATGCGCTCACGCCGGGCTTTCCGCTGCACGCTATCGCCGGTACGCTAACGGGCATTGCAATTGCCGCGGGTGTGCTGTGGCTTTGTCGCCGCCCGGCCGCTGCTGCGCTCGCTGCCGCAACGCGCCGCATTGTCTGGCTCAAGGCACGGCGCGCGCGCTGGAATCGTTTTCGTCAGAGCGTGCGCCAGCAATGGGCCGTGCTACTCACCGCGCCGCGCTGGCGACTGGCCGCCTTGCTGCTGTTGACGATGATGCAATGGCTGCTGCGCTACAGCGCGTTGTGGTTCATCTTGCGCGAACTGGGCTACCGGCTGCCGCTTGGCTTCGTTCTCGCGGTGCAGGCGGTTGTTCTGCATGCCGCACTATGGACGGGCGTACCCGCCGGCGGTGGCGGCGGTGATCTCGGTCTCGCGGCCGTGTTAGCGCCGTGGGTGCCGGGGACGTCGATGGCCACGGCGCTGGTGCTATGGCGCTTTGCCACGCTCTACTGTCCGCTGCTGCTAGGCGCCGGTGGCTTTATCGTGCTGGCATGGCACCGCCGCACTGTTGCATCGATGCCGTAACCCATGCTCAAGTGCGGCGCAAGCTCACGGCATCATGCGACTGTGTCGCGCGGCTTTCTGATTCGCACGAATAGACGCGCCCGGCCCGGGTGATCGACGCGCAAGGCAAATAGCTGCAACGTCTGCGAAATAAGCGCGAGCGGATAGGTGACCTTCAGCAGATCGGCGAGCATACGCCATTCCGCCCGCACGCCCTTCCAGTAGCCGAGCTTTTCGGTCTTTCGTGCTTGCGTGACATGCGGCCAGTGCGTGACCGCAATCGAAAGGCGGTTTGCGATAATGCGCCGGTTCATGAACACCTCGATGCCAAAGCGCGGCAGCCCGCGGATTTCCTTGAGCGCTTCGTTAAGCAACGACTTTCTGACCACGCGCTCGCCGGAAACAAAATCCAGTCCGATGATGCGGAAAATCAGCAGGCTGTTTTGCCGCAAACTCAGACTGACATCTGCGCGGCCGCTCAGCACGGGCGCCGCGAGTGCGCTGACGTGTTCGGGCGCGAGGCCCTTGAGATCCGCGTCGAGCAGCATCAGCCACTCGTGCTGCGCGGCGGCGATGCCGAGCGCCATCGCCGCGCTCTTGCCACCGTTCTTCTCGCACTGGATCAACCTGACCGATGGAAACTGCCTGACAATGTCGGCGGTGCCGTCAGTCGAACCATCGTCGACGACGATCACTTCGGCAAGCAACGCATGCGTCGTAGCGACCGCCAGCACAGTCGCGATCCGCGGTGCTTCGTTGTAAGCGCAAATGATGCAGGAAACACTGTGGCCTCTGGATGGCATAGAAAATGGTCGTGGTCTTGCAAGGGATGCGTAGCTCGATCAGCGGTCCTCGGGCGCGGCGTTCAACCGATTCTGACCATGCGTTGCGAGCCCCTCATCTATTTCGCCGCTGCCCTAGCATCATGCATATGAAAAAGTCGCCCCAGTGACAAAGCGTCTTTTATGGCAGGGAAGCGTCACGCAAGATAGACTCAGGACCATACGACGCCATTGCCTCAGGCAGGCAAACCTGGCAGATTCACACCGAACGTCTGCAATAGAAGAACGGCGTTAAGCGCCAGCACCGCGACCGCCGAAGCAACGGCCGCGACAATCATCACGAGCCGGCTCTTATAGGCGCCCATCACCTCTTCGCGGCAACTAAACCATACCAGCGCCGCCATCGGCACAGGCAACGCAAAGCACAACACGACCTGACTAATGACGAGTGCCTGGGTTGCATTGACTCCCAACGCAACCACCACGAAAGACGGCACCATCGTAACCGCGCGCCGTAACCACAAAGGAATCTGAAAGCCGACGAAGCCCTGCATGATCATCTGGCCCGCCATCGTCCCGACCACGGAACTGGAGACGCCCGAGGCAATCAGCGACAACAGGAAAATCCCCGCCGCGCCGATGCCCAACAACGGCGCGAGCGTGTGATACGCCGCTTCGATTTCGGCCACATCCGGATGTCCCGCATGAAAGGCGCCGGATGCCATGATCACCATCGCCATGTTGATCAGGCCGGCAAGGGTCAGCGCGATCACCACCTCGACGGTGGAATAGCGCACTAGTTTGACGCGTTCACTTTCGTCTCTGGCCGTGGCGCGGTTTTGCGTCAGCCCTGAATGCAGAAACAGCGCATGCGGCATGACGGTCGCACCGATAATGCCGACCGCGATCGTCACCGCACCGGCGTCCGGCAATTGCGGCGAGAACAGATGCCCGAGCACGCCGGACCACTCCACAGGCGTAATGATCAATTCGGCGAGATACGACAGACCAATGATGCCCACCAATGCACCTATAGCCAGTTCAAGGGGACGGAAGCCCGCCTTCTCGAACAGCAGCAAAACGTAGGTGACGATCGCGGTGACGATCATGCCCGCAAGCAACGGCATATGGAACAGCAACGCAAGCCCGATCGCGCCGCCCAGGAACTCCGCCAGATCCGTCGCCATCGCGGCAACTTCGCTCACGCCCCACATGGCTAACACGAGTGGCGCCGGAAAGTGCAGGCGGCACAATTCCGCCAGATTGCGACCGGTGACAATGCCGAGTTTGGCCGAGAGCGCCTGAAACAGCATCGCCACGAGATTGGCGAGCAGGACGACCCACAGCAGCGCGTAGCCATAGTGCGCGCCGGCCTGAATGTTGGTCGCGAAGTTGCCCGGATCCATGTAGGCTACCGACACGACCACCGCTGGCCCCGCGAACGGCAACACCATCGCGAGGCCCTGACGGCGTCCTTCCAGCACATCACGAATCGCGAGCGTAGTGCGGCCCGTGAGCGTAGCTGGCGTGCTTTTGTCGCGAACGCGTTCGTCCATTTGCACCTCGCCTGGTTCCGGGCTTCGGATAGCAGGGGTTTGGCTTCGCCGCGCGCCGGCTCAGGCCTGCCCGTCACCGAAGCTCAAACAACCCGTCTGGCTGCAATCAGCAGCCCATGTCTGGTAATTTCTCACATTTACTGGTTGCGCGCGTCATCGAAAACGGCGCGCCAAGCGTTAGTAAAGTGCAGCTTCGCTGCACTTCCTGAAAGGCACAGTTTTTGGTGTCGCATCACACCTTCGGATATTTTACAGAATGCCTTACTCGCCGGTTACATTCCTTTCGAGAGCCACCCTGTCCGCTGCAGTCGTCTTTGCTCTCATCGGCCATCAAAGCACCGCCAACGCCGCCGACCGCGTCATCGTGCTTGACTCGGGCGAGTCCGAGTTGTCGTTGATCGACGAAGCAACCCACAAAGTCGTCGGCACGGAGCCAACCGGCAAAGAGCCGCACCATCTGATGATCACGCCGGACGGCAAATCGTTGATCGTCGCTGATTCGGTTTCCAACAACCTGATGTTTATCGATCCGCACACCGGCCAGGTGCAGCGTACCGTGGAAGGCATCGAAGACCCGTATCAGCTCGGTTTCTCACCGGATCACAAGTGGTTCGTCACTGCCGCGCTGCGCATGGACCGCGTGGACATCTACCGCTACGACGGTACGAATATGGCACTGGTCAAGCATATTCCGCTCGGCAAGACGCCGAGCCACATGACCTTCGCCTCGGACAACCGCACCGTGTTCGTCACGCTGCAAGACTCCGGCGAACTGGCCGCGATCGACCTGCCGACCCAGACTGTGCTGTGGAAAATGCATGTAGGTAACGAACCGGCGGGCCTGTGGATGACGCCCGGCGACCATTATCTGCTGGTCGGCATGACTGGCGAGGACGACGTGACGGTAGTGGACTGGCACAAGCAGCAGATCGTCAAGAAGATCCACACGGGCCGCGGGGCGCACAACTTCCGCAACCTCGACGACGGCAAGCATGTGGTCGTCTCGAACCGGGTGGAGAGCACCATCAGCATCATCGACTACACCACGCTCACCAACGTGGGCGATATCACCGGCCTGATGCCAGGACCGGACGACATGGAACTAACTGCCGACAAGCGCTATCTATGGGTGGGGTTCCGCTTTGCGAAGCACGTGGGCGTGATCGATCTGACCACTCGTAAGCTGATTGACACCATTGCAGTGGGCCGCTCGCCGCACGGGATCTATTTCAACAATCGCGCGCCGGTCATCGCACCTAATCCGGACTAAAAGCGCCGGGCTAAAGGCACCCGATTATCTGCGCCGGACTAAAGCACTGGATTGAAGCGCCGCTGGATGCACCGTTGTAAGATCAGGAACGCATGGGCATGACACGCAATTCACGAGGTATTTGATGTTCCACGAAATCGTCGCACAACTCGACAACATGGTGTCTGCGCTGCAGACGTTGCTGTATGTCGACGTCGTGCAGCCGTTCTTCTATCGTTTCGGTTTGATGGGTTACGACGAAGACACCTACGATGCACTGTACTGGGTGATCATTGGCGCGCTCGAAATCGTGATCACATACCTCACATTGCGTCCGCTCGAAACCCTGCGGCCTATCGAACAGTGGCAAAACCGCAAGGCGCTGCGCGCCGATGTGATCTACACGTGGATCGCCAAGCTGGGCATCATCAACATCGCGTTCTTTTTCATGCTTCAGCCGTTGTTCGATCACTGGCAGAGCCTGATCTCGATCTACAACATACCGAACATTGATATTGATAGCCTGTGGCCTGGCGTCACCGATCAGCCCATCGTTTCGTTCCTGATCTATCTGATCGTGCTCGATTTTGCGGGCTACTGGTATCACCGCTGGCAGCATCGTTTCGGCGTGTGGTGGGAACTGCACGCGGTGCACCATAGCCAGCAACAGATGTCGTTGTGGAACGATGACCGGAATCACTTTCTGGACGACATTATCCAGGCTGCGTTTTTCGCCGCGATATCGCTCTTTATCGGCGTGCAGCCGAACCAGTTCGTGGTGCTGATTGCCGTTAGCAACTTCATGCAAAGCATCCAGCACGTCAATGCGCGCCTGCCGTACGGGTGGCTACTGGAGCGCATCATCGTCAGCCCGATCTTTCATCGTCGCCACCACGCGGTGGGTTACGGCCATGAAGGCACAGCTTACGGTTGTAATTTCGGCGTGCTGTTTCCGTGGTGGGACGTGATATTCCGCACCGCTTCGTGGAACGCCACGGTCGAACCGACTGGCATCCGCGATCAATTGCCGGCGCCGCAGGGCACCGGGCGGCTCTACGGTGACGGCCTGCTGGCGCAGCAGTGGTATGCGCTTGGCCGCATCGTCGAGCGCCTGCGTGGAAAGCGCGCCTATTAAACCAGCACCGGCGAAATGATCAATGCCCCTGGTCGGCACGAGGCACATAGGGCACCTTTTCGTCCTCATACAGCCGATAGATAAGCTCAAGCATCTCGCGAATGTCCTGCGACTCGTCGAGCGCGCGCGTGCTCATGATGATGGGAGAAACCAGAGTCGGGTCGTCCAGTTCCTTGTAGCTCACATCGTCTCGCTTCAGGCCGTACACGCTGCTCGGGACGACAGATATGCCCTCTCCTGCTGCGACCAGACCGAGCGCAATCTGCAACTCACGAACTTCATATATCCGGCGAGGCTTGAGCGCCCGGTCATGGAATGCCGCCAGCACCTGGTCTGCGAAACTGGGGCGTGGTGACTGCGGGAAGATGATCAAGGTCTCGTTGACCAGATCGCGCAGCGCCAGCACGGGCTTGGAAAGCGAAAGTGCATGCCCCTGCGGGAATGCAACAATCATCTTCTCCTCGCGAAGAATCACCCGGCGGATGTTCGCGTCTTCGTGTCGGATACGCCCAAACCCGATATCAATGCGCCCCTCCTTGAGCGCCCTGATCTGGTCCATCGTCGACATTTCGTGGAGGCTCAGTTCAACCGTGGTGTTCTCGTCGCGGAACCGCCGGATGATTTTCGGCAGCATCCCGTACAACGTCGAACCCACGAATCCAATGGAAAGACTGCGCTCGATGCTGCCCACGCGCCTCGTCATTGATTCAAGTTCCGCGGTCTGAGCCAGCAACTGCACGGCATGCGAATAGAAGAACTTGCCCGTCTCCGTGAGCTTCAAAGGGCGTGAGTTACGCTCGAATAGCTGTACGCCGAGCGTCTCTTCAAGTTGCTGTATCTGACGGCTGAGCGGCGGTTGAGCGATGTGCAGTCGCTGTGCGGCGCGCGTGAAATTGCGTTCCTCCGCTACCGCTACGAAATACCGGAGATGTCGCAACTCCATCTCAATACCTCCTGGGTATGAACCGATACTAAATCAGTGTTGGACTGGCCTTCGCGGCGTCCTCTATCCTGCATTCACACGCTGTTTCAGCACCTCATTATACCTTCCAGGCATGTTCGGATCGGTGCAGAAACAGGGGTTAACCCCAGCAGAAAATAGCGGGATTCAGGAGAAGACATGAGCGCCATTATCGACAAAGCCAGGCAGCTGGATGAACTGCTGCTTACCGCCGTCCAGGATGACAAAGAGAGCGGTGTGTTCCGTTGCCGTCGCGACATCTTCACCCATGCCGATCTGTTCGAGCTCGAGATGAAACACATCTTCGAGAGCAATTGGGTGTACCTGGCGCATGAAAGCCAGATTCCCAACAACAACGACTACTACACCACGTGGATTGGCCGCCAGCCGGTGGTTATCACCCGTGACAAGAGCGGTGAACTGCATGCGGTCATCAACGCATGCGCGCACAAGGGTGCAATGCTGTGCCGACGAAAGCATGGCAACAAAGGCAGCTTTACCTGTCCGTTCCACGGCTGGAGTTTCTCCAATACAGGCAAGCTGCTGAAAGTGAAGGATGCGAAGACGACCGAATATCCGGTGCAATTCAATACCGCCGGTTCGCATGACCTGAAGAAAGTCGCGCGCTTTCAGAGCTATCGCGGCTTCCTGTTCGGCAGCCTCAGCGCGGACGTGATGCCGCTCGATGACTACCTTGGCGAGACCCGGGTCATCATCGATCAGATCGTCGACCAGGCCCCGAACGGGCTGGAAGTGTTGCGCGGCAACTCCTCATACATCTATGACGGCAACTGGAAGATGCAGATGGAGAACGGCTGCGACGGATACCACGTCAGCACCGTGCACTGGAACTACGCCGCGACGATGGACCGGCGCAAGGTAGACGGCACCAAGGCAGTGGATGCGAATGGCTGGAGCAAGTCGGTAGCCGGCGTGTACGGGTTCGACCACGGCCACATTCTGCTGTGGACCAATACGATGAACCCGGAAGTTCGACCGGTCTATCAATACCGCGAAGAAATCAAGGCACGCGTCGGGGAAGTGAAGGCGGACTTTATCGTCAACCAGACGCGAAACCTGTGCCTGTATCCGAACGTGTTCCTGATGGACCAGTTCAGCACCCAGATTCGCGTGATACGCCCGCTCAGCGTCGACAAGACGGAAGTCAGCATCTTTTGCTTTGCTCCAAAGGGCGAGAGCGCGACCGATCGCGCCACCCGCATCCGCCAATACGAGGACTTTTTCAACGTCTCGGGAATGGGCACCGCCGACGATCTCGAAGAGTTCCGCGCTTGCCAGGCTGGCTATGCCGGCACCACCGCGTTGTGGAACGACCTTTCGCGCGGAGCACCGCTGTGGGTAGATGGCCCGGACGAAAATGCCAGAACAATGGGTCTCAAGCCGGTTATCTCGGGCGAGCGCAGCGAAGACGAAGGTCTGTTTGTGTGCCAGCACGAATACTGGGTGCAGGTAATGCGCGACGCCCTGAAAAAAGAACAAGAGGAGGCGCTGGCATGAGCTCCGACTACCGGAAAATCTGCGCCATGCTGCACCGCGAAGCGCGCCTGCTGGATGACCGTCAGTGGGACGAGTGGCTCGCCTGCTATACGGAGGACGTCACCTACTGGATGCCGGCGTGGGATGACGACGACCAGCTCACTGATGACCACGAGAGTCAGATTTCGCTCATGTATTACCCGGACCGTGGCGGCCTCGAAGACCGTGTGTTTCGCATCAAGACGGAACGCAGTGGTGCGTCGATGCCTGAACCGCGTACCAATCACAACGTCACCAATGTGGAAGTGTTGGCCGAGCGCGATAACGAAGTCGACGTGCGCTACAACTTCAACACGCTCAGCCACCGCTACAAAACCACCGATCAGTTTTTCGGCACGATGTTCGTTACCTTGCGACGGGTCGACGATGACCTGTTGATTTCCAGCAAGAGAATTGTGCTCAAGAACGACTACATCCGCCAGGTGCTCGACGTCTATCACGTTTGATGTCGCGCATCGGATGAAATGAGAAGCACAGGAGGCAAGATGTCCAGCTACAACATCGCACTGAATTTCGAGGACGGCGTCACCCGCTTCGTCACCTGCAAGGCGGGCGAAAAGGTCCTTGATGCCGCGTTTCGCGCAAAGATCAATCTGCCAATGGATTGCTCCGACGGCGTGTGCGGTACCTGCAAGTGCCGCGCCGAGGGCGGACTCTACGACCTGGGTGACGACTACATTGACGACGCGCTGAGCGAGGACGAGAAGAACAGTGGCCTCGTACTGACCTGTCAGATGGTGCCGCAAAGCGATTGTGTGATTGCAGTGCCGGCATCTTCTACTGCGTGCAAGACTGAGCAGAGCCGGTTCGCGGCGACAGTATCGAAGGTCGAACAGTATAACGATGCGGCCGTCGTGCTCGAACTGGACGTGGATGCGAACGCGCCGGTATTCCTGCCGGGTCAGTACGTCAATATCGATGTTCCGGGCAGTGGGCAGCATCGTTCGTATTCGTTCTCATCGGCACCCGGTCAATCGAAAATCAGCTTTCTGGTCAAGAAGATTCCCGGTGGCGTGATGAGCACCTGGCTCGAGTCCGCGCAACCAGGCAACAAGATGGAGTTGACCGGGCCGCTCGGCAGCTTCTATCTGCGCGCTGCGCAGCGGCCCATGCTGTTCCTCGCCGGCGGCACGGGTCTGGCGCCATTCCTGTCGATGCTTGAAGTGCTGGCGCGGGCGAATTCGCAGCAAAAGGTCCACCTGATTTATGGCGTGACGCGAGAGCTTGACCTGGTGCAGGTCGATGCGATCGAGAGGTACGTCGCGAAGTTGCCGGGTTTCAGTTACACCACCGTCGTGGCCGATGCAAATTCAAACCACCCGCGCAAAGGTTGGGTGACCCAGCACATGCCGGCCGAAACCTTGAATGAAGGCGACGTCGACGTCTACCTCTGCGGACCTCCGCCGATGGTCGATGCGGTGCGTCAGCATTTCGACGATAACGGCGTGAAGCCTAACAGCTTCCACTACGAGAAATTCACTCCGAACGCCGCACCGAGGGCCGCATGAACACGCCACGATTTGCTGGCCAGGTCATGGTCGTGACCGGCGCGGCGCAGGGCATAGGTCGCGCCGTGGCGCTTCGTGCAGCCGCCGAGGGCGCCAAGGTGCTGTTCGTCGACCGCGCCGACTTCGTTTGCGAAGTTGCCGCCGAAGCGCACGGCGCGGACACGGCAGGGTTCATCGCCGACCTGGAGACGTATGAAGGCGCGGCATCGGCGATGGCTTTTGCAGGGCGCAAGTTTGGCGGCATCGACATTCTGATCAACGGTGTCGGGGGCGCGATTCGCATGCGACCATTCGCAGAATTCGAACCTGCGCAAATCGATGCAGAAATTCGCCGGTCGTTAATGCCCACGCTGTATGCCTGTCATGCCGTATTGCCGCACATGCTGACGCGTGGTGGAGGAACCATCGTCAATATGTCATCGAATGCGACGCGCGGTATTCGCCGCGTACCCTATTCGGCGGCCAAGGGTGGTGTCAATGCGATGACGCAGTCACTGGCAATGGAATACGCAGAGCACAACATCCGCGTGGTTGCTACCGCGCCGGGCGGGACCGACGCGCCTGCACGCCGCGTTCCGCGTAACGCTGCCGGTGACGATGAGCAGGAAAAAGTCTGGATGGGCGAAGCGGTAAAGCAGGTCACTGAATCTACCTTTTTCAAACGCTACGGCAGCATCGACGAACAGGTCGCGCCGATTCTGTTCCTCGCTTCGGACGAGGCAAGCTATATCACCGGCACGGTGTTGCCGGTAGCCGGTGGCGACACGGGCTGACCCATGAATGTCCTGCGCCACCTGCGCAAAGGCGTATCACAACGGGCGTTGGCTTAGGCCTGGCGCGTCGGCCCTGTCGGCCATGTCAGGAGCCCGTCTTGAGGTAATAGCTGCCGTCCGCAGTCACCCCGGCGCCAAAACCGCACGCGCCGACGGAGCCGTGGGTTGCCACATCGAGCGTCTCCGGTTCGGAGACCCTGAATTCGAGCAGGCATTTGTCGGGGCGTCCATCGTATGCGCCGAGGTTGGTGAGCCTCGCGGTGGCTTCGATCAGCGCACCGGGCAGTTGGTCCGACACGGGCACCCGCGCCACGCCGCCAAAGAAGCGCACATTTGCCACGACGCTGCCGGTGCTCGCTTGCGGCGCGCCATCGTGCGCGACGGTTGGGTAGACGAACTCCGCATCGAGTCGGTACTCGCCGCGCCGGCCTTTCAGGGGCGTGAGTGTCACGCTGCTCCACGCACCCAGATTCATGTAACGCGCAAAATGCGCTCCTGCCGCAGGCAAGCCCTGCACCACCTGTTTATCCGCGATGCCCGCAAGGCGCTGCTGAGCAACTGTATTCACGCGGTTCAGCATCGCGTCGTCGGCATGCTGGCCGGTGCGGTTTGCGGCGCTGCGGTAATACGCGCGCGCATTCGCAAACGCGCCATCGCTCGCTTGCACGTCACCCTCGTGAACCAGCGCCATCGAAATACGGGACTCAGCCGAACTGACGGCCTTGGGCGAGTCTTCTTCTTCGGCCTGTAGCGAGGCGGCATCGGCCAGCATCGCTTCCATGTCCACTAGCGCCTGCGCGTCGTTGATGCGTCCTGCATCAAGCGCTTCGACGCCCAGCGCGGCGCAGGACGCATTGGTCCGGCACTGCACGTCCTTACCCCCTAAAACGTGACGCCGGTACAACTCGGCGCGCGAGCCGCTCTCGAAAGCCTGCGCCGCAACGAGTGTCGGCATGAGAACAGCAATGGCGGTAACGGCAACGGCACAAGGTTTTGCTCGCATGAATGGGACCGGTGGTAACTACGCCCTGGACAAAGAACGTCTCGCGTGACCCCGCCACGGACGCGGGTTCACTTTCACAGGTACGGACTCTGCCAGTGATGCTGACAGAAAATCGATAGATGCGCGCACCCATGCGGTCAATTGATGATGCGGTGCAGGGACCGCCTAAATATATGAGGGCAACTACCGAGCCGTCTGTACGCGGATTGCAAGTTTCGCGGAAGCGGCTGCCAAAGCCGTTTAGTCCGCAGCTCGCGGCGCCCCGGGTCAATCCAGCAGGTTTTTATGAAAAACTACTAAACAAATCCCGGAAATTGCCGTAAACGAGTTCAGCCGCTTCCCTCTTTCGGCTGGACCAATCATGCTCGGTACATACAACTTCTGGCTGATGGCGGTATCGTTCGTGGTCGCGACGCTCGCGTCGTACACCGCGCTCGACCTCACCGGACGCATTTCGCTGCTGGCTTCGACGCGGCTTCGCCATGCGTGGCTGGCAGGCGGCGCCGCGGCCATGGGCGTCGGCATCTGGTCGATGCACTTCATCGCCATGCTGGCGCTGTCGTTGCCCATTCCGCTTGGCTACGATCTCCAGCTGACCGGCTACTCGCTCGCCATTGCGGTGGTCGTGTCGTATTTTGCGCTGTTCTTCACCACCCGCGCCAAGCTGACGTTCGTCCGTCTGGCGATAGGCAGCGTGCTGATGGGCGTCGGCATTGCTGGTATGCATTACACCGGCATGGCGGCCATGCGTATGCAACCGGGCATTCAGTATCAGGCGGGCTGGTTTGCCGCATCGATTGGCATTGCGATCGCCGCGTCGATGGCCGCGCTGCTGATCGCTCGCCGGCTCTCCGACAATCGCGAGCGCAACGTCACGCGGTCCCGTCTGGGCGCGGCCGTGGTGATGGCCGTCGCAATCAACGGCATGCACTACTCCGGCATGGAAGCCGCCACGTTCCCGGTCGGCGCCATTTGCGGGGCGGCGCACGGCGTCAATACCGAATGGCTGGCCACCGCGGTCACGCTGCTCACCTTCGCGATCCTGATCGTCACGTTGATGCTGTCGCGCTTCGACGCGCGCACCACTTTTCTGGTCGGTGCCGTGTCCCGTCTGAACGGGCAGATCGTCCGCCTTGCCACGCTCGATACGCTGACCGGCCTGCCGAACCGCACCACGCTCACCGAGCGGGTCGAGGCGGCCATCGAACTGGCGCGCCGCCGCAATAGCGTGTTCGGAATCCTGTTCATGGATCTGGACGGCTTCAAGACCATCAACGATTCGCTCGGCCATTCCGCCGGCGACCAGGTGCTCGCCGCGTTTGCGCAGCGCCTGCAGATCTGCGTGCGCGCCACCGACACCGTGGCCCGGCTGGGCGGCGACGAATTTGTGGTGCTGTGCGAGAATCTCGGCTCGCGGCAGGACGCAGGGGTGATCGCGGAAGGCGTGCTCGATCGCATGCGCGAAGGCGTGTGGAACGACAACGAACCGCTGCAGGTCATGCCGAGTATCGGCATTGCCCTTTATCCGCAGGACGGCGATACCGTCGACACGCTGCTCAAACACGCCGATGCGGCAATGTATGAAGCCAAACGCGCGGGCCGCAGCACCTATCGCTTCTTCGAAACGAGCATGAACGAAGCCGCGACGCGTACGCTGCAGATCCAGCATGCGCTGCACGAAGCGCTCACTGCGGGCTATTTCTCGCTGCATTTTCAGCCCAAATTCCGTGGCGACAGCAACGAACTGGCCGGCGCCGAAGCGCTGATTCGCCTGAACCATCCAGTGCTGGGCGTACTCCCCCCGCTCGACTTCATCCCGATTGCGGAACGCTCCGGACAGATCGTGCAAATCGGTTACTGGGTGGTGCGCGAGACGTGCCGGCAGATTCGTAGCTGGATGGACGAGGGCCTGCCGGCGATGAAGATCGCCATCAACCTGTCGCCCCGCCAACTCTCGCAGCCGACCCTGGTCTCGTCGATTCTGAAGATCGTTCAGGACGAAAACGTAGCGTGCGACCGGATCATGTTCGAAATCACCGAAACGGTGGCCATGCAGGACGCTCCACGCACGATCGAGATGATTCGCGAGTTTCAGGCGAGCGGCTTCGAAATCGCCATCGACGACTTCGGTACGGGTTATTCAAGTTTGGCCTATCTGCAGCGCTTTCGCGTCAAGCAACTGAAGATCGACCGCTTCTTCACCAACGGGCTTGACGACAAGACTCCTGAAGGCACCGCGATTGTCTCCGCAATCATCGCGCTCGCCCACTCACTCGACATGGACGTGGTGGCCGAAGGCGTCGAAACCGCCACGCAACTCGGCAAACTGAAAGCCATGATGTGCGACGAAATGCAGGGCTTTTTGCTCGGTAAGCCGCTGCCGGCAGACGCGTTCAGCGCATTGCTCAAGGAGCGGGAAGCGGCGGCGTAGCGTGACCAGGGGCGCCTGTCACGCCGCCGGCCGGCCTCACGCGTATTGTGACGCCGAGTTGTCCGTATCACCGCTGTTCACGCCAGGTGCGACACCCGGTTCGCGCCGGCTCAGTTTGCCGTCCACCGAAGCGCCACAGTCCATGCGCAATTGCTGGTAGTGAATGTTGCCGGTCACATGCGCGTTGGGCTGCAATTCAACGAAATGATCCGCGATCACATCGCCGACAATCTTCCCATTGATCACGACATCGTAGCCGTGCACGTTGCCCTCGATCGAGCCACGGTCGCTCAGGACGAGCAGCGTCTGCGTACCCGCCTTGCCGACGACATTGCCACTCACGTGGCCGTCCAGACGCAGACCCGCGCTAAATTCAAAGTCGCCGGTAATGCGCACGTCATGGGCGATCAAGGTAGCGAGGGTGGTGTTCCGGATGCTCGCGGCTTTCTTCTTGTTGAACATAGAAATCTCTGACTAGGGAATGGAATGGCGCGCCGCGTGATACATGGTCAGCGACGCGCCGACCTCGGTTGTTCGATCGGTCTGGGCGTATCAGCGGCGCTTCTGACCTTGACCGCGTAAAAACATCAATTGAGCGTTCAGGCGGCTGACTTCGGCAGTCGCGACATCCGCGGTCTTTTGCACTGCCGCGCGCGCGGTCGATTCCTGCTCCAGCGCGAGCCGGCTGCGTTCGAGTTCGGTTTGCGCGCCGTCTGCCGTAACCGGCGCGCTAGTGCAATGGCTGGCCAGTGCATCCGCATGCTGCAGATACGCGTACATGGCGGCCGCGCCAACGACGCCGCTGCACACCCATACGCCCGCCCAGATCGCTGCGCGCACGGCGCGCGAGCGCACCGGCTGCAGCGTATAGGCGCGCTGGGCGAGATTACCCGCCGCGCGGGTTAACCGAAGATCAACCATGAGCGTTGGCGCTGAACAGCGCGAGATATTCCATCGGATCGACGGGTGTACCGTTCACAAGCACTTCGAAATGCAGATGCGGTCCAGTCGAGCGGCCAGTGCTGCCAATATCAGCGACATGCTGACGCGGCAAAACCAGGTCCCCGTCGTGCACGAGGATGCGCGACGCGTGCCCGTAACGGGTGATCAGACCGTTGCCGTGGTCGATTTCAACGGCGTTGCCATAGCCGCTTTTGGGTCCCGCGAAAAGCACGCGGCCGCCCGCTGCAGCGAGAATCGGCGTGCCGCTCGGCGCCACCAGATCGACGCCTGGGTGAAAACTAAGCTGATGGGTAAACGGATCGATGCGGTTGCCGAATGGGGAGCCGTAGCGGGCGCCGTCAGCCGGCATGCGTCCAGGAAACGCGCTGTACGCCACCTCGTGAACATCGGCCTCATGCTCGATTGCCGAAAGCGTGGCGTTCATGCAGTCGAGTTGCTGCTGGGTCGCGGCCGCATCGTGGCTGCGCGGGCGCGTTGTCGCTTGAACGCAAGGCCGCGGCGGCAGTGACGGGCCGCCTTCGCCGTCGGCGTCGGAGGTGTCCTGAGCCGAGGAACTCGCCGGCACGGCTCGCGCCGGCTTCGGCGTCTTCAGACTGGCTTCGAAATCGCGTAGCGCGCCGACCTGGGTCGTCAGCCGCTCGATGCGCGGCTCGATCTGTGCCATCGATGCGTTGAGCTTGCCGAGCTGATCGATCGCATAGTCACGCTCCACCCGGTTTGCCGCGTGCCGGGTCCC
>NZ_JBAURZ010000058.1:0-5491 GCF_049581445.1 Paraburkholderia sp. | reverse complement strand
GACCGGCTCCGTGGCATGGCCGATCGGGCAGACGCCGCCGATCGCGTAGCCAGTTTTTTCGCGGACGAACTTCGCGTCCGCGCGGCCAATGGCACCAACTTGCGCCGCGACTTTCTTTTCGTCGACGCGATTCGCTCCGCTCGCGACCACCAGCACCGGCGCGTCGTCTTCACGGCGGCGAAACAGGATCGACTTGGCGATCTGCGCGACCGAGCAGCCGAGCCCGGCGGCGGCTTCGGCGGAGGTCTTGCCGGTTTCCGGCAGCATCACGATCTGGCCGGCGTGGCCGCGCTCGCGCAGCAGCAAGGCGACCCGCCGGGCGGAGTCGGGCAGGGCGGCGAGATCGTCGGCGTGTTGGGGCAGGTTGTCCGTCATGAAGGCAGTTCCAGTTGCTAAGTGATCAGGCACACGAAGCCTGTTCGTTGCGTGCTTTCGCAAGCAGCGCCTTGCCTGCGCGCGAGACGTTCGGCTTGCCGATCGAGCTCGAAATGAAATCGCCAATCGCGACGACCTGTGCGAGGTCGATGCCGGTCTCGATGCCCAGGCCGTTCAACAGATACAGCACGTCTTCAGTGGCGACGTTGCCGGTCGCGCCCTTGGCGTAGGGACAGCCGCCCAACCCGGCCACTGACGCATGAAAAATCTCAATGCCCTCAAGCAGCGCAGCGTAGATGTTGCCAATCGCCTGGCCATAGGTGTCGTGGAAATGCCCCGACAGCCGATCACGCGGGAACACCTGGGTAACCGCTTCAAATACCTCGCGAGTGCGACGCGGCGTGCCCACGCCGATCGTATCGGCGATATCGATCTCGTCGCAGCCCAGCGCAGCAAAACGCTTGACTACATCCACCACCGATTCGACCGGCACTTCGCCCTGGTAAGGACAACCGAGCGCACACGAAACGCTGCCGCGAATCCGCAAACCGTGTTCCTTCGCCGCCTGAGCCACGGGTTCGAAACGCGCAATGCTCTCAGCGATGCTGCAGTTGATGTTCTTCTGCGAGAACGCCTCGCTCGCAGCGCCGAAGATCACGATCTCGTCCGCGCGCGCAGCCAGTGCACCTTCGAAACCACGCAGGTTCGGCGTCAACACTGAATAGATCGTCCCAGGGCGGCGCTCGATGCCGGCCATGACATCGGCGCCATCGGCCATCTGCGGCACCCATTTCGGCGATACGAACGAAGCGGATTCAACGTTGCGCACGCCCGCTGCGGACAGGCGGTTGATCAGTTCGATCTTGACGGGAGTTGGGACAAAGTCCTTTTCGTTTTGCAGTCCGTCGCGTGGACCGACTTCGACGATCTTGACAGCTTGGGGCAAGGCCATAATGGGTCTCCAGCCGCACGAAGCGGCGATGTTTCTGTAATTCAGTAACCGCGGTCGATATCCACCACGCCGCTCACCGCCTCGCCGCGCGAGAGCGCAACAATTTTCTGCGCGACCTGGACGACGCTTTCTGCCCGCAAGGTCTGCGCCGAGCTGTGTGGGGTGATCGTGATGCGGGGTTCCTGCCAGAACGGATGATTGACCGGCAACGGTTCTTCGCGGAACACGTCGAGCGTGGCGGCGGCAATCTGCCCGTCTGTCAGCGCGTTAAGCAAATCCTGTTCGACCAGGTGGGCACCGCGCGCGACGTTGATCAGATACGCGCCGCGTGCCAGCTTCGAAAACACCCGGCTGTTCAGCACATCGTGCGTATCAGGCGTGTGCGGCAACAGATTCACCAGCACCTTGACGCCGCTGAGAAACGCCTCGAATTGCGCTTCGCCTGCGTAAGTGGTGACGCCTTCGATCTGCCGCGCGCCACGGCTATAGCCGCGCACCGGCATGCCGAACGGCACCAGCGCACGGGCCACGTGTGTACCGAGCACGCCCACTCCCAGCACGCCGATCGTGAAGGTCTCGCGTGGATGCGCATCGAGCACTTTCCAGCGGCGTTCCGATTGCTGCCTCTCGTACTCGTCGAAGCGGCGCATGTAGCGCAACACGGCGTGCGCCACATATTCGGCCATCTGCGGCGCCATGCCGGTATCTTCCAGGCGCACGAGTTGCGCATCACGCGGCAGTGTGCCGGGATGTTCGCGTTCGAGTGCAAGAATTGCGTCCACGCCCGCGCCGAGGTTGAACACTGCGCGCAACCCCTCGCGGCGCGCAAATAATTCACGCGGCGGCCGCCACACAACGGCGAAATTGGCAGGCGCGGTATCGCCCGGGTGCCACTCGCGTAGTTCAGCTTCAGGCAGCGCGCGGGCAAAATCCTCTAGCCAGGCGGCCGCTTCGTTTTGCGGCGTGTAGAAAATGATTTTCATGCGAGCAGAAGCGGCGTTACTTGGCGAACAGCCGAGTGATGTCCTTGAATGCCTTGAATTCGAGCGCATTGCCACACGGGTCGAGGAAGAACATCGTGGCCTGCTCGCCCACTTCGCCTTTGAAGCGAATATGCGGCTCGATGATGAAAGCGGTGCCCGCCGCCTTGAGCTTGTCGGCTAGCGTGCTCCAGTCGTCCATCGTCAGCACGACGCCGAAGTGCCGTACGGGGACGTCGTCGCCATCCACTGCATTGACGCCGGCGCGGCCAGTTTCGTCAGGAGCGAGGTGAGCCACCAGTTGATGGCCGAAAAAATTGAAGTCGACCCATTCCGGCGAACTACGGCCTTCCGGGCAACCGAGCAGATCGCCGTAGAAGGCGCGTGCGTTTGCGAGGCTGGTGACAGGAAAAGCCAGATGAAACGGCTGCAGCGCGCGTGGCTGCACGGACGAAGCATGCGACATGGGGCGTTCTCCGTTTTATGGATAGGCTTCATTCTACTTTTTCGACGCCGATCGCGTGCGTTTGGCTCGCAACGGTGCGGTGGTGCGCGGGATGGCGAGCCAATAAGCAAAGCACAAAAACTTGGTTCATCCGCGTTGCAGCCCGCATCACAATGGGTTTCCGGATTCCGGCAGCGAGGACAAACATGCTTTCATGCAGCAAATCGCCATGGCCGCCGCGGCTCGTGACTGTGCCGGGCCTGCACGGCAGCGAGGGCGCGCACTGGCAAAGCTGGCTCGAACGGCAGTTCGCCCGCTCGGTACGGGTCGAACAGGACGACTGGGATGCGCCGGATCTGGCGCGCTGGGGGCAGTCGGTACGCGATGTGCTGGCGCAAGAGCGAGGGCCGTTCGTGCTGGCGGCCCACAGTTTCGGCTGCCTTGCGGCTGCGCGCGCGTTACAACAGGCGTCGTATGTGGCCGAGGTGGTGGGCGTGCTGTTCGTGGCGCCTGCCAGTCCCGCCAAGTTTGCCTTTGCTGGAGCGTTCGAGCCTCGCCGCCTGGGTGTGCCGTCCATCCTGATCGGCAGTGAAACCGATCCGTGGATGCCGTTGGCAGGTTCGCGTGAACTCGCGCAGCGCCTGGGCAGCGCGTTCGTCAATCTTGGCGACGCAGGGCATATCAACACCGCGGCAGGGTTCGGTCCGTGGCCGCGCGCCAAGTACTTCGTCGATACGCTGGTGCATTGCGCCGCACCGCTGCGCTTCCGTGAAGACACCTTTGAGCTGGCGGCGCAGGCGCAGGCCCACGCGTGAGGGCCTGACGCGTTGGCCGCAGCATGGACTGCGGCTTTAAGCGTGGAGCCAGGCGTGGACCTAAGCGCGGCAACAAGCGGCGCAACAAGCGGCGCAATAAGCATGACCCTGATGCCCGCTCTGAATTGCAGCCTTAGCTGTGCGCCTGGTTCGGCGCTGCGTGAGCGTCGCAACCATGTTCACAGCCGCTCTTGTCCAGCGGCATCTGCTGCGCCGCTTCCGCACGAATGCCCAGACGCGCGAGCAGCTTGCGATCCGCCTCCGCCTGCGGGTTGCTGGTGGTCAGCAACTGGTCGCCGTAGAAAATCGAGTTCGCGCCGGCGAGGAAGCACATGGCCTGCAGCGCTTCGTCCATCTGCTCACGGCCGGCTGACAGCCGCACCATCGCGCGTGGCATCGTGATGCGGGCAATGGCGATCGTGCGCACGAATTCGAACGGGTCCAACGCTTCAGTGCCGCTTAGCGGCGTGCCTTCGACCTGCACCAGATTGTTGATCGGCACCGATTCCGGATACGGCTCCATGTTCGCCAGTTGCGCGACGAGCCCAGCGCGTTCGCGGCGCGATTCACCAAGTCCGACAATGCCGCCGCAGCACACATTGATGCCCGCATCGCGCACGCGCTCCAAGGTGTCGAGACGGTCCTGGTAGGTTCGCGTCGAGATGATCTGGCCGTAGAACTCCGGCGACGTATCAAGATTGTGATTGTAGTAATCAAGGCCCGCTTCGCGCAGCCCTTGCGCCTGATGCGTCTCAAGCATGCCGAGCGTCACGCAGGTTTCGAGGCCCATCGCCTTGACGCCGCGGATCATCTCCTTGATCGGCTCCAGGTGCCGGTCCTTCGGGTTACGCCACGCGGCGCCCATGCAGAAGCGCGTCGCGCCGTTCTCTCTTGCGACACGCGCGGCGGCGAGCACCTCATCCACCGGCATCAGCTTGTCGGCTTGCAGGCCGGTGTCGTGATGGACCGACTGCGGACAATACGCGCAGTCTTCTTCGCAACCGCCGGTCTTGATCGACAGCAGCGTCGACAACTGCACGGTATTGGCGTCGAAGTGTTCGCGATGGACCTGTTGCGCACGGAACAGAAGGTCGTTGAGCGGCAACTCGTATAGCGCGACCACGTCGGCGACGCGCCACCGTGCCGTCCCTTGGGCCGCAGCGGTTTGAGTGGTAGTGGCGGCAGTCGAAGCGGCTTGTGGCCGGTCGAGGTGAAGCTGGGTCATATCGTCAATCCTCATGGATGGATGTGATTTGAATTGATGTGCAATGAATCAACGCTGTGCGGCGCGCAGCGTCTGCAAGAGATGGGACGTGTCGAGACAATCAGCGGCCGCGTCGGCGGAAACCGGAGTCAGATGCGGCACGATGCCGAGCAGCGGCGCGTCGTACTGGCGTGCGAGCCGGTCGCGAATCGCTGCGATGTTTTCGTCTGCAAAACTCATGTCCGGATCGACGCGGTTCGCGACCCAACCTGCCAGATGCAAACCGCGTGCAGCGATGGCCTCGGCGGTCAGCAGCGCGTGGCTGATACAACCGAGCCGCATGCCGACCACCAGCACGACGGGCAGATTCAGTGCGCCTGCCAGATCGGCGGTGTCGAGCGTGTCGCTGAGCGGTACGCGAAAGCCGCCGACGCCTTCCACGACAACAAGCTCCGCGCGCCGCATTGCCTCAGCGTGACATTCGACGATGCGCGCAATATCCAGCGTGACGTGTTCCAGATCGGCGACGATATGCGGCGCGGCGGGTGCTTTCAGCAGATACGGTGTGCGAATTTCCGGCGGCAGCAGCACAGTCGATGCGGCATCAAGCTGATCCGCGTCTTCGTTATGCCACACGCCGTCCACTTCGAAAGCGCCGGCCGCAATGGGCTTCATCGCGGCGGCGCGCAGGCCGGCGCGCGCGAAGCCGCGCAGCAGGGC